>JBMOPB010000001.1:0-17819 GCA_049325055.1 Bacillota bacterium
CTGCGGCGTTGTTTACAAAGGCCTCCTGATCGCTTTTCGCAGGGCCCGCTTGGTAAAGACCCGCACCATATCCCTCCGGTATTCTTCTGAACCCCGGATATCTGAGATGGGCTTGCTTTCGGCGGCGGCGCATTTGCCCACTTCCTCAAGGAGCGCTTCAGTAACAGCCCTGCCTTTGATGGTTTCCTCGGCTTTTAAGGCCCGCATAGCTGACAGCTGATTGCTGACAGCTATTTTCAGGGTTAACCTTTAGCGGTGATTTAGCTGGCGATTGTTTCCAGGCTTTTTCCTTTTGTTTCAAGTCTGAAGAAATACATTATAATCACACAGATTACCGCGGGAGCAGCAAACATGGCTAGAGTACCGGTAAAACCAAAACCGATTTGCTGAACAAAACCCGCAAGGATAGGACCACTCATTCCACCAAGACGGCCGAATGCCTGAGTAAAAGCAACACCGGTATTGCGATATTCAGTCCGGTAAGACTCTGCCAGCAACGGCTGCACTCCAGTCAGGGCGAAGTTCGAGAAGAAGCCAACCAATATTGAAAAAACAATTAATTGGAATTGGTTTGCGGAATATCCAAGCAGGATTACCATTACGCCCAATATAGCGAGAAGATTAAATTTATTCAATGCATTTGAAGGTATTGATTGTCAGGTGGCCTTCATTTTTGACTAAATAAAATTATCCAACCCATTGGAATTATTAGAGCGGCGTAAGAAAATCATACACTGTAAGTTTATAAGACACATAAAAATAAGAAAAAGCCCTGAATGGGCTTTCTATATCAAGAATTATCTAATACCTTATTCAAAAAGTTCCGTACTGAAATACTTGTCTCCCCGGTCGGGGAATATGACGACTATATTTCCGGAGCCTGCTATATCACTGTACCGGATTGCACCCCAGAGGGCGGCCCCGCAGGAAATGCCCACGGAGAGCCCTTCCCTTACAAACAGCTCCCTGGCCAGCCTGAACGCCTCATCATCCGGAACGTCCAGCTTGTAGTCAATTATGGAGTCGTCATATATAGGCGGCTTATAGGCCTGCATATTCCTCAGCCCCTGTATCCTGGACTGGGGCCCCGGCTCCACTCCCACAATGTGTATTCCCGGGCTGTATTCCTTTAGCCGCTTCCCGGCCCCGGTAAGTGTACCTCCTGTGCCGACGCCTGCGACAAAGGCGGTGACGTCCGGAACGTCTTCTATAATCTCCTTTCCGGTGGTCTCATAATGGGCGCGGGGATTGGCCGGGTTGGAGAACTGGTCCGGCATGAAATACCTTTCATCCTCATCTATCATTCTTCGCGCCACCTCTATGGCGCCATTGGTGCCTTTCGCCCCGTCCGTGAGTATCACTTCGGCCCCGTGGGCCCTTAACAGCTTTATTCTTTCAACGCTGGCGTTTTCCGGCATTACCGCCACGAAACTGTATCCTTTCATTGCTGATATCATGGCCAGGGCAATACCGGTATTTCCGCTGGTGGCCTCCAGGATAACTTTTCCTTCGGTTAGCCTGCCTTCTTTTTCAGCAGATTCTATAAGGTATTTGGCGGTCCTGTCCTTTACCGATCCCCCGGGATTGGTCCCCTCGAGCTTGGCATATATTTTAACGCCGGGCCTCCCGTAGGTTTTCAGTTCGGTCACCGGCGTGCTGCCTATGCTGTCAATAACATTTCTGAATAGCATTTTTAAAAACCTCTTCTTAGCAAAATTATTTCTGTCGATATAAAAACTGTTATTTCCTTAAATATTTATGACAGCGGCCGGCTAAAATCCTCTTTATATTAAAATTTATTGTTTTAAAGGGGAAAAAAGACGGGGAACCCTGATAACGGTTCCCCTGTGCTTTATAATAATTATCTTTAATTCATTTATCTTTATAAATTTAGAAGTCGGGGGTCAGAACCACCCTCTTTATAAGCTTGCCCTCATGAGACAGCTTGAAAACCTCCTCTATCTGGCTCATGGGTCGAACCTCAACAAAGGGCTCAACCTTGATGCGGCCGTCCAGCACCATGCTTAGGACTTCGGGATAATACTTTGGCAGGCATCCCCATGTGCCGATAATTTCGGCATCGAATGCCATAAGCCTTGAAAGCATGTACTCAACCTTGCTGGTGCCAAACCCAACCACAAGCATCTTGCCCACGAAACCTAACAGCTCCAGGCAGATTTCCTGGCCCATTTTGGACCCGGTGCATTCAAACAGCTTCCAGCCGAAGGACGGCAGCTTGTTTTCCTTGCAGTAGGCCCTGAATTCCTCCCTGACATCCTTAACGCTCTTGTCCTTTGTGCTTATAGCCTTGGTGGCGCCGAATTGCAGCGACCTGTCCAGTTTGTCCTGGTTACGGGCGATTGCCACCACCGCCCTGGCCCCCATAACCGAGGCTATCTGTGTCATATATACTCCAATGCCGCCTGTAGCCCCGGTGATTACCACCAGGTCCCCTTCCCCGATGTCTGCCCTTTTGGCAGCCTGGTACGGTGAGGTGATGGCGTCGGCAACCACGGCAAGTTGCTCCAGCGGCATGCCTTTCCTGTCCTCCACCACACACAGGTCAGCGGCGGGAACCGGTATGTAATTTGAAAAGCCCCCGTAAATCCCAAGGCTGTTTCCCGGCATGGCCTGTTTAAGGCAGCGGTTGCCCCGCCCCGAGGCGCAGATTGCACAGTCATTACAGGGCATAACGGCAGGAACGATTACTTCCTTGCCTGTCAGGTCATCACTGCCTGCAACCACCCTGCCTGCAATCTCGTGTCCCAGTGTGAGGGGAGGCTTTGTAACGGTGGGGACACCGTCAAAGAAATATCCAATGTCGGTATGGCACACACCGCAGCCCGCCACCTCCACCAAGGCTTCCCCCGGCCTTAATTCCGGCACGTCTATGCTGACCCTGGCAAGCTTTCCGGGCTCAACCATCTGCCATGTTTCTATTTTAGAAGGTATTCCCATGAATCGCACCTCCATTTATTTTCCCTGCCAGACAGGCTGGCGTTTTTCCATGAAGGCGTTAAGGCCCTCCTTGGCGTCAGCGGTCTTCATCAGCTGATTAAGGTAAATGTCGTCTATAGCCTTGAGCCCTGCTGCAAAGTCTTTACCCAAACCGGTCCTGGCGGCCTTTTTGGTCAATGACAGCACCACCGGGCTCATTTTAAGGAATTTTTGCAGAAATTCACTTACAACGTCCTCAAAGTTCTCAAAAGGCAGTACCTTGTTTACCAGGCCAATCTGCTCGGCCCTTTGGGCGCCTATGGTTTCACCGGACAGGAGAAGCTCAAGGGCCCTTGGCCATGACATAATTCTGGGCAGCATGTAGCAGGCTATTGGGGGAAACACGCCCACAGCGATCTCCGGCTGCGCAAATTTTGCCTTCTCCGAGGCCACCAGTATGTCGCAGAAAATGGCCAGTTCGCACCCCCCGCCCAGGGCGGCTCCTTTTACGACTCCCACAATAGGCTTGTCGGTGCCGGACATGGTCATAAAAATGCGGTCAAAAACCTCTATCATCATGTCAACTTTATCCTCGGTATGGTCGGCCACATCGACGCCGGCGGAAAAGGCCTTACCCTCCGCATCCAGCACTATTATACCGCCCGGTTCGTTTACAGCCCATTCCAGGGCTGAAACCAGCTCCTGCATCATAGGTATGGTTAAAACGTTAAGGGGAGGACGGTTTAAGGTGACTGTGGCCATCCCGCCCTCACTTTTCACCTTGATGAACTGGTAACTCAATCTTATTCCCCCTTTTGCCGGCAGGCGGGAGAAACATTGCTGTGTTCTCCCGCCGCCAAATCCACCCGGTAGGAAGCCAGATAAAGTTTTAAGCGCTATTCTTTGCGCTGGGGAAGCACCTTGTCAACAAACTCCTGGTTAAAGGGCTTCGCCTCTGAGATAAGCCTGCGGTATTCAATGAAGTCACAAACATCCTTGCCGGTGGCTTTTTTGTTGTTGAAGGCGTTGAAGCCAAGGTAGGCCTCGCTCATCATGTTGGCCGCCAGCCAGTGCCTGTTGGGCAGCTTGTTCATGTCCCAGAAGAACTTCTTCTTCTGGCGGATGCCGTCGATGGACATCATCAGGCAGTGCGGGAACAGGTTGGTCAGTGTCCAGATCACCTTGTTGACCTCGCCGTCAAGCAGGGCGAAGTCTGTCTCGCACTCCTTCATCAGGGCCTTGGCATCAGCCGCCGCCTGCCCCTTGGCAAATTCACCGTAAACTATGGCTCCGTCGTCAATGTACTTGTCTGTTATAATCTGCGGGTTCCTGATGAATTTTCCGTCCTTCTTCAACACAGGCACAGCCTTGGAGATCAGTCCCAGCCGCTCCATCTTGTAAGCGCTCCAGGTCTCGCAGGAAATGCAGTTCCACATGGCGTTTTCCATGCCCAGGTACCAGAAGATGTAGTCGGTAGATCCGCCTACCGGAGCCGACCCGTGCCTTGGTCCGGCCTGGCCGAATATGGCAAGGTCGGAGGAAATGGAGATGTCGCAGGCCATTCCTATTTCCTGGCCACCGGCCACCCTCATGCCGTTGACGCGGCAGATTACCGGCTTCTTGGCCATATATATGGCGTCAACCATGCCGTTGAAAAGGTCCATGTACAGCGCGTACTCACTGGGGTTCCCACTGTAGTATTCGGCGTACTCCTTGGTGTTGCCTCCTGTGCAGAAGGCCTTGTCCCCGACGCCGGTAAACACGATGGCCACCACCGACCTGTCCATGGAGGCCCTATGGAAGCCGGAGATAACTCCCTTGACCATCTCGGTGGTATAGGAATTATACTGGGCCGGGTTGTTGAGGACCACCCAGGCGGAGTATAGTCCGTCCACCGGGTTTCCGGCCGGGTCAAGAACCGGCTTTTTTTCGTAAATTACGCACGGGGCCTCTTTTCCAAAATGCTCCTCGGTGAAAAGATCGTGGTCCTTAATGTCTGTTTGACGCGGCCACTTGAAATAATCCATAATTCTTCCCCCTTGATTAATGATTTAATAAAAATCTTTTTTGGCCAATCAATAATAAAACTCTTTTCATCTGACTGACCCCCAATCCAATCATAACCGGGCAAGGGGGCCGGAGTTTGCCGCCTCCTTTCACTTTCTTTTCATTACATTATTCAAATCTCATACTTTTTCCAGGATCACCGCCATCCCCTGTCCTCCACCTATACAAAGAGTTGCCAGCCCGTACCGCTCACCGCTGTCCATCATTCCGTACAACAGTTTGGTCAGCAGCACTGCCCCAGTGGCTCCAATGGGGTGGCCCAGGGCTATTGCCCCGCCGTTGGGGTTTATCCTGTCCTCGCTCAGGCCCAATTGCCTTATTGAAGCCAGAACCTGAGACGCAAAGGCCTCGTTCAGCTCTATAAAACCGATATCATCAATTGACAGCCCGGCCCTCTCAAGTGCCTTGCGGGTTGCAGGCACAGGCCCGATGCCCATTATTCTCGGAGATACTCCAACCGATGACCAGGAAACCACCCTGGCCAGGGGCTTTACGCCCAGCTCCCTCGCCTTAGCCGCCGATGCCAGCAGAAGCGCCCCGGCCGCGTCGTTAAAGCCGCAGCTGTTTCCAGCTGTAACAGATCCGCCTTCTATAAATGATGGAGGTAGTGAAGCCAGCTTTTCAATGGTGGTTGCCCTTGGATGCTCGTCGGTGTCGAAATCCACCTTGACTTTCCCTGCCTTAACACCCACCGGCATTATCTGGCTCTTGAACTTTCCCCCGGAAATAGCCTTGGCCGCCCTCTGCTGGCTTAAAAGGGCAAACCTGTCCTGATCTTCCCGTGACACGTTAAACTCCCTGGCTACATTCTCCGCGGTCAGCCCCATTGGGAGGTTGCCATACATTTCAGGCGGCTGTGCCCCGGGACCTGCCTCGGTAAGGGAGTCGACAAGCACCCCGTTCCCGTTTCCATAGCCGTAGCGGGCGTTTTTCAGGTAAAAGGGCGCCCTGCTCAGCACCTCGGTACCGCCGGCAAGTACCACATCAGAATTGCCGGTTATTATTTCCTGGCAGCCGTTTACGAATGACTGCACACTGGAAGCGCACTGGCGATGAACCGTATACGCCGGCACCTCTTCCGGGATACCCGCCTTTAGGGTAATAACCCTTGCTATATTTGATGCCTCGGTAGTCTGCCTCGAGTGTCCGAAAATAACTTCCCCAACCTGGGAAGCCGGAATACCGGCCCTTTTAATCGCCTCAGCGGCCACCATCGCCCCCAGATTCTGCGGCGGTATGTCTTTCAGCGATCCTCCCAGGCGGCCCACCGCAGTCCTAACTGCACTTAAAATTACCACATCTTTGTCGTTCAACCGATTTCCCCCCTGCTAAAGCATCACCATTCCGCCATCTATACACAATGTCTGCCCCGTGATGTAACGGGCCCCGTCTGAAGCCAAAAATATTACAGCGGGGCAAATCTCTTCAGGCTTTGCAAAGCGTCCCATGGGAATGCGCTCAAGGTACTTGTCTTTAAACCTTGGATCGGTGGCGATAGTTTTTGTCATCTCGGTTTCAGCCATGGGAGCCACTGTGTTTACCGTGATACCGTACCTGGCCAGCTCCTTGGCGGCGGATTTTGTTAGGGCGTACACCCCGCCCTTTGCGGCGGTGTAGTTTACCTGGCCGATTGTGCCCAGAAGTCCGGCTGAAGAAGTGACATTTATAATTGCTCCCGACTTTTGATCCATCATCGGTTTTGCCACCGCCTGCATGCAGTTAAAGGTGCCCTTCAGGTTGACGTTTATAACCTGGTCCCACTGTTCCTCGGATAACTTCCAGATCATTCCGGGCTTGCTAATCCCGGCGTTGTTGAAAAGAATGTCCACTCTTCCAAAGGCCTCCATCGTGCGGTCCACCATCTGCTGAACCTGTTCCCTGCTGGCCACGTCCACCTGCATTACCAAAGCCCTCCGGCCGGTAGACAGCACATCTTTGACCACCTGGTCGTTTTCGCTTATGCTTCGGCTCACCAGCATAATGTCTGCGCCTTCCTTCGCCATGGCCAGGGCCACCGCCTCCCCGATTCCCTGCCTGGCCCCGGTGATTATCGCTACTTTTCCCTGGAGTATCAATTGGGCAGCATCCTTTCACAAAAAATTTTGAAAAAGTTAGATCTGTTTAACTATGGTAAAACAATCCGTCCTTTCTTTATGTCAAGAAGACCCTGCGGTGTGACACGGGCGAATGGCAGTGGCTAAAAGGAAATGAATACCAGTGCAACAAGATACAATTTGCTGTATCGGGGCTGTCTCTTCTCCCGGCCCTGGAACCAAGGCCTTCTTTAAATACTCCTCCGTTGAAGCCTCCTTTTTAACAAGTCGCCCGGCGCGCCAATTATCAGGTCCCATTGTGGGACAGCGCCCCGGGATGACCTCTATAAGCCTATCGTTTTGCCCGTATGACGTTCCGCCATCCATTACCATAACCGGAACCGGTTTTTCCAGCGCCTCCAGGGGTGGCGCATATACCGCCTTAAATGGGCTTGCAGGGCGTCCACGCCCCGCACGTCCCTGCACATCCGGACAGGCCTGAAAAAGCTCCTGCCTGCCTTCCACCTCCACTGCGCATATGCCGCAAACACCACCCGGCGGCAGGTCCGGGTGTGAGCAGAAGCCGGGGATATAAATCCCAGCCCTGCGCGCAGCTGTACTTGATCTTTTTTCTGTGTTCCTCTTTCACCGCGACTACTTCATCGTCATAATCGTCTACTATAACTTCCAGCACTTTCTTAGGGCAAACTCCTACACATGGTTTGTCGGGGCAATCAACACACCTGTCGGTGTCCACAATAATGAGGAATTCCCCTGATCCGTCCTTATAGCCGTAGTTGGCATCAACCGGGATCACCTCATTTCTTTACTTATGAGAAGATCTTTTACGCCAGCATAATGTTATTTCTTCCCTTTTTCCACCAGGGCTTTGGCAAAAAGGGCCGCACCGAGGGCCCCAGCAATCTGGGTATCATAGCGGGGCTTCAGAGCTTTGAGCCCAAGCTCTTTTTCAATACGTCTTACAACACCGACGTTTTTGGCAATACCCCCGGTAATGGCGAAGTCTTTTTCAATGCCATTCCTTTTCAGAAGTGCCACAACCCTTTGCGCCATGGCCGAGCAGTACGCCGCCAATACCCTTTCCTTGGGCCAGCCCGCCCTCAGGAGGCCGGTGGCCTCGGTTTTGGCGAACACCACGCAGGTGCTGCTGACCGGCGGAGGCTCTTCGTCCACCTGCAGGGACATTTCACCAACGTCTTCCACTGAGACTGCCAGGAGGTTGGCAAATACCTCCATCCCGCGGCCGGTTCCGGCTGCGCACTTGTCATTCATGAGGAAGGATACTACCTTGCCCTTTTCATCACACCTGATAGCCTTGCAGTCCTGACCGCCCATGTCAAGAACAGTGCGAGCGGTGGGGCCGTACATAAAGTTTGCTCCCCTGGCGTGACAGGCTATTTCGGTGACAGTCTTGTTGGCGAAGGGTACGTTAACCCTTCCATAACCGGTGCCAACCGTGAAAGTTATATTTTCCAGTGCCATCCCGGTATTTTCCATGGCCCAGTTTATTGCGTTCAGTGCGCTGTTGGGGCTGTCGGAGCCGGTACGCATATTGGAGAATGCATACAGATCCCCGTCCAGCATGATAACGGCCTGGGTGCCGACAGAACCGACATCGACCCCGGCGGTGATTACCTTCGCCTTTCTCCAGTCCATGTCGGTATTCATCCAGTTGTATTCAGTCCACCGCCAGTATTCCTTTTGAGGCTTTTCAGCTTTATCCACAGCCATTCCGCTTACCCCGTTTCATTAAATTTAATACTAGCCGGCCATGTTTTCAGCTGCGGCAATAGCCGCGCCGACCGCACTTACGAATTCAGGGTCGTCGGGCACCAGAACCTGCATTTCCAGCCCGTCTCCCAGTGCCTTGACGAAGCCGACATTTCTGCCCACACCGCCGGTCATAACCAGGTCCTTTTCCACGCCTACCCTGCGCGCCATTGAGATAATCCGGCTGGCGATGGCATCATGAATCGCCTTGGATATATCTTCCTTGGATATTTTTGAGTGAATCAGGGAAACCACTTCGGACTCTGCAAATACAGCGCACTGGGCGTTCATCGGTATGTTTTTGGTGGACTTCAGCGCCAGGGGGCCCATTTCCTCAAGTTCCACCTCCAGCGCCCTGGCCATTGCCTCGGTAAAGGATCCAGCACCGGCGGCGCACTTCTCGTTGATGGCAAAGTCAACTATCTTGCCCCTGTCGTCGCACTTGATGGCCCTGCCTTCCTCGGCCCCCACGTCAATGACTGACCTGCCGGTGGGGAAGAAATAGACCGCTCCCCTGACGTTGGCGCCCACCTCGGTTAAAGTCCCGTTGGCGAAATCAACTTCGCCTTTGCCTGCCCCGGTGGCCATGACGTACTGCACGTCTCCCCTTCCGATGCAGGCCTCCGAAACCGCTTTGTCAAAGGCTTCGTTAGCGGCCTGCTTCTGATCGAAGCCGCTAAGTACCATGCTCCTGGACAATATCTGGCCGTCTTTCATAATGATTACCTTAGTAAATTTGTTGCCTACATCCACACCTGCGGTAATCATTGTTTTATTCCCCCCGACTTAATAAAGTTTTTGAAGTCCATGCTCTCCATGAAGGTATCGATGCCGGCCATGGTGCTGACCTCGTCAAATTTACGCTCATCGCCCATGTTGCCCTCGAAGGTCATAGCGGGGAAGCCTTCCTTGATAAGCCCCAGCCGGTTTTCCGCAATACCCAGACTAAAGCCCTCACAGCCGCGGTTGTAATGCAGCATTATTCCGTTAAGACCCCACTCCCGGCCGATCCTTGCCATCATTTCGGTCTTGTACTTGGGGTGGTAGAAGTGCTGCCACTTTATTTGCCTTCATAAGTGTTCCGAACACGTACAGGGAGTACATAGATTTTTCATCAAGAGGCGCGTTTATACAACACCCCTTCCGGCCGCCGTCGCATGTTTATGCAAAACAACAGGTATCCTAAAGCTTAGGTAAATTATAAAAAAGCCGGAAAATAATTAGTATCGCTAGAAAGGATGGAAAAAGGTTAGAGATTGGGGTTGCCGGAGGGCTAACACTTAAGGGTGACCAAAGTTCACCCTGGGTGAATTTTGAAAAACCTGTTAATGAAAAGAAGGATTTTGATTTTCAAAGTATAATAAATAATTAATCTCTATTTTGAATTTTCAGATAATGAAGGGGGGGTTGATTGTCTTCAATACCGATGATTCCGATAAAAATCAATTTCCTGAGCTGGTCATGGTTTGCCGGATAAGTTCCAGTTTCAGCCCCTCAAAAAAGATAAGGACCGCCTTACAGAACGTCCTTAAGTCTTCGGTAAATTTCTTTGATTTCTGGCATGCATCACTGGTATTGCTAAGCGGGGAACGTCCCCCGGTCATTTTAAACGCGGAAAAAGATAACCCTTACTGCGAGAAAAGTCAGAATGAACATTTTTACGCAAGGCGTATTATTGATATAATAAAATTACAGAATAAAAACAATTACCTGGCGTCTCTCAGTCCTTCGGCACACACCACAATACCGGTGGTGCTCAGGGCCGAGGATCCCATTGGCACCATGGAAATAGGGCTTTTTGGTTCAAAGCCCCAAACTGCGGATAACCTTCTTAACAAGGCCATATCTATAGGCAGGCACCTGGCAGACATTCTTCAGGAGTCATTATTCACCAAGCAGAAGGACCGCAACCTGCGCAAGCTTTCAGTATGGCTGGAAACAGTGTCAACCATTAGCTCCACCCTTAATATAAACCAGATGCTTCACGTGGTGGCCCAGTTGACAGCCGATCTTTTCTCGGCACGGTGCTGTGTGTTTTTGCTTGACCAGAACAAAACACTAATCCCCGCAGTGGCGGTGGGCAGCTACGACCCGGAATTGAAGAAGAAATGGAAAGCCCTCAAGGGGCACCCGCCTTATCAAGCCATATTAAGCCTGATTAACACACGGCAGCCGGTTGTCCTGACGCCGTCCAACATAGAAAGCGGAATGCCCCGGGAAATGATAGAGGAGTTTTCATACTCGTGGGTGGTTATTGCGCCCATTACCTTCAGATGTGACGTGGTGGCCGTAATGCAGGTGGACCGGCCTATCCAGGGAAAGGCTTTTGACCGTGAAGAGACAGCCATAATATCGGCAATAGCCAGGGAAACAGCCATAGCCATGGAAAACGCCAAGCTTATCGAGGAGTTGGGGCGAAAGGAACAGCTTCTGCACCGGTTGTTTAACAAATTAATCTGCGCTCAGGAGGACGAGCGCAAAAGAGTGGCATCGGAAATACACGATGGTGTTATACAGGCCCTTTTGGGAATATGGTACCGGCTGCAGCATTTTTCTGCCGAAGAACCGGATGGAAAAAACCTAAGGGAGGAAATGGAAAAACTAAAGAACCTGCTGGGGCAGCAGATCCAGGATATACGTCAGATAGTCTACAATCTCAGGCCGATTATGTTGGATACATACGGTCTTGGCCCGTCCATGAGGGCGCTGTTGAGAAATCTGCAGGAAGAGGCTCATATCCAGGCTGAACTGGCACTGGAAGGCTCAAGCCAGCGGCTGCCCCCCAATTTTGAAATGGCTATATACCGAATACTGCAGGAATTACTGAATAATGTATTAAAGCATTCACAGGCCACAAAGGTTCAGGTAATGTTTATTTCAGGGCACGATCAAACAATGCTTGTGGTAAAGGACAACGGGATAGGTTTCAACAGGTCGCGCCTTGCAGCTCTGGGTAGTCCCGGCAATCACCTTGGCCTTGCCAGCATTCAGGAGAGAGTGCTCCTTCTTGGGGGGACCTGCGATATCGATACCCGATTGGGCTGGGGAACAACGGTCACTATCCGTGTGCCGACCCCAAAGGCTGGTTAAGGAGGGTTTGCTGTGACAAACATAAACCTTTTGATTGTGGATGACCATCCCATGATCAGAGAAGGCCTGGTAGCCATGCTAACCCCCTACTCCGATATAAACATCGTGGGAACCTGTTCCGACGGACAGGACGCTATAGAAACAACGGAGCGCCTGTCTCCCAACGTTATTTTGATGGACATCAAGATGGGGAAAGTTAACGGGTTTGAAGCTACCAGGGAGATTGTATCAAATTACCCCGGGGTAAAGGTAATCATACTGACTATTTACGAAGACGCCGAATCAATCAGGCTGGCGCTTCAGTCCGGGGCTTCCGGGTACATGCTGAAGCAGGCTTCCAGAGAAAAACTGGTGGAGAGTATACGAAGAGTAATTAAGGGGGAAGTGGTCATAGATTCAACCCTTCTCAGCCAGCTGGTGACTGACTACACCCGGCTGGCCCAGGGTGCACCCCAAAATACCTTTACCCAGGTGATAGACGAGTGCAAAGACTTAACTCCCAGGGAAAGCGAGGTTGCCAAGTACCTCGCCCAGGGTCTCACAAACAAGGAGATTTCGGCCAGGACACACCTTGCCGTGGATACCGTCAAAACACACCTGCGCAGCATATACCGCAAGATGGGGGTAAAGAACCGGTCCCAGGCCATAACGGAAATAATGTCTTCAAGATTCATCAATATTTAAGTTTAATTCCTTGGGGAAAATGTATTGAAGCCGGTGTTTCGCCGGCTTCTTCATTTTTTTACTGATCAGATATTGTCGCTCCATTTACCGTACTTTTCCCTCAACACCCTGTGCAATATTTTCCCGGTCCCGGTTCTGGGCATTTCTTCTTCTGTTATGAATACCACAGACTTGGGGCGCTTGTATCCGGCAATCTTATCCCGGCAAAATTCTATTATCTCTCCGGCCAGGCTTTCGCTCGGACTGTAGCTGCCGTGAAGTATAACCACTGCCCTGACGGTCTCGCCCCATTTTTGGTCCGGCACTCCTATCACAGCCACGTCCTTGACAGACGGATGAGCGCCAATCACATTTTCAACCTCCGAGGGGTAGACATTTTCACCTCCGGTAATAATCATATTCTTCTTACGGTCCACCAGGTAGTAGTACCCTTCACTGTCCCTTACGGCCATATCGCCTGCTGTGCACCATTCCCCGCGGAAAACCTCGGCGGTTTTTTCCGGGTCTTTCCAATACTCCCTGAATGCGTTGGGCGAGCGGGTATACAGTTCCCCCACCTCGCCGTCCGGAACCTCCCGTCCGTTTTCGTCCAGGAGCTTTATCCTGTCAATACCGAATACCTCCCGCCCTATGGACCCCAGTTTTTTAAACTGTTCCTCCGGCCGAAGGTACGTAATCAGTCCCGCCTCGGTTGAGCCGTAGGCCTCCCATAATTCCGCCGAATTGAAGTATTCCATTATTGCCAGTTTCAGGTCCCTGCGGGCCGGGGCCGAGGAGATCAGCAACTGCCTAATGCAGCTTACGTCATATTTTTTCTTGACCTCGTCCGGCAGGGACAACAGCATTATATAGTGGGTGGGAACAAGAGAGGTAAAGGTTATCCTGTAATCAGCCATGGTCTTCAGCATGTCCTCCGGGTTGAAGCTAACCATGTTGTAAACCATAACCGGGGCTGAAACACAGGTGTAAGTGAAGGAATAATAAATAGAGTTCACGTGACACATTGGCATTACCAGCATCGGCTTGTCTGTGGGCCGGACACCCATATTTATATTGTTAAGCATATAATTGGCTATGTAACTCTCGTGGGTTCTCACCACTCCCTTCGGCCTGCCCGTTGTCCCGGACGTGTACATAATTGTCCAGGTATCCTCCGAGTCTACCATCACGCCGGGCTCTGCCGGATCGCCGGATTCTACCAGTTCCTCGTAGTGCAGGTATCCGCCGGGAGCCTTGCCGTCACCAATGTAAATGCAATTTCCATACGGCACTGTTGAAAGTTTGTCCCTGACGCTGTTTACCGCCTCCACAAAGGGCCCTTCAACAATAAAGGCCTTGCATTCCGAATGGTTGACAATGTACTGGAACTCGGCCGGAGTCAGCCGGAACATAACCGGTACGGCGATCTGCCCTCCCTTTGCGCAGGCGGCATATATCTCCATCCACTCCACCCTGTTGTAGGCGATTACCGCCACCCTGTCCCCGCGGCCCACCCCCAGCCGGGCCAGGGCGCTGGCAAGGCGGCAGGACCTTTCGTTCCACTCCTTAAAGGTAAAACTCCTGCACTTGTCTTGACAACCCAGTTTATCCGGGTAATTATTGGCGTTCATCTTTAGCACGGTGCCCATATGCATCCATTTGCTGACCGTCATAACTATCCCACCTTAAACCGTTTATTAATAAGAACATTTTATAATATCCTGTGCTTCTGTTTATATCACTAAGAAGTATTAAAGATGGGGTAGTTTTTAATAAATAAAGGGCTAACTCCAGCATGTTAACTCTTTTGAATTAAGGCTTAGGGAGCCTTGCTGTAAGAGCGAGCCAAATCCTGCAATGCCGGGGCATCCGGAGCATGAGCCGGCATTAGCTCCAAAAGCGTTTTGCAAATTTTATCTACGTTCTCAGACCTGGTTCTTACCACCGGATTTTCTTCAACGGGGTAAAGGCAGGCAGCAACGCGAGACATGTCCTGCCACGATTTTCTATTTCTACTGTGCAAATTCGACAAGCTCCATAGGATTCTAATTTCTCGTGGTGACAAAGTATTGGAGACAGCATAAAATGTCGGGATTTATTCCGACATTTTATGCTGCCTCCAAAATAGTCATCCCTTCCCTTTCTTCAACTAACTTCTTTTCAGTCAAAAAATCGGGGACATTCCTCCAAAGGAGGTGTGTCCCCTTTCCTAAGCCAAAGGGATTTCTCTCATTTTTTCTTTACTCTTTCTGACTATAGTTCTTTCTCCTTCAGGAATAGGAGGCGGAACAGGCTCGCCGGAAATCTTCGTCACCGCACCAAATCGAGGGGGGCAAGCTTCAAAGCAAGTTCCGCATTTTATGCATTTCTCCTGGTTAATTACATGGATCTGGTTCTTGACACTTATAATCGCCTCTACAGGGCATCTCTTAGCGCAAGTCATACAGGCCTGGCACTTACCCGGATCAATATAGTACGAGATTACTTCACGAAATAACCTGTCTATCTCGTCACTCGTGAAAAGTTCGTTATATTCTTCTATACTCTCCAGGCGTGACGCCAGCTTCTCCTTTTTCACCAACTTAATGTAGGGGACCAACTTTGTAACTTCTTCGAGTTTGGACTTTAATTCATTTTTGTCTATTCCTTCGCCTTTGCCAAGAGGTCCTAACTTCTTCACCGTTTTGCCAAAGTCATTCATAACTTCGGCAAAACGGATTCCCTCACCGGCAGATAACCATTCAATCTTTAACCTTTCGGGGTTCAGCCCTATGTGCTCCATTAATTTCTTACATAGAAGCACCATGTTTAATGCATGGTAATTTCCATCAGTAATATAATGGCATTCGTTAAGATGACAACCGCCGATAAACACCCCGTCCGTTCCATTTGAGAAAGCCCGGAGTACAAATGACAGGTCGACTCTGCCGGTGCACATCACGCGTATAAGCTTAGTGTAAGTTGCATATTGTTGTCTGGAAACTCCAGCCAAATCTGCAGCGCCGTATGCTCACCAATTACACACAAAGCCCAGGATCCTTGGTTTGAACTTAAGTTCTGTACTCATTCTCATCTCACCCCCTTTATTAATTGAGGACATTCTATATGTGACATTCCATCGGGGACATTCCCCGAAGGGGTGTGTCCCCTTTCCTTGTTAAAGTAATACCCAATCTTCAGCAGGTGTGTCCCCTGTACCGATCGGGGACATTCCTGTCCACAAAGAATTACCCATACTTCAGCAGGTGTGTCCCCTTTCCTTAGAAAGCCGCGTCAATTTGGCTCAAGAGCTCTTCATTGGTGTAGTGCTTTAGTGAAATAGCCCCTGTTGGACACTTTGCGTTACAGAGCCCATCTCCTTTACAGAGAACCGGATTGATTACAGCCTTTTTGCCCTGTCGTGTCTCACGAAACTCTATGGCACCATACGTACAAGCCGAGATACATGCCCCACACCCCATACACTTACTCTCATTCACCTCACAAACAGATCCGGAGGCTATGACCGTATCATGTGAGAGAAGGGTTAAGGCCCGGCCGGCAGCCCCATAAGCCTGGCTGACCGTTTCCGATATAAGCTTGGGATAGTGAGCTGTCCCACACAGGTAAATGCCTTCCGCCCCAAAGTCAACAGGCCTTAATTTGACATGGGCTTCCTGGAAGAAACCATCCGGGCCCAAAGATACCTTGAATAATCCGGCTATTTCCTTTCTGTCTGCGGAGGGAATAACGGCGGCAGCTAAAGCGAGTGAATCAGCATCTATTTCAAGCTTCTTTCCTAAAATAGGATCGGTCACGGTAACCCTTAAGACACGCCGACCACCCTCCTCAACAGCTTCCACCTGAGGTTTATCATGCGGCTCATAGCGGATGAACCTTACATCCTTACTTGCCGCTTCCCGGTAATAATCCTCTTTGAACCCATACGTTCTTATATCCCGGAAGAGAATGTAGATATCCATCTTGGGGTTTATCTCTTTTAGTTTCAATGCGTTCTTTATAGACTCACTACAACATATCCGGCTGCAGTAATTTCTGTCTTCTTGTCTGCAGCCTACGCATTGAATCATCACCAGACTCTGGGAGTTAATCAGCCTTTCTTCTCCTTTGGCGATTTGATCCTCCAACTCCAGGTGGGTCATTACCCTGTCATCTTGTCCATAAAGGTATTCGGTGGGTTTGTATACTTCAGCACCTGTAGCGATGACGGCTGCTCCATGTTTTATCTCTGTGACCCTTCCTCCAGACTTCACCTTGGTTACGAAATTCCCCACATAACCGCTGGCCTCCGTAATGGTAGCATCAGTATATACATGTATTAAGGGGTGCTGATAAACCTTGCGTATAACATCACGCAAATAAGCTTGAACATCCAGCCCTTCCAGGGTGTAATGAATTCTTCGCGCCATTCCCCCCAGGTCGGTATCCTTTTCCACCAGGTGAACCTCATGTCCCTGGTTGGCTATGGAGAGAGCACTGGTCATGCCGGCCAGGCCTCCTCCGACCACTAACGCCGCCTTGTGGACGGGCAGATCAAATTCCTGCAAGGGCTCCAAATGGCGGGCACGGGCTACCGACATCCGTATTATTTCCTTTGCCTTTTGGGTGGCCCCTTCCTTTTCTTTAGAGTGGACCCAGGAGCAATGTTCTCTAATATTAGCCATGTCGTAGAAATATTGATTAATTCCCGCTTCCCGAAGGGTGTCCCGGAATAGCGGCTCATGTGTCCTGGGGGTACAGGCGGCGACAACCACGCGATTGAGCCCTTTTTCCCGGATCGTGTTTGCTATTTGCTGGGCGGCATCGGTAGAACATATAAAAAGGCTTTCTTCAGCGTGAACAACATTGGGTAAGGTCAAGGAATATTCAACTGTGGAAGGAACATCCACCACTCTTCCGATATTAGCTCCACAATGACACACATAGACACCCACCCTGGGCTCCTCTCCCGAGACATCCCTTTCCGGTGGATATATCCTTTCTTTGGCCAGGTTCCCTCGCCGGTATGCAAGGAGTTGACCACATTGGGAACCAGCCCCGCTGGCGGTCACAACCGACTCGGGGATATCCACGGGGCCCTGGAAGGCTCCGCTTATAAAAATTCCCGGGCGAGAGGTCTCCATAGTATTAACAGGATTGGTTTTACAGAATCCGTGAGAATTGAGATCGATGCCGAACTTATCTGCCAGGCCCTTAAAATCAGCAGGAGGGTTCAATCCAACGGATAATACGACCATA
>JBMOPB010000002.1:0-17731 GCA_049325055.1 Bacillota bacterium
CCAGGGCAACGCTATCACCTTGACTGCCAGCGCCATTCCCCCCACTGCCACCATGTGCCAGTTTACCGCCTCTCCCGACAGGCCAAGGTAAAAGGCTATTACGCTCAACGCCAGCGACTGTACGGCCAAAAGCCCTATATTCCTCGAGATCAACCTCCCCCCCAGCATCAACAGCCCGGTGACAAGGAAAACCATAGCAAAAAGCCCGGCCATAACAAAACCTCCTACACAAAACTGTTGGTAAGAACCGCCAGAAGACAAAAGGCCGCTCCCCCCACCATAAGCTCGGGGATTTTAAACAGCCTCATCTTTGCCATAATGCTTTCAATTGCCGCCAGCACAAGCCCGAGGAGGGCCACCTTGCCGGCCACAATTACCACGGCCGGCACAGGGTGGACGCCGGGCTGCTGGGGCCAGAAAAGGTGCGCCAGCAATAACAGCAAAACCGCCTGTTTCACCATGGCCGCCCAGTGAAGAAATCCCAGCTGCCTGCCGGAGTACTCCAGAAGCATGGCCTCGTGCACCATGGTCAGCTCCAGGTGTGTATCCGGGTTGTCCACCGGTATGCGCCCGGTTTCAGCCACGGTCGCAATCATAAGCCCGATGAAGGCAAACACTCCCGCCGGGTTTTGACCGGCCCCGGCCAGCCCCCCCAGGTCCGTGGTTCCTGCCGCCAGCACCAGCCCAAACAGTCCAAGCACCAATACGGTCTCAACCAGTGTTGAAATCATCATTTCCCGGCTGGACCCCATGCCGCCGAAGGCGCTGGCCGGCTCAAGCCCAGCCAGGGCCAGAAAAAACCTGGACAGTGCGAAAAGATACGTAAGGGCGATTATATCCCCAAATACCATGCCCTGAGGCTGCCAGACCGGTATCAGGCTCCCCGCCGCCAGGTATGCCCCCAGACAGATATACGGCGCCGCCCGGGTTATCCAGGAGGTGTTATGCGACACCACCGCTTCCCTTTGAAGGAATTTAAAAAGATCGAAATAGGGCTGGAAAATACCCGGGCCGCGCCGGCACTGGGTAAGCGCCTTGGCCTTTTTTATTATTCCGTTAATCAGCGGGGCCACGATCAGTAAAAACAAAATTTGCCCGCCGGCTGTCACCAAATATCCTGACATGTTTGCATACCCCCTACCTGTTCCAAGCCAAGAGCAGTACCAGGGTTAAAAATATATACCCCAGATAAAGGTTTATGTTACCGCTCTGAATGCAGCGCCATTTCTTCGATGTCCCTATTGTCATCCTGCGCAGCGGGCTATAAAGGAACTCGTTGAACAGAGACCTTATGTGCTCCTCGAAATGAATCCTGTAACCAAAGTACGGTAGCTGGGTGAAACTGACGCATACCTTCCTCCGCGGCCGCAGCATGGAGCGGTAGACCCGCCTGATGGGCTGGGAAAAAGACGCGGCGGTGTATTCCATGGAGGCGTCCGTCACTATGCCGCAGCCCCAGGTCTCGCTCCTTCTTGCCTTCCGGCCTCCCGCCAGGCGGACTGCCCCGTAAAGTGTCAACGTAACCGCCAGCAATAGCAGCGCCAGGTTAAGGTTGAATGTCTCATAAGCCACGGGCGGCCCGTGAAAGACAGGGCTGGCAACCCCCGAAAGCATGCTGAGCACCGGTTCGGGCATTATTCCAATCAATACGCATAACACACCAAGCGGAGCCATTCCAAGCCTCATTCCCAGGGGCGCTTCCGAGGCCCCGGCGGCGTTGCCGCTTCTGGGAAGGCCCAGGAAAGAAATACCAAAAGCCTTGACAAAACATGCCGCCGCCAGCGCCCCGGTCATCCCTAGGGCGGCGCAGGCCAGAACCCCCGCCGCCGACCAGATTCCTGACTCCCTGGCGTAAGAAATGTTTAAAAGGGACTGGTATATCTGATACTCGCTGGCAAAGCCGTTTAACGGGGGAATGGCGGATATGGCCAGAGACCCCACCAGAAAAAGCGCCGCCGTTTGGGGCATTCTTTTGATAAGGCCCCCCAGCTGATCGATATCCCTGCTGTGAGCTGCATAGTAAACCGACCCCGCTCCCATAAACAGGAGGCTTTTAAAAACAGCGTGGTTCAGCACGTGAAAAAGCCCGGCGGCCAGGGCCAACGCGGCCGCTGCGGACATCGACCACGAATGGAATATCATCCCGGCGCCAACACCCATCAGAATTATACCGATGTTCTCAACACTGTGAAATGCCAGCAACCTCTTCATGTCATGCTCCATCAGCGCGTATAGGACCCCGACCACTGCGGAAACAACCCCGGCGGCCAGCACCGCACCTCCCCACCACACCGGGCCGGGCCCCAATATATCCAACACCAGGCGGACAAGCCCGTATATCGCAGTTTTGAGCATCACCCCGCTCATCACGGCGGAAACATTGCTGGGGGCCGCAGGGTGGGCCAGGGGAAGCCAAAGGTGCAGCGGCACCACACCCGCCTTGGTGCCGAAACCTATCAGGGCAAAAACAAATACCATATTCCTTGCGGCCGCAGGAAGACTGCCGCTTATTTCCGAGAGGGAAGCGAAGTCCCACCGGCCCGTCCCATAAGACATTATAAAGAAAGCGCTTATTATAAACACCGTCCCCAGGTGGGTCATGGCTATGTAGCTGAAGCCGGCTTTTCTGACCTGCTGCCGGCGGTATTCAAAGGTAACCAGGAAATACGATGAAAGTGTCATTATTTCCCAAAAAACCAGGAAAGCTATGATATTTTCAACAGACACCACAAGGGTCATGGAAAGAATGAACAGGTTATAGCAAAAACTCCACCAGGCAATATTCTCACGCTCATAGATCTTCATATAGTCCCTGGAGTAAAAGCTCACCAGAAAGGTAACCAGCGAGATCACGGCGATAAAAAAGCCGCTGAGCCGGTCGATAAATATCTTAAACTCAACTCCCGGAAGCGTGCTGCCCAGCGTCAACTGAACGGGATCCGGGGACAGCAGCCCTTTCACACCCAGGAACAGCGCTATTATGCCCGCCATTGCAGCGGACCCGCAGCCCAGTCCCAGCGAAATCCCGGGCCTGGCCCTGAAAAAAAAGGGTAGTAAGGCCCCGGCCAGATAAAAAAATAAAACCAGCCCCGCAAGCAAACCGGTGTTCAAAACAGTTTCCCCCCTGACAAACTAATAAGCATATTTTTTCACAAGACATGACCTCTGACCAATGCTCAGATTTTTATATTTTACAACTCCTATCAGGTTTTTACAATAACTCATTCGAAATTTGAATAGTGCTGCATTAAGCTTCTTAAATCACGTTGTATTGTGAAATAATGCGTTTAATGGTGCAAATACATGCCTGTGCGCATATTAGCGCCCTTTGACCGGGCTTCAAATCTACACTCATAAATCCCGTGGAAATCCGTCCGGCCGAACCCTGACCTTATTCCTCTCCGGCCACTTCAACCTCCAGCCGGGGATACAGTTTTGCGATTCCCACACAGTACGGCTTCTCGTATCCCGCCACCGTGAAGTTACAGACATGCTCCCACCAGTGAAAACACTTCTCCAGGTGGTCGGGGCCGGTATGCAGGGAAACGTTCAGTTTGTACCGCCCTTCTCCTATGTTCATACGAAGTCTGTATTCGGCGCAGTAGGTTTTACCTTCTTCAACCGGGATTTTCAGCCCCAGGTGATAGCTGTTGGTCCCATAAACAGTCTGCCTGTACTCATCTTCAAAACCAAACCCCAGTGTAACCGAAGCGGCGGCTATGGAAGACCGGAAAAAAATCCGGATTACCGCCTCCCCTCCCGACTTGATTTCCGGAAGCCCGGAATCATTAAAAACACCCGCAGATATAATTCTAACTTCATGTGTACCGAAATTGGCGGGACTGTCAAAGGCCCCTCCGTCACCCCCGCCCAACCCCGTTTGAGAGTCCGGTTGCCTTCCTCCGCTTTCCGGGCTTTCTATCTTTAGACTGTAAGGCGCTTCAGCCTCCGCACGGTTTTTCACAATCCATTCCCGCAGAATATTTCTTTTCTTCAGGTTAAAAAGCCCAAGGCAGTGTTCGTATAGGTCCATGTCATATCTGTTCAGCTCTTTGATGCGGTCAATAATATTTTCATCTATTTCCTGAACTTTCGACCGCTCACCCGTAACGTTTTCAACGGGTATTTCCTGAACAGCGGGCCATTTGCATTCATAGCACAACAGGTCCAGCGAATCTGCAAAAAACTCCCTTATGCCGACGAAATCTACATTGGAAAGGTTTTCCCTGGCCATTTCCAGCAGATCGTTCATTGAAAGAGTTGTATCAATTTGGCCGGTCAAATGCCAGATATGCACATTCATGACCCCGCCGCATTTCTGTCTCTTAAAATGGTCTATATACTGAGCCAGGTTATGACTGGCGGCAACCTCGCAAAAAGAATTGCTCCTGAAAAAATAATATTGGGATAAAAACCTGTCTACCGGGTTTCTTAAAAAAGTTATGCTGTACCTGTCTTTTTCAAATAGCAATCTCTGCGGATATATAAAATGCCCTCCCACCAGCCTATACTTTTTTAACCGCTGTGCCTGCAGCGGGCCAAAATTTCTAAGGTCGTCAACCTGCCTGACATTTTCCGCACCCAATAATTCATTAAACATTACATAAAGCGAACTTCCGGCCGTCTTTGGAATATGAAGAAAAAAGTATTTGTTTTTCATAAACTCCCCCGCCCAGTGTGATTAATTCAGGCAAGACCGGAGGTAACCCCTCCGTTCCAGTTCTGCATACACTTTTTCCGTGCTTTCACCAACGCTTTCCCGGTCTGTCAGGCATTCCACATCGGGAGAAAGGGGATGTTCATAGGGTGAATCTATACCGGTGAAACTGCGTATATTTCCCATCCGGGCCAATCTGTACAGCCCTTTGACATCCCTTTTTTCACAGACTTCCAGCGGCGCGTTGACATATACCTCTATAAAATCACCCAGCTTATTTCGTAATTCCTCCCGCACCTCCCGTAAGGGCGAGATGGCCGAAACAAGCACCACAAATCCGCGCTGCGACAGCCGGTGGGCCAGGAGACCAATGCGGCGCATATTCTCCTCCCTGTCTTCCCGGCTGAAGCCCAAACCCTTTGTAAGCGTCCTGCGCATTCTGTCTCCGTCCAGAAGGGCCGCCTTGCAGTTTCTCTCCCTGAGCTTATTTTTAAGCGTCAGTGCAATGGTTGTTTTACCCGATCCGCTGAGTCCCGTAAACCAGACCGTTACCCCTTTGTTTGCCGCCAAAATCAAACACCCCGGCATTAATATGATTCTCATGAGATCCCCGCGTTAAGGACCCATTATGGTATAATATGCAACTAATGGGAAATCGGGCAATAAAAAAGGGGCCCGGAAACCGTTTTAGCCGGATTTCCGAACCCCCCACACAGGGAATCATAATTGTAAAAGTATACTAACTGAACTCAGTTACCGCCTTCTTCAAATATTTATACCTTTTACCGGAAGAGTGGTGGTCCACCGCTTCATATTTCAGCGCCCCGGTTGGACAGGAGAACACGCAGGCGGGAGTACCGTTTTCGTCAAGGCATTGACGGTCGCACTTGAAGGCCCTCCTTTTATCCCTGTCGCTGCGGATAACCCCGTACTGGCATACCATTACGCACATCCAGCAGCCGGTGCACGGGGCCGCCCCCGCTTCATTGGTAACCGTGCCGTCGCCGGTCCGCCGCATCGCCCCGCTGATGCAGGCGTCTATGCACGGGGCCTCCTCGCAGTGGCGGCAGTTTAAGAGGACTTTCTTCTCCTCCAGCTGGCTTACGAACATCCTCTTTAAAGGCTTTTCCCCGCTCATCACGGCGCCGAACAGGTTCCCGGCGCGGGAATGGGCCGTTGCGCACGCCAGCTCGCAGGACCTGCAGCCCAGGCATTTTTCGTAGTCGATTAACAACTCCCTGGCCATTCCCTCACCCCCTGATCCCACTCCCTGGTAGAAAGGCCGAGTCCGGCCCGCCTTTGCTGGATAGCGGAGAAAATACCCTTTGCCGCAAGCACCGGGTCAGTTTCCACCATGAAATAACCACCGAATAGATCCTTTACTCCCGCCGTAAGCAGCGAAGTCACCAGGCTGCTTCCCAGAACAGGCGGGACTACACCCAGGTGAACCGGCAAACCCAGTGCCATGGCGTAAGTTCCTATTGCCACCGCCTTTTCAGTCTTGAATTCCGGCGCGCTGGCCACCACCGGGATCTTGTCCATATCCACCCCCAGGCGGTTGGCCACAGCCACCGCCAGGTCCACCGCCCTGGTATTGTCCACGCAGGATCCCAGGTGCAGCACCAATGGCAGGGGGCCCCCCAGCCCGTTGGCCTCGCCTATGGCGGTAAGCACCGCCTTCAGCCCGGGACCGGCATATTTCAGGGTGGCCCCGGGGGTCAGGTAGCCGTGACGGGCATAAGCCCCGGCCCCGCAGCCGCCTGTAGACCAGCAAATGGTCATGGATGGCCCGCTGCGGAGCCTTGATAGCCCGCAGGGAGCAGTGCTGCTTCTTTTCCGGCAGCTCACCTGTTCCTTCCGGGTTATACGATGACAGTATTTTTCTCAAAGATTACCGGGTCCAGGTCCACAAAAGGATTAAAATCATACTCCTCTACCCTCCCCCGGTCGCACAGCATGGCAAGCTGCGGGTCGACCGGTATGCTTCCCAAAAACGGAATTTCGAACTTTTCCGATGTTTCTTTGCCACGGCCGGGACCGAAAAGGGGAAACCGCTCCCCGCAGTGGGGGCAGACCACGCCCGCCATGTTTTCCACCAGGCCCCGTACCGGTATATTCATATGTAACGCCATTTTGATGGCTTTTCGTACGATCATGGCAGTCAGTTCCTGCGGTGAAGAAACCACTACAAGCCCGTTAAGGGGAAGGGACTGCATCACTGTAAGAGGTACATCCCCCGTTCCGGGAGGCAAATCCACAAAAAGGTAGTCAATTTCCCCCCATGCCACGTCCGTCCAGAACTGTTTGACCGCGCCCGCTATTATTGGGCCTCTCCATATAACAACATCATCCTCATTGGGCACCAGTAAATTCAGTGACATAACCTTAATCCCTGTAGATGTAACGGAGGGCATTATGGCAAAACCGTTGTTCCGGGCCATTCCAGTAACACCAAACATCTTCGGGATGCTGGGACCTGTAATATCAGCGTCCAGAATACCTACCCTGTACCCCTTTTTATTAAAGCTACTGGCCAAAAGCGATGTCACCGAAGATTTTCCCACACCACCCTTGCCGCTCATTACAGCCACAACGTTTCTTATAATGCTGTCGTCGTTTTCTTTTAACAGCAACTCATCAGGACAATTCTTGTCATCACAACCGTCCTTTTTCTCCGCTTCACAATTGGTACACTTTGGATTCTGATGCATTGAAAAGTTCTCCTCCCCTTTTACGGCAATGAAATTTATACTAAATTAATCTCTAATCTTAATGGTCACAGGGGTTTGCCCCCGTGCGCAGGGAGCCCCTCAAATAGTTTTTGACAATGTCTTCCGGGCTTTGGCCAGCCGGATCAATACCTGTTATGACCTTTATCCCTTTCCGGATGAAGAGTTCCTGTGCCCGGGCTCCCATGCCCCCAGCCATAACCACGTTCACTCCTTTTTCGCCAAGCAGTGTGGGAAGCAGCCCCGGCTCATGTGGCGGCGCCTGTAAACATTCAGTTTTTGCTATCTCGGTGGACTTCTGGTCGACGTTATAAAAATAAAATTTTTCGCAGTGGCCAAAATGAGTGCAAAGCTGCTCTCCCGAAATTGGAATGGCGATTTTCAATGTTTCTCCCCCCTTTTTTGAGACCTGTTTAATTGTCCATTAAGGTTTTCCCAGATTTTCCTTATATCTTCAGCAGCTGCTGATTTTTTGAACAGTGTCACCGGGAGCCCTTCCAACTGCGCTTCGGTTACAGCCCGGTCGAAATGAATTCTTCCCACCTCCTGTACACCGGCAGCCCCGGCATTCTCCTCTATTCTCCTGCACATTCCCGCATTAAGGTCAAACTTGTTGACGCAAAGATAAGCCGGAACCTTAAAATAAGCGCAGAGTTCAGCTACCCGTTTCATGTCATGATCGCCTGAGACCGTGGGCTCGGCGACGATCAGCACGGCGTCGGCGCCCGTCACTGAAGCGATAACCGGACAGCCTGTTCCCGGAGGCCCGTCGGAAATGATATAAGGCAGGTTCTCATTTTCCGCAATCTTCCTGGCCTGGCCGCGCACCAGCGACACCAGCTTTCCGGAGTTTTCGGAGGCTATTCCCAGCCTGGCGTGCACCATAGGCCCGCTGCGGGACTGAGAAATGAACCAGCGGCCATTGACCTGCAGCCTGAATTCAATGGCTTTTTCCGGGCAAAAATAGCTGCAGACACCGCACCCCTCGCAGGATAAGTGGTCTATAAAGTACCCCGGGATTTCGCCTTTCCTTCTGACAACAGCCCCGAAGCGGCAGAGTTCCCGGCACTTACCGCAGCCGGCACATTTCTCGGGAATAATGGACACACACTTGCCCCCTGTAAAATCCTCTTCCCGGATGATTCTGGGATCCATCACCAGGTGAAGGTCTGCCGCGTCAACGTCACAGTCCGCCACCACGGCCCTCCCGGCCAGTACGGCCAGTGAAGCCACAAGGCTTGTCTTCCCGGTTCCCCCCTTGCCGCTTATGACCACCAGCTCTTTCACGGTCTCGCCTCTTTCTCCACTAAGTTAAGCAGATCCATAAAGAAATCCCGGAAACCGGGGACCGCCGAAAACGCCAGCTCACCCCCGGAGTAGGCCTCGGCCACCCGCCGGTCCTCCGGGATCTCGGCCAGTATCCTTAGCCCCTTTTCCCTGCAAAAATCCCTGGCCAGGTTGTTGCCCGGAACCGCCCTGTTAACCACCACCGCATGGGGTATACCCAACTCTCTAACCATGTCGATGGCCAGATCCAGGTCGTTAATTCCAAATGGAGTGGGCTCCGTAACCAGAAGAACGAAGTCCGCACCCTTTATGGAAGCTATAACGGGACATGATGTGCCCGGGGGAGCATCCAGAAAGACAAGGGCCCCGTTCCCGGCCGCCCCCCGCACCGCTTTAATAAGAGGCGGGCTCATGGCTTCCCCAATATTAAGCCTGCCGTGCACAAAACCTACCCGGCCGGCCTCCCCTTCTTCCACTGTACCTATTTCTCTTTCCTTTTCGGTGATTGCCCCCGCCGGGCAGACAAGGATGCAGCCCCCACAGCCATGGCACATTTGATCAAAAGTCAGCACATTTTTATGTACGCATATAATGGCGCTGAACTGGCAGATATCCCCGCATGCCCCGCAGGCCATACATTTTTCATAGTCCACCGACGGCACCGGCACGGTAACCTGCCGGCGCCTCCTCAGGGCCGGCCTTAAGAACAGGTGCCCGTTAGGCTCTTCCACGTCACAGTCCGCATATATTACTTTTATTCCCGCTTCCGCTGCAACTGAGGCCAGATTGGCGGAAACAGTGGTCTTCCCTGTTCCCCCCTTTCCGCTGGCCACGGCCACAGTTAATCCTGCCGGTATAAAAAACCCCCCCTTCCCAATCCGACTTCCGGTAAACGGTCTCTCAAATCAGGGCTGCCTCTGGCCTTTACCTGCGCCATTGCAGCAACCGCGACCCTGGCCCGCCCCCCGGCCCGGGCCTTTCACTCCGTATCCCTGTCCCCTTCCCTGGCCGGCACATTGCCCGCGCATACCTCGGCCGCCCCATTTTCCTGTCCCGGTTCCCCTCGGCCCTGTTCCGTCCCTGCCCGGCATACTAATCCCTCCTGTTTTTTTGAAATTACGCCCAGTGCCCTTTTACATCAGCTTCCTTCGCCTCTTCAAGCAAACCTTTTTTGAACTTGCTCAGGGTCTCGCCCACCGTACCTTCCGTACAGTAAAAAACCTTGATGCCGGCTGCTTTCAGCACCCTGAACGCCTTGGGGCCGCAGTGCCCTGTAATTACGGCGCACACCCCCAGGCGGCAGGCGATTTCCGCTGCCTGGATTCCGGCCCCCTGTACTGAGCTTGAATTCTGATCGTTACTTACAGCACAATTTTCACCGGTATCGGTGTCCGCCAGTATAAACCATCCGCACCTCCCAAACCTGGGGTCCACTGTGCTTTCAAGTCCCTGTCCCCGGGCTGTTACAGCTATTTTCACCAGATCTTTACCACCTTCCATCCATTAAGGAACGCAGCACTTATGAACATATTCTCATAACCATATTACACCTGATAATGAACCTATGTCAACAACTCCGGGGGAAAAATTTTTGTTTTGTAAAAGCCCTGTATTCAAAAAAAAGCTGTTATTGCCGTCCCTTCCCGGGGTTGCCATTCGGTCCGGCCAATTATATAATTCAAAGAGTATATCAAGGAGGGTTAGCCATGAGAGCAGTTATAAGCGTTATCGGCAAGGACCGGGTGGGAATCATTGCCGGAATAAGCACGGTGCTGGCCGAGTGCAATGTCAATATACTGGACCTGTCCCAGACAATAATGCAGGAAATATTCACAATGGTAATGATGGTGGACGTGTCGAAATCCCTCATCAGTTTTGCAAACCTTTCCGAACGGCTTGAAGACAAGGGGAGAGAACTGGGGCTTTCGGTGAAAATACAGCACGAGGACATATTCAGCTCCATGCACAGGATATAAGGGGGAAAATAATGATAAGCCCGTTTGAGGTAATAGAGACAATAAAAATGATCCAGGAGGAAAACCTGGACATACGGACCATCACCATGGGGATTTCGCTCCGGGACTGCTGCGACGCAAATGCAAACGCCGCCTGCAAAAAGATATACGACAAGATAACAAGGCTTGCCGCCAACCTTGTTAATGTGGGAGAAGACATAGAGCGGGAATACGGTATTCCGATAATCAACAAGAGAATATCCGTAACCCCCATTTCCCTTGTGGCCGAATGCAGCGGTGAAGAGGACTATTTAAAGTTCGCCCGGGCAATGGAAAGGGCCGCAAACGAGGTGGGAGTCAATTTTATAGGGGGGTTTTCGGCACTGGTGCACAAGGGCTACACCGGAGGGGACCGCAGGCTGATAAAGTCAATTCCCGAGGCCCTGTCCACAACCGGAAAGGTGTGCTCATCGGTAAACGTCGCCACCACAAAGGCCGGCATCAACATGGACGCGGTACGGGAAATGGGGCATGTTGTCAAGAAGGCTGCGGAACTCACCGCCGATAAAGGCGGTCTGGCCTGCGCAAAGCTGGTGGTCTTTGCCAACGTCCCCGAGGACAACCCCTTTATGGCCGGGGCCTTCCACGGCATCGGCGAGCCGGAGTGCGTGATTAACGTGGGGGTCAGCGGCCCGGGGGCGGTCAAAAGCGCTCTTGAAAAGGTTAAGGGGGCAGATTTCGGCGTGGTGGCCGAAACCATAAAAAAGAAAGCGTTTAAAATTACCCGCATGGGGCAGCTGGTGGCCCAGGAAGCGTCCAGAAGACTGGGGGTTGCCTTCGGAATAGTGGACCTGTCCCTGGCCCCGACCCCGGCGGTGGGGGATAGCGTAGCCCACATACTGGAGGAGATGGGCCTGGAAAAATGCGGCGCCCACGGGACCACCGCCGCCCTGGCGCTCTTAAACGACGCTGTCAAAAAGGGAGGCACAATGGCATCGTCATACGTGGGGGGCTTAAGCGGGGCCTTCATCCCGGTGAGCGAGGACGCCGGTATGATTGACGCGGTAAAATGCGGGGCGCTTTCCCTGGAAAAGCTGGAGGCTATGACCTGTGTCTGCTCGGTGGGGCTGGATATGATAGTGGTGCCGGGAAGCACCAGTGCCGAAACAATATCCGCCATAATCGCCGATGAAGTGGCTATAGGAGTAATAAACAACAAGACCACGGCGGTAAGAATTATCCCCGCCCCGGGCAGGGAAGTGGGCGACGTGGTGGAATTCGGCGGACTCCTGGGATCCGGGCCGGTAATGAGAGTCAACCCCTTCGGAAGCGATGAATTTATAAAAAGAGGCGGGCGTGTCCCCGCCCCCATACACAGCCTTAGCAACTGAAAAATATGCATTTTCCAACCCATTTATCGCCAGGGGGTGTCAAGGCTCTTGTTCCGCAAGACAAGGTCTTCACCCCTTACACCTTTTTTTCCAAACCATCTGATTCATTATTATGAAATATTCCACACAAATCTTCACTGCACAGGCTCGCCAGGAATTGTCTCCACTCTTCCCGGCTTCCGGGATTAAAAACGGCTGATTGTCCGATCATAGCAGGCAATCCCCCTTTATATTCATACAATTACTCTTCGTAATGTCTTAATGAAGATAGCAATGATTAGCCAAAACATATTTGCGCAATAATTACATATTTCAGCGTATTTCGAAATTTTCCTGCCGGCTGTCCCCTTTCACTAGGCGGATTGACTTTTAAACAGCAAAAGGGCTTTCCTTTGAATAGGTGAAACCCATGTAAAATACCCTTTATACTATCGAATTGTAGGATAAAAACTTACTTTTTTTATGCCGCAATGCCAGAATTTTATATACTTCATCGATTGTTTCTTCGTTGATTTTGGCAATTAAATATTTCCCTCTCCTCTCGGTGGCAATCAACCCCGCATTGGCCAACTCCTTCAAGTAGGGGTGAAATGGCAGGCGCTCCGATATTCAGAGAGCCGATGGCCACAAGGGTCTCGTCTATGTCTACAATCCTACCAGGGACGTGGGCGAAGTGTATTACAACAAGGCGCAATGCACATATCCCAACTGGAAATAAAAGCTCCACAACAAATTCTGGAGCATCATCTGCAGGCCATCCAGCATTAAAAAAGCAGTCAAGGGGTTCGCGAAACCCGCGATACCCCTTGATTATTTCGGCCGTAAAGCAACTCGGCCCTATTTCCGCTACCTATCTACATTTATATGATCCGGCAAGCCCTTTCTTCAAACAGACCAAACGTCAAATCAACCGGCCACCACCGAGTCCAGCATCTTGGCCGCATCATACCAGGGGGACGCCTCCAGGCGGCCTTCCTTAACCGGCAGTTCTATGATCAGGTGCCTTGTTATGGTATGGGCCTCGATAATCTCAATCACGTGCACACTTACCTTATCCGCACCCTCAGGGGCATTTTCTCCCCTCATCCACCATAAGCCTTACCCCGTCCATCACAAGCACATTGGCGATTTCATGGGGGTCCATATATATTCACACATACCCGCCCCTCTCAAACCAGGCCGTCAGCCGTTGTACGCCAGTCGTCGGCATCCCGCCTGACAACACGCTAAAACACCTTATAATTCCTTAGCCTTTCAAAATCTTCCGGGGTGTCTACATCAAAAACCACTGCCTCATCCTGCACCGGAAGGTAACACACCTTATCCCCCAGTTTTTTCAGCACCTGCCTGGCGCCCTGGTCACCTTCCAGCGCTGCCAGGTCTCGGACCAGTAAATGGCTGAAAATAACCGGGTGGCCGGGGGATCCATTGCAGATTGGCCGCAGGGCAAGGCAGCGGCTTCTTTTATACTCCCTGATAACCATATTTATCCATGAAGCGGTTATAAGCGGCTGGTCGGACATTAAAACCAGAAAGGCCGAAGAATTTTCATCTATTGCTTTAACCCCCAGTGCCAGTGAGGTGCCCTGGCCCTCCTGGTGGCGGGGATTAAAAATCACCTTCACAGGCAGGTCCCTGACGGCCGTGCTGACTTCCTGATGCTGATGACCTGTGACCACCACCACCTCGTTAACACTTGAAGCCAGTGCACTTTCCGCTACAATCCTTATTAAAGTCTTACCCCGCAGTTTAAGAAGCTGTTTGGGCGCTCCCATTCTGGAGGACCGCCCTGCAGCCAGAATTATGGCTGAAACCATATCACCAGCACCACCCCGGCGTTCTTTCAATTCAAATGGCCCCTTTAAGACCGTTTCCGGTACGGGGTTTCCGGCAAAGGAAGGGATAGTCTTATTTTGCCGTCATACCTGTGGTATGCCGAGGCCACCGCCGGAGCCACCGGGATGGCGGCTATCTCACCCACACCCTTGGCGCCGTACGCCAGAGGCGACGGGTTTTTTTCCACCAGTATCACTTCTATTTCCGGCATATCGGTGGATCGGAAAAGGCCCAGTTTACCGTATTTTACAGCCGGCACAGCATTTTTCAGGGGGAAATCCTCCGTCAGGGCGTAGCCAAGCCCCATGGCGACTGCGCCTTCAACCTGTCCTTCAATGGCCCTGGGATTAATGGCCCGGCCCACGTCATGGGCCGCAACCACTTTATGAACCCTGCCCTGTTCATCCAGCACAACCACGTGGGTGGCATAGCTGTAGGCTACGTGGCTTACCGGGTTGGGCTTGTCGGACCCGAAGGGATCGGTCTTGCCGTAATACTCTCCGTAATATTCGCTGCCCTCAAGCCGGGCCAGCTTTGATCCCTGCAGCGCCTGCCTTAATTTGAGCGCCGCCTGGCGGGCAGCCTCTCCGGTAAACATTGTCTGCCTGGAAGCGGTGGTGGTCCCTGCGTCGGGGGTAAGGTACGTGTCCGGGGCCGCCACTTCTACCAGATCCGCAGGCAGCCCCGCTGTTTCGCACACTATCTGTGTGGCTATTGTGGCCAGCCCCTGCCCTATGCAGGCGGCGCTGGTCAGCACAAGGGCCCTGCCCTTCTCCACCCTTATTTTAACGCGGGAAATGTCAGGCAATCCCACCCCTATACCGGTATTCTTCAATGCGCAGGCAATCCCGGCATAGCGGTGAGACTGGTAAACATCGCGCACTGCCAGCAATGTCTCTTTTATGGCAGTGCCCTCGTCGGCTATCTGTCCGGTGGCGTTGGTCATGCCCGGCTCCAGGGCGTTGCGGAAGCGAATCTCCCAGGGTGAAATACCCACTTGACCTGCCAGTATATCCAGGTTGGTTTCACAGGCAAAGGCCGACTGCGGCACCCCAAAGCCCCGGAAGGCCCCCGCCGGGGGGTTGTTGGTATACACGCAAAGCCCTGTTATATCGACGTTGGGAACATGGTAAGGCCCTCCTATATGAGTGCAGGCCCTTTGCAAAACAGGGGGCCCCAGAGAGGCGTAAGCCCCGGTGTCAGCCACAATCCTTGCCACCATGGCCGTTATTTTTCCCTCGGAGTCGCAGCCGGTGGTAAGCTCCAGTTCCATGGCGTGGCGCTTAGGGTGAACAAGTATGCTCTCCTGCCTCGTAAGCGTTACTTTGACCGGCTTCCTGGTTTTCATGGCCAAAAGGGCGGCGTGATGCTGGACGCTTAAGTCCTCCTTGCCGCCAAAGCCCCCTCCGATCAGCCTGCCAACAACCCGGACCTTGTCGGCCGGAAGCCCCAGTATGGCCATTATCCCGTGCTGATCTTCGTAAACGCTCTGGCTTCCCGCGTAAACGGTGATCCCCCCGTCGTCCCGGGGAACGGCCAGGGCGCTTTCCGGCTCCATAAAGGCGTGCTCTGTAGGCGGGGTTACAAACCTGTTGGTCACCACGAATGCTGACCTGGCCAGGGCTTCTTCCGGATCACCTCTTCTGATGCGGGTTGTGCTTAACAAATTGCCCTTGGGATGAATTTTCGGCGCGCCCTCGTAAAGCGCGAAGGCGGTTGTGGTAACAGGCTCCAGTTCTTCATAATCCACTTTAATCAGCGCCATCGCCTCCCGGGCGATTTTCTTTGAACGGGCCGCCACCAGCGCGACGGCGTCTCCGATATAGCGGCTTTCTTCCCCGACGGCCACCAGGGCCGGCCAGTCCTTTATAATCATTCCCCAGTACCGTTGACCCGGAATATCCCCGGCGGTCAGCACAGCTTCCACTCCGGGGAAGGCCAGGGCTTCCGACACATCAATGCCCTTGACCAGCGCCCGGGGATATTTGGCCCGCAGCACGGCGCCGTGCAACATGTCTTCAACGTGCATGTCGTCGACATACTCACCCGTTCCAAGCACCTTTTCCCGGGCATCAACCCTCTGCAGGCTGGTTCCTATACCTGCGCGCGCCGTCGTAAGGGGCTTCATCTCCCCGCGAAAAACCCTGGCTGCCATGTCAATGGCCTGTTCGATTTTGACATATCCGGTACACCGGCATATATTGCCCCGTATGGCTTCCCTGATATCCCGGGCTGAGGGGCCGGGGTTTTTGTCCAGCAGCGCCTTGGCGCTTATAACCATGCCGGGTATGCAAAAGCCGCACTGCACCGCGCCGGCCTCGGCAAAGGCCCAGGAGTAAACTTCCTTTTCAATGTCTGAAAGGCCCTCCACGGTGATTATCTTTTTTCCGCTCACCTTTGCCACACTAAGCACGCATGCCCGCATGGCCCTGCCGTCCACCAGGACCATGCAGGCCCCGCAGGCTCCTTCGCCACAGCCGTTTTTCAGGGAAGTAACCCGCGCCTCATCGCGAATAAAATCCAGCAGGTTCATGTCCTCTTTTACAGAGTATATGCTACCGTTTATATCCACTTTGTACATAAACAAAACCTCACCTGTCAAAGGTTTTACGGAAAAGATAAGTTCCGCCCGGATGACCGTCACACAGCATACCGTCACGAACCACCGGCCGCCCCCGCAAAAACACGTGCACAGCCTTTCCGCACTGGGCAAATCCTTCAAATGGGGTATAGTCCACCCGCTGATGCTGTGTGACGGCGGTAATCACCGATTGAGCTTTTGCGTCCCAAACCACGATGTCGGCATCGCTCCCCACCGCTATGGTCCCCTTGCGGGGGAACAGCCCGAACAGCCTTGCCGCCCGGGTGGATGTGATGTCAACAAACCGGTTTATGCTTATCCTGCCGGGCACCACTCCATAGGTGTAAAGCAGAGCCATGCGTGTTTCGACGCCGGGGATTCCGCCGGGTATCCTGCTGAAATCGGATCGGCCCAGTTCCTTCTGTCCCTTAAAATTAAAGGAGCAGTGATCTGTGGCCACAGTGTCCAGCACCCCGGTGCTTAAGCTCCACCATAAAGCCTGCTGGCTGTCCCTGGGGCGCAGCGGAGGCGACATTACGTATTTGGCCCCCTCAAAGCCTTCGCCCTGGTAGAGGCTGTCATCCAGCAGCAAATACTGCGGGCAGGTTTCGGCATAAACCTCCAGCCCGCTGCTTTTGGCGTCCAGCACCGCCTTAAGCGCCTCTGTGCAGGAGAGGTGCACAATATACACCGGAGCCTTCGCCACCCGCGCCAGGGTTATGGCCCGGGCAGTGGCCTCCCCCTCGGCCGCCTCGGGCCGGGTCAGTGGATGATGGCGCGGGGAGGTATCGCCCCTGTCCCGGGCGTCATTCACCAGTTGGTGTATTATGTCTCCATTTTCGCAGTGGACGCAAATCAGCGCCCCGATATCCCCGGCCCTGATCAATGCCTCCAGCAGCGATCCGTCATCCACCTGCAGAACATTTTTATAGGCCATGTAGAATTTAAAAGAAGCTATCCCCTCTTCCCGGACCATCTGATCCATTTCCAGGGAGACATCTTTATTCCAGTCGGTTATACCTATATGAAAGCCGTAATCGGCGTAACATTTCCCTTTCGCCCTGGCATGCCATTTGGAGAGGGCGTGGGACAGGCTCTCCCCCTTAAACTGCGTGACATAGTCTATAATGGTGGTGGTCCCGCCCAATACAGCCGCCTTTGTGCCGCTGGAAAAGTCATCGGCCGTCACGGTGTCTCCCGCCGGCATGTCAAAATGAGTGTGGGGGTCGACGCCGCCGGGAAACAAAAAGCAGCCGTCCACGTTCAAGACTTCATCTCCCGGTTGTCTTACCTTG
>JBMOPB010000003.1:0-15455 GCA_049325055.1 Bacillota bacterium
GCAGGAGCGCAAGATCGCCATCACTCCACGAACCGGTTCCAATAACGTTGTCAAATCCTATAAACCCGGATAATTTACCTCTGACATACAGAGGTAATACCAGTAACGATTTTATATCCTGACTTTCTAATATTTCTTTTTCAGCCTTAGCTTCTGTGGGTAATTTGGAAACGTTTGTTATATGAATGACCTCACCCTTATGTAACTTTTCCATCCACCAGGGGAATATTTCGGTCGGCAGATTTTGAAGCATGTCTTTTTGTGGAAATACTCCCTCGGCACACCATTCGTGGGTGTTGTTCATTGTGGTTCCATCCTGGCTGAAGTAAAACAAATAGGCACGGCCGGCCCCGCTTATTATCCCTATATCCGCGAGGGAATCATTAATAGCTTCGTCGATGTCGGAGACACCTACAAAGCGGGAAGAAATTCGTTTAACAGTATCCATGAATTCCAACCTTCGCCGGATAGCTTCTTCCGCTTTCTTGCGGTGTGTAATGTCTACAGCGAATTCAAATTTTACATCACGTCCGTCTGGCCACTTAATTGTTTTGTCTACTATCATAAAGTTTCTACCAAGTAACGGATTGTAATACTCCCATTTATATGGCTTGCCTTTGTCTCTTAGTATTACATCGTTAGTGCAGAATTCACACGGTGATTCCAAGCCTTGAAATTCTTTATAACAAGTGCCCCCTATAAGATTCTTTTGGTGCAGTTCCCTAAGAGTTTTATTAACAAACAATATTTCGTATGTTGTTGGATCAGAGACATATATTATCTCGCTAATGTCATCGCAGATAGATAAGAGCTGCTTATGTTGATCTTCTAGATTTCTTAAATTCGTAATTTGTAGGCGCAGTTCCGTCAATTCGTTTATTAGTTGCTCTCTTGTCTTATCTTCATCTTTCATTTATGTTATCCCCCTATTTAAGGTTGAAAATTATTTTAGACAAATATCATAAACTTCCTTTTAAAAAAATCTTGATAAATCTTGAGCCAGTTTAGGTAGCTTAATAGTATTCCTGCCCACCCGTAAATATGGAAAATATGACATAAACCGTTAAAAAAGGAGGTTTCATCCTTTAGCTTGTAGAAGTGTTAATCACCCACAAAAACACACACAAGCGAGGTGAAACCACTGTTATGAATGTTCTGGATGAAATGCTTTTTCCCTTTGAAGTTTTGGTGGAAAACTATTCTGAAGAGGATAAAATTTTTCAGGAACATCTCCAAAATCAACCTGTTATATTGGTTGTGGCCACAGACCTTCCGACAGGAAGGCAATTTTCAGGGCACTTGTGCTCAAGAGATTATTGGGGCAGGCAAGTCCTAGCTGTCAATTAACAGAGATGTATTTGGGAGACTATTTGAAACCACCGGAAAAGCATATATATACACAAAAAAAGGGGTTTCGCGGTTTATCGCGAAGCCCCTTTTTTTCAATTTTAGCTAAAAAATAGTTGATATGCCGCAGTTGTTGTTTTATAATAATTACAAATCAATAGGGGTTATAAAATAATAATGAAAATAAATAAATTTAAAGAGCTAGGGCTGAAATTGACTCCTCAAAGACTTGCAATTTTAAATTTGCTTGAGGGTAATACAAAACACCCGTCAGCGGAGGAAATATACAATCAATTAAAACCCCAGTACCCTTCATTGTCCCTTGCGACGGTATACAATACCCTTGAAGTATTGGCCAGAGCAGGGGAATTGCAAGAGATAAGGATAAAGGCAGATAAAAGACATTTTGATCCAAACCCTGCCCCCCATGGCCATTTTTTATGCCGGATTTGCGAATCCATTCATGATTTAGATGCCGCCCCTTTGGAAATAGAAACTCCATTTAACATAAAGGGCTATCGGGTGGAAGAATATACACTTTATTTTTATGGGATTTGCCCGAGATGCCGGGAAAGGGACACTGAGTGCAATCACCAGGGGGTGGTTAAAATGTAGGGTCTGATAATTTCTGGAAAAATAGTTTCAAAAAAAAGTATTTTTGGAAGGGTGAGCGCAACGAGACCTGTTGAAATCAAACCGAACATCTATTGGGTTGGCGGTATTGACTGGGATTTGCGTTATTTTCACGGCTACCTGACTCCCAGGGGAACCACCTATAACGCTTATTTGATTGTGGATGACAAAATTGCGCTGGTTGATACCGTAAAAAACTATCTTTTTGACGAGATGATCGAACGTATTAAAGTTATCGTGGACCCTGCAAAAATTGATTATCTCGTGGTAAATCACGTGGAGATGGATCATTCCGGAAGCGTGCCTAATTTAATGGAAGTAGCGCCGCAGGCCAGGATAGTCACCTCCTCTAAGGGAAAAAATGGATTGGAACGGCATTATAAAAAAGGCTGGGAATATTTAATTGTAAAATCCGGTGATGAGCTAAGCCTGGGGTCCCGCACCTTTAAGTTTGTGCAGATCCCGATGGTCCACTGGCCTGATTCCATGGTCAGCTATATTCCGGAAGAAAAACTGCTTCTGCCCAATGACGCTTTCGGGCAGCACATCGCCAGCGCGGAGCGTTTTGATGATGAACTGGGGTGGGATATTGTCCGCGAGGAAGCTGCCAAGTATTATGCCAATATTGTTTTACCTTATGGTGATCAGGTTAAAAAGGCCCTTGCAACTATAGGGCAGCTGCCTGTTGAGATGATAGGGCCAAGCCACGGGGTTATCTGGCGCTCTTACTTGCCCCGGCTGCTGGATGTGTATTCCAAGTGGGCCGATCATGAGACCGAGCTGAAGGCGCTGATTGTGTATGACACCATGTGGGGTTCCACCAGGGAGATAGCGATGGCGCTGGCAAATGGACTGGAGGATGCAGGTGTTCCCGTCACCACCCGTTTCCTGCAAACCAGCCACATGTCTGAAATTATGAGAGATGTACTTGTTTCGAAGGCTGTTTTTGTCGGCTCCCCCACCTTGAATAACGGCATGCTTCCCGCCGTTGCCGGCTTTCTTGCATACCTTAAAGGGTTAAGGCCCCAAAAGCGTATCGGGTTTGCCTTCGGCTCGTACGGCTGGGGTGGCCAGGGAGCGAGGCAGGTACAGGAGGCCTTGCAATCTATTGGCTGGGAAACTCCCGTGGAAGTCATCAACATTCAATATGTACCGGACGGTAAGGAACTGCAGGCCGTACGGGAAACCGGGAAAAAATTAGGGCAAATTATTAAAGGGTAGGGAGGCTGGGTTATGACAGGATTGAACCAGAAAGCTTTGCAAAAAATCAGTTACGGCCTTTACATCATTACTTCCCGAAAAGGCGACCGGCTTAACGGCCAAGTGGCCAACACCGTTTTCCAGATTTCCAGTGATCCCGTAACTATCGCTGTAAGCATTAATAAAAATAATTTAACCAACGAGTTTATAAAGGGGAGTAAGTTTTTTACAGTATCCGTGCTCGACCAGGACGCCCCTTTGTCCTTAATTGGGCATTTCGGATTTAAATCCGGCCGGGAAGTAGATAAGTTTAAAGGCGTAAATTATAAAACCGGCAGCACGGGGCTTCCTTACTTAACGGAAAACATTATAGCTTACCTGGAAGCAGAAGTAATACGGGAAGTTGACGCAGTTACCCATGATATCTTCATCGGCAAAGTAATCGGCGCGGAAGTCTTGAAAGAAGGCACTCCCATGACCTATGCTTACTACCACCAGGTAAAAAGGGGAGGAACTCCCAAAAATGCTCCGACTTTCGTGGAAAAAGAGAACGGAGGGCAAAACAAAATGGACAAGTATGTATGTTCAGTCTGCGGCTACGTCTACGATCCGGAGGCGGGAGACGTGGAGCATAGCATTCCGTCCGGCACACCGTTTGAAAAACTGCCGGAAGACTGGGTCTGCCCGGTTTGCGGCGCGTGCAAAGATCAGTTTGAAAAGGAGGCATAAAAATGCAGCTTAAACCCGACTAGCTAATCCATTTCGGGATGCAGATCGAGGAAAGAGTTTTTGAATTTTTCCAGGGGATGGCCGGTAAGGTGACTGACCCGGAAGTAAAAGGGTTTTTGAACTCCTGTCGGGCGAGGTGGGAAAACATTACAACGAGAAACCATTTTATTCTTTACCGCATTGAAAAAAATTGTACCTGTTGAAGGCCAAAAAACCCTGGACATGTTGATTGACCAGGAAAATCTCCATATCAAAAGTTTGATGGAGCTTAAGAAGAAGTTGACGGAGGATACGGGTAATTCTGTTTAAAAGGGGATTGTATGGCATGGAGAAATGGGTCTGTGAAGTTTGCGGATATATTTATGATCCAGAAAAAGGTGCGGATGGAATTCCGCCCGGAACACCGTTTGAAGAGCTGCCCGAAGATTGGGAATGTCCTGAGTGTTTTGCTGACAAGAGCCAGTTTACTATAGAGTACCTTAATACACATAGAAAACCGCGGAATTAAAAAAGCTTTTTGTCTGGAGAAACCGGATTTAATATTCAAACTTTTCAAGGAGGTTAATTGCTATGAAAAAATGGCGCTGTACAGTTTGCGGGTACGTCCATGAAGGGGAAACACCACCGGAAAAATGTCCTAACTGTGGAGCCCCGAAGGAAAAATTCGAGCTGTTGACCACGTCCGGCCCGGATCTTGTGGACTGGAATAAAATAGGCGTGGCGAAAGGATCCGGTTTTGAAGAGGATTTGGACATGCAGTTCAGGGGAGAGTGCATGGAGGTGGGAATGTATATCGCCATGGCCCGCCAGGCCGAGCGGGAGGGTTATACGGAGATAGCCGAAACAATGAAGCGTATAGCCTGGGAAGAAGCTCACCACGCAGCTCGCTTTGCTGAACTCCTGGGGGAAGTATTAAGCGAAAGCACGGAGGAAAACCTGAAAAAATTGGTAGATGGCGAAGCCGGCGCCAACCGCGGGAAAAAGGAAATCGCCACCCGCTCCAAAAAGGAAGGACAGGACGCTATCCATGATGCCATTCATGAAGCTTGTAAAGACGAAGCTAGACATTGCATGGCTTTCTACGGTCTCTTAAAAAGGTACTTTCCAAAAGCTTAAAATGTTCGAAAAACCCGGGGTGTTAAATGGCGCCCCGGTTTATATGTTTATGGAGGAGTTAATTGCTGTTGATTATCCGGTCAAGTTGCGGCCCGGGCCTGGCAGGGCGACTAATGGCGAAAAATAAAAAAAGCAAAAGGAACACGGGCTAGTTTTGGGGAATTAAATTTATTAAACAGAAAAGTGTGTTAAGGAAGATAAAATGAATAATTCCCTGCTAAAACCAATAACTGAATTAAGTTACCTTAACGCTCAGAATGTTGGCCGTTACCGCTGTATCATGAGATATTTTTACGATCAGCACCAGCGGCTGCGCTATTGGCTAAAGCCCCGGGATGTATTTGACGGGGTTATGGCCTACGGCCTGATTGATGATGGCTACAGCCTGGAGCTCTGCCAGAAGGATTTAAGCCAGCTGGTGGAGTGGGGCAATCTGGTTCCCCGGCATGACGGGGGGCGGTCTGCCACAGTGGAAGAGTACCTGCGTAAAAAATTCCGCTACCAGATGACGCCTTATGCGGTTGAGATTGAGCGCATGGTGGCGGGACTGGAAAAAATAAGGGGGTACGGCGGTTCCCTGGAGCCCGGGCTTTTTGAAAGCATTGCCATAAACCTGGACAGGCTGGAAGGTTGCGGCGGGCAAATGCCCCAGGGTGAGGCGGCAACATTATGGGAAAGCATTTATGAAGATTTCATCAAATTGACCGAAAATGCCTCGGACTACATCGCCAGCCTGCAGAGCGCCAAGGTGGAAGAGCTTATGCTGACCGAAGCCTTTTTAATATACAAGGACTCTGTAACCCGCTACCTGCAGGATTTTGTCCAGGGGCTTCAGCGCCATGCATACAGGATAGAAAGCGCTCTCGCCAACATGCCGGAGGAAGTTATCGATAGGTTTCTGAACAATGTGCAGCGGGACCTGGCCGCCCTCCCCAGGCTTGACGAACCCACTACCCACGAGGAGCAGAAAATCCAGAACAGGCAGGAGTGGCAGAGTCTGGTGCGCTGGTTTGTGGGGGATGACAACGATCCCAGCGATGTGTACTTCCTGGAGCAGACCACCAAGGACACTATTGCCAGGATTGTTCGAAACGCCTTGCGCATCCAGGAAAAACACCGTTCCGGCGTCAGCCGCAGGAGGGAGCTGGATTTTATCGGACAGTGGTTTTTTTCCATGGATGATGTCAATCAGGCCCACCGGCTGGCGGCCCTTGTCTTTGGGCTTTACCGCTGCCGGCACTTCCATGGAGTGGACGAAAAGGGCACAGAAAACTCGGATATTTCCATGTGGCAGGCCGGGCCAAACATAAGGGGTCTGCGCTCCCGCAGCAGAAAGCGGCTAAGGGATACCGGAACGGGCTACATTGCGGATTATAGGGACCGGCAGCAAAGGTCCAGGGATATCTATCTAAAGTCACAGCAGGCGGAAAGGGCATTGCTGATGGACTACCTGGAAAAAGGCCAGATCAACATCAGGGAACTGAGTCCGGTGCCGGCAAAAACGAGATATTTTCTTCTTTACTGGATAGGGCGCTGCCTGGCCAATAAATCCCGGCAGGTTTTTACCCCGGAGGGAATAAGGATCAGCCTAATCGAGCCCGTGGACCGGGGCAGGGCCATACTGGAATGTGAAGACGGCGAATTGGACATGCCCAATTATACATTAAAATTCAGCGGTGAGGTTAAGGGATTCAATGAACAAAAACAGTGAGTCGGCAAAGGATATACTGAAAACATGTGCCCAGGCTCTGTTAAACCGCAATTGGATAACCAAGGCTGATGACCCGGAGCTTTTTTCTCATATCAGGGCGCATTACGAAGATCTACGGGATTGGTTCCAGGAGTACTGCGGTTTTGCCCTGCTGATCACCAGGCAGTTCGCCAAGCTGGAGAAGGTTCCGGGGGAGGCACAGGTTTGGATGGGCTGGGAAAATTTTTATGAGCCCAGGGATTATGCCCTCTTCACCTATTGCCTGTGGTATCTGGAGGGCAAAAATGAGGCGGAGCAGTTTTTGCTGACCGATATGGTGGAAGAAATAAGGGAATACCTGGCGGGATCCGATGTTTTCCTGGACTGGACCCTTTACGCCCACAGGCTGTCCATGGCCCGGGCGCTAAAGCAGTTGAAAAGCCTGGGGGTGCTGGCAGCGGTGGACGGCGACGAATTTGAGTGGGCCAGGTCCGGCCACGAGCGGGACGTTCTTTACGAATCATCCCACCTTGCCCGTTACATTTTGCGCAGGTTCCCCGGGGATCTCACTTTACACCGCTCTCTGGATTCCTTCGAGGACGGGCTTTACCCCGATACGCCGGAGGGGCAGCTGAAGAAGCGCCGCCACCGGGTGTACCGGCGGTTTCTTCAGGAGCCGGTGGTATACGACTGGCAGTGGAGTGATGATGAGCGGTATTACGTCCGCACCCAGCGCAGCGCCATAATTGAGAACCTGTACGGTTTTCTGGGGCTGGAAGGCCAGCGTTACAGGGAGGGGCTTTTGTTTTTCTACCCGGAGGCTTCCGGAGAGATGTACCTTTTCCCCACCGGGCGGGGCATTTCCGATATCTGCCTGCTTTTGGCCGGGGAGCTGCGGCGCTTTCTGGCCGGACACAAGGGTAATTTCTATATAGACGATCACGGGCGTATAGGCCTTACCCTGTCGGAACTGGAAGGTTTGCTTCTGATGCTCAGGGAAAAGTATAAAGATCTGTGGAGCAAGCAGCACAGGCAGGTAAAAAGCAGTGAACTGGCCGGGGAGGTACTTGACCACCTGGAGGAGTGGGGCCTCGGGGGCCGGGACGGGGACGGAAGGGCGTGGGTTTATCCGGCCCTGGCCCGCTGGAACGGTGACTATGATGTTAACGGGGATGATGAATGATGAAGGACCGCTGGCGGATGAACAGGGCCGGTATTGTTAACTTCTGGTATTATGACGAGGCTGAGTTTTACCTGGCTGATGGCAGGCTTATTTTAAGGGGGGCCAACGGATCCGGCAAATCGGTGACCATGCAGAGCTTTTTGCCCCTTGTGCTGGACGGGGATAAGCGCCCCTGGCGTTTGGATCCCTTTGGCTCCAAGGACCGGCGGATAGATTACTACCTTTTGCTGGAGGCCGACAGCGGCCACACCGATCGAACCGGCTACCTGTACCTGGAGTTTTACCACCCCGGGCAGGAACGCTACCTTACGGTGGGCATCGGTCTAAGGGCCAGGAAAAACAACCCCGGTGTGTCATTCTGGGGCTTTGTGATTACGGACAACCGCCGGGTGGGAAGGGATATCCAGCTTTACGAAAAGGACTACAGCCAGGGCAAAGAGATTAAATATCCTTTAACCCGCCTGCAACTGGAGGAAGTCATCGGCGGCGGCGGGCAGGTGGTCAGCGAGCAGGGGGAGTACAGGCGGCTGGTAAACAAGGTTCTTTTTGGCTATGAAAAAATGCAGTCTTTTCAGGAACTGCTGGATCTGCTGATTCAACTGCGCAGCCCCAAGCTCTCAAAGGATTTCAAGCCCTCCACCATTTATGAAATACTTACCAACGCCCTTCCCGCCCTGCAGGAGGATGAGTTGCGGCCATTATCCGAAGTGCTGGAAGACATGGATGAAATAAACGACCGGCTGAACGAGCTGGCGGTGCACCGCCTGGAGGCCGAAAGGCTGCACCAGGCCTACAGCAGTTACAACCGGTTCCTTCTCTTCAGCGAGTCCCAGATCCTGCAGCAGCATAAAAGGGAGTTGGAAGACCAGCGCCGGGAAAACGAAGCGTGCAGGGCCAGGGTCGGCGCCCTGGATGCGGAGCTGGGTGAAAAAACAGAGGCCTTACAGCAGGCGGGCCTGGAACTGGAAGGCGCCAAAACAGAGCACCAGGTGTTGGCTGTCAGCGAGGCTTTGGAAAAAAGGGCCGAACTGACAAAGTTACGGGAAGAAAAAGGGGAAATTGAGGAAAACTTAGGCAAAAGCAAAAATCGTCTGGGCTTTTGGCTGGATAAAAGAAAAAAAGCTGAAACCGAAAAGGAAGGCCTTTCTGAACAACTGAAAATATCCGTTCGTAAACAGGAAGATATTTTGGGTGACATGGAAGAAACGGCCAGGGACATAGATTTTGGCTATCACGACATATACTGCCGGCTCTGGGGCAGGGATATCCCCGCCGAAGGGTCCTTCTGGCCGGCCTGGGAGAGGGATGTCAGGGAATACCGGATAAAAATCGAGCAGGCCAAAAAACTGGCCATGGAGGAAAGCAAATTCAGGTCACAAAGGGAACAGGCCGAAAGGGATGCCAGCCAGTCCAGGGAAAACAGGGAAAAGGCGGAGGAAGCCCTGCGCCGTGAAGAGAAAAACTGTGAACAGGTTTACCGGGATCTGGAGGGAAAAATATTCACCTGGCGTAAAGGGCTTAAAAAACTTGATCTGGCGGAGGAAGATCTGCAGCAGGTGCTGCGGGCCTTGTCGGTATTTCCCGAGGAGCCTTACGAAAATGTGAGGGCCCCGGTGATGAAGGCATATCACCATGCTTTAAAAGTAATTTCCGGGGAAAAGCTGGTCTGGCAGAGCCGGCTGGAAGATCACCGGGCGGAAAAGAAAAGACTGGAAGAAGAATGGCTGCAGTGGAAAAATCTAAAGGAACCGGAGCCGCCCCGCAGCGCGGCCAGGGAGATCTCCAGGCGCCTGCGGGGTGAGGGCGGCGGGGCCCCCCTGTATGCCCTGTGTGAGTTCAGGCAGGGGCTTTCCGAGGACGAAAAGGCGGCCCTCGAATCGGTCTTGCAACAGTCGGGGATGTTGGACGCCTGGGTATCCCCCGGTGGCATCGGGATTTTGGGCCGGGACGAGGAAGAGGTGTGGCTGGAGGCCAATCCCCAGATACTAAGGCCAACCCTGGCCGATTACCTGGTGCCAACCCCGCCTAAAAACAGCTGCATAACGGTGGAAATGATAGATAATGTGCTGCGTACCGTATGTATAGGACAGGATGCCGGTGAAACCGGTGAGGCCGTTATTGCCGGTGAGGGTTTTTTCAGGCTGGGGGCGTTTCGGGGCAAGGGGGCCATAAAGGAAAAGGCTGAATTTATAGGTAAGGAGACGCGGCACCGCACCAGGCTGGCGGAAATGTCCAGGCTGGAGGTGTTGATGGACGAGGAGGATAAATCCATTGAGAATTGCCGCCAGCGGTTGGAATCCCTGGATGGCGATGTTTCCAGCCTGGAAGATGACATAAATGCCTTTCCCGGCGGTGGGCCTTTGCAGGAGGCCTATCGCATCCATGACCGGGCCAAGCTGAAGATGGAGGCTGCCCTGGAGGAGGAGAAGGGGAAAAACATCATTTTAAGGGATGCTATCATGAAGCTGCAGGAGGCCTCAGCCCGACTGCGGGAATTCATGACCGGCTGGAATATTCCCTGCAACCAGAAATCCCTGGAGGAAGCCGGGGAGCGTTTGAGTTATTACCGGGACCGCATGGGGGAATTGAAATCAACCTGGACAGAATACAGGAGTGCCTGTTCATCTATGGAAAGGGCTGAAAAAGAGCTGGCCGAGGCCGGGGAAAAGGCTGCCGGCGAAGAAGAGGATCTGGGTGGTCTTAAGGAACGACTGAGGCTGGTGAACGGCAAGATAGATGTTTACGACCGGCTGCTGGAGGAACTGGGCATTGCGGATATCGATCGGCGGCTGCAGGAGCTGGAAAACTGCCAAAGGGACCTGGAAAAAACCATAGGGCAATTAAGTGAAGAAATCAGACAAATCAGTATTGACCTGGGCATCGCCCGCAATGCCGCCGAAGGTGTCTCGGTAAAATTAAGCCAGGCGGAAAGGCTTTTGGACCAGCAAATAGGCAAATGGCTTGTTGAGTGGAACAGGCGCCTTTTGGCCGACTGGGCGGAAGAAACCCTTGACCCGGGGGACATGCCCGCTATTTTCCGTACTGCCGGGCAGATCGTACAGAGGTACCGGGACAGGTTGGCCGGCAAAACACAGGCCGATATGTCCAACCAGCTGTATGAGGTTTTTTATAACACCCGCCAGGCGCTACACGATTATGCCCCGGAAATGGTGAACGAAGCGGGAACCGGCCGCCTGCTGGTGCTTTTCACCCGGGACAGGCAGAATCCGCTGCCGCCCCATATACTGGTCAAGGAGCTAACGGAACTGGAGGAGGAGCAAAAAAACCTCTTAAGCCAAAAGGACAGGGAGCTTTACGAACAGATTATACTGCACAGCGTGGGCAAGGCCATCCGGGATAAAATATACCGGGCGGAAAAATGGGTACAGCAGATGAACAGCCTTATGCAGCAGAGGGATACCACCAGCGGGCTGCGCCTTCAGCTCAAGTGGGAGCCCCGGGCGGCCGCCGCTGAAAACGAACTGGACACCGCCCAACTGGTGAAGCTTTTAAAAACAGACCCCCGGCAGCTGCGGGATGAACATATCGACCAAATGATCCAGCACTTCCGCTCCCGGATTTCCCGGGCCAAACAGGAGGCCGATGAGCGGGACACTTTACGCATGTGGATTTTCCGCCTCCTGGACTACCGGCAGTGGTTCAGGTTTACTCTCTATTATGAAAAGGGCATGCAATCCCGACGTGAAATGACCGATGCCCGGTTCAATGTGTTAAGCGGAGGGGAGAAGGCCCTTTCCATGTATATACCGCTTTTTGCCGCCGTCAACTCCCGCTATAATGATTCCCGTCCCGACGCCCCCCGGATTATCTGCCTGGACGAAGCCTTCGCCGGGGTGGACGAAGAGAACATGCGGGATATGTTTGAGCTTTTGACCCAGTTGGGGTTTGACTACATGATGACCAGCCAGGTGCTTTGGGGCTGTTATGACACGGTGCCAAAACTCTCTATATATGAAATCTACCGCCCTCTAGATGTGAATTACGTGACCCTTATCCGCTATCATTGGAACGGCGCCAGGCGGATACTGGTGGATGAAGATCAAAAAGAATTAGCCGGGGCGATTGAATGGGCAGGGTGATGACGGTGATCCACAAGGAGATGCAGGATTATTTCAGCCATTATGGTTTTCGCCGGCTATTCGGGGAGATAAGCAAAAAATACAGGTCCCTGGGCAAAGTGGGGGGCATGGTGAAATTGGGCGGGCTTTCCCCGGAGGAGCTGGACAGGCTGTCGGGGTTTCTGGGGCGGGACTGCCGGGACAGTGACCCTGTGGTGGTCAGGCTTTCGGAAATTAACGAAATACTAAAGCAAAGCCGATTTGAAATAGACCTGCCAGAATTTTTGCATTTCTATTTTGGGGAGGAAATGGTTTCCAATAAAGACATTGCTGCTGCCGAAAGCCAAAAGTGGGCCGATTTTTTTACCGGGATGTCGGGCCGCTGTAAAACCGAGGTGGCCCGCGGCTGGCTGCGGGAACTGGCTGCGGGCAAGGGAGCGGGCTATCGCACCGTGCTGTCCATATACAGGCAAAACAGCCGGGAAGCTGAAGACCTTCTTGGCCTTTGTGCTGAGTCCCTGGACTGGCTTGTGCAAAACAAAGGCCGCCGCCTGCGACTGCCGGTTTTTGCAGCCTGCCTTACAGGCGACCCCCATTCCATGGATATGGACAAGCCTCTGGGCAGGTTGTTGTTTTACGGGCTGCACCACATGTTTCAGCACCCTGAAACAGAATATCTGGCCGAAAGAAGGAAGGTTCTTTTCAGCCGGGCAGGACTGTACGAGGATGACATATCTTCCAACGTAATCGTGGCCGGGCTAAAGGTAGTTCCCGGAGATCCCAGGGAGGCTCTCTTTGCCTCCTCCGCCAGAGCCGCCAGCCCTTTGCTGCTGCCTCTGCGGTTTTTGGAACAGCCCACCGGCTGGATGTCCGGGGATGTATATGTATTGGAAAACCCCGCTGTTTTCAGCACTATTTTGGACTGTTTGGAAGGCTGTCCGGATATCCCAACCCTGGTATGCACCAGCGGCCAGCCCAGCGTGGCGGCACTACAACTACTGGACCAACTGGCCATGGCAGGCTGCGCCATATATTACGGCGGCGATTTCGACCCGAAGGGGCTGGAAATGGGACAGAGGTTGGCCTTAAGATATGGTTCTATATTTCACCCCTTTTTCTTTGACACGGAATCTTACCTTAAGGCCCCAAAGGGTGTCAAACTGACCCCCGGACAGGCAAAAAGGCTTTCCCGACAGGAAATTGAATGGGATAAAAAGTTGATTGAAAATATGTTGCAGGTGGGTCTGGCTGTGTACCAGGAGGTTCTGGCAGAGAAAATTATTAAATTCTTTAATATTGATTGCCGATGACACAGGTCGTTAAAACCATTGGTATCGAGAAGGTAGGATAATATGGGGGTTAATATGCTGGAAAAGGCCCGGGAGCTGCTGAAGAAGGTTTTTGGTTACACTGACTTCCGGCCCGGGCAGGAGAAAATAATCGGCAGCATTTTAAATGGGCGGGACACTCTGGGCATTATGCCCACGGGCGGCGGCAAGTCAATTTGTTATCAGATCCCGGCCCTGCTTCGTCCCGGCACAGTTCTGGTTATTTCGCCTTTGATTTCGTTGATGAAGGATCAGGTGGACGCCTTGAAAAGTATTGGTATACCGGCGACCTTTATCAACAGCTCACTGGACTACAGGGAAGTTGCGGAGCGGATGAAGGATGTGGCCCGGGGCGGGTGCAGGCTGCTGTATATTGCGCCGGAGCGGCTGGAGGCAGATGCTTTCAGGGCATTTCTCAGCCGCCTGAATGTTTCCCTGCTGGCGGTGGACGAGGCACACTGCATTTCCCAGTGGGGGCACGATTTTAGGCCCAGCTATCTGGCTATTGCCGGTCTCATAGAGGGGTTTGCGGCCCGTCCGCCGGTGGCCGCATTTACCGCCACGGCCACCGCCGAGGTGAAGAAGGACATTATCGGGCAGCTTGTGCTCCGAAAACCTTTGGTGTATATAAGTGGCTTCGATCGGCCCAATCTTTCTTTTGCAGTAGTGCGCGGCGAAAATAAAAAGAATTTCTTGCTGAATTTTTTGTCCCGCAGTGAAGGGCTGCCGGGAATTATCTATGCGGCCACCCGCAAGGAAGTAGACAGTCTATATGATTTTTTGCTGGCAAAAGGTTTTGCCGCGGGCAAATACCATGCCGGGTTAAGCGACGCTGAGCGCAGCAGGACCCAGGATGCCTTTATAAACGATGACATTCAGGTGATGGTGGCAACCAACGCCTTTGGTATGGGTATAGATAAATCAAATGTCCGTTTTGTAGTCCATTACAACATGCCCAAAAACATGGAGGCCTATTACCAGGAGGCCGGCCGCGCCGGGAGGGACGGCGGGGCCGGCCAGTGCGTCCTTCTTTTCGCCCCTCAGGATATTCAGATTCAAAAATATCTGATTGAGCAGAGTGAGTCCGGGCCGGATCACAAAGCCGGCGATTACCGCAAACTGCAGGCCATGGTGGACTATTGCCATGCCTCCTGCTGTTTGCGCCAGTATATTCTTGCCTACTTTGGCCAGGAAGACTCCCCCGGCCATTGCGGAAACTGCGGCAACTGCAGTGATGATAACGATCTTGTGGATATCACGGTTGAAGCGCAAAAAATATTTTCTTGCATCTGGCGCATGGGGGAACGCTATGGAATAAATCTGGTGGCCGATGTTTTGAGAGGGTCGGGCAATAAAAAAGTGCAGAGCTTGGGATTACAGCGGGTGTCTACCTACGGGCTGTTGAGTAACTATAGCGCCGAAAAAATTAAGGACATGATCAACATGCTTATCGCCGAAGGATATATTGCTGTAACGGAAGGTGAATACCCGGTGCTTAAACTGCTGCCAAAAGCTCACCCGGTATTGAAAGGGCAGGGTAGTGTTTACCGGAAGGTGCGCCGGAAAAAACAGCTAAAGGCAGGTGATGAGCTCTTTGAGCGCCTGCGCCAGCTGCGCAAAGAAATTGCCCGGCAGGAGAACCTGCCCCCTTACATGGTTTTTCCGGATGTTACGCTGAGGGAAATGAGTCAGATTTGTCCCGGCGATGAGTACGCCCTGCGGTCAATTAGCGGTGTGGGGGAAATCAAACTGGAGCGGTACGGGGCCAAATTCCTGGCGGAAATCCGCCGCCACGCTATGGTATAATTATGGAAATATATAACGGTTCGGTGGAGTATTATGAGAGATACGCCTTTCCTGCCGCTTCTGGCTCAATATTTTCAAAAGAGGCCTGAAATAATAGCCGCCTACTTATTCGGGTTCCGCGCCGAAGGGGTAGCCAGAGCGGACAGCGATGTGGATATAGCTGTTCTAATGGACTCTTCTCCCTCAGACAGCTTAAAATATCGACTGGAGGTAATGGAGGAGACCCGCAGGATTGTAAGGCTGAACACCGAGATTGTGATTCTTAACGAAGCGCCGAGATTGCTGCAGTTTCAGGTCATTCAAAAAGGTCATGTTATCTTCGAAAGGGACGCCGAACAAAGGGC
>JBMOPB010000003.1:15555-17211 GCA_049325055.1 Bacillota bacterium
AGGAGACCCGCAGGATTGTAAGGCTGAACACCGAGATTGTGATTCTTAACGAAGCGCCGAGATTGCTGCAGTTTCAGGTCATTCAAAAAGGTCATGTTATCTTCGAAAGGGACGCCGAACAAAGGGCACTTTTTGAAATGCATACGGCTAGCCGGTATTACGACTATAAAAGGTATTTTGACTTTCACGCCAGGCACGCATGATGATCTACACTACCAACGTTATTGAGGGCTACCACAGATATTTGGTCATCAGTGCCGGGTGAAAAGGTGGTTGGCCCCGTGAGTCTTTCACATATTCTCTCTCAATTACGGTTAAATCCAGGTTATCGACGAGGTCACTGATGAAAAAAATGATATGATTCTTTGGTAACCAATCCTGCGGAGCCGGCGGGAATAAATATATTTGGTTGTGGGTGTATGGCTTATATCCTTTTTTCATAATAGTACTATTTCGGCATTTATAGCCAATTTTCCTGTTTTCTGTTAATTCTTAGGCAGGCTGCTAGTGAGGCAGTGCCTACTCTACTTTCCTATTAATCCCCTATCCACCCTCAAATGTACGCCTACCTGCCTTCAAAATGAAGCCTATACCCATTATTTATGCTGCCAATTAGATTGTTCTCTGTATCATATAGTTCTATATCATTCACGTTAACATTTCCTTTGATAGCTTATTTATATATACTAAGGGATAAACGTATATACACTATATAATGCTATTATATACAGGACAAATTTGTCCATCATTTCAACTTAGGCCGGTACAGGCCGCAGGCAATAGCTTCCGGGTTATATATAGGGTTACAATAGAAGCATGGTTTTTTATATGGCTGCTTGGTCAAATTGGGAAGGTATGCCAGACGCCAACGCAGAAAATACAGTAAAAGCATTCTCCCCAAAGGGGTATCCATTATGGTAAAATTGCTCGGCTGGATTGGCTTTCTCCTGCTGGCGGGGCTACTCCTGCCATTCGTACTGAGCCGCCTGCGTCTGCCGGGATTTAAATTTTTTGCCCGGTGTCATCACGCTCTGGCGCTGGCCAGCTTGGCGGTGTTGACGCTGCACGGCTTTCTTGCCTTGACAGGAAAGCGCGGCTGGCAATGGGGCAAGCTGGCGCATTTAAAGGGTGATATGCTGACCGGGGTGATCAGTTGGTTAGTGTTGCTGGCGGTAGTTGCACTGGCGTTGTTGGCGGCCAGAAAGAAACCGTTTTCGCGCACTCATTGCTGGCTTGTTGGGGTGTTGGTAGTATTGGTTTTATATCACGTGTTATAGCTTTTTCTGTTTGGGTGCATAGCAAAACATTCCAGGGGTAAACATACCATAAAGCTATTGCAAATTAATTTACATATGTTTATAATCATAATGAGCATATGCCCAATTGGAGGTATACCGTGCCGAGAAAACATCGCCATGGCTTAGTTGAAGGCATACCTTGTTGTCAGCGGTTTATCGCAGAGGGGCAGCCGGAATACTCCCCCGTCGTTTTGGGGATAGAGGAATATGAGGCTGTCAGGCTAAAGGATTTGGAGGGATTAGACCAGAACGAATGTGCCGAACAAATGGGGCTGACGCGTCAGACATTCCAGCGGGTGTTACAGGCGGCCAGGAATAAAATTGCTGAAGCTCTGGTACATGGACGAACAATTAAAAT
>JBMOPB010000004.1:0-16790 GCA_049325055.1 Bacillota bacterium
TATTATATCATATTCACGGATATTCCGCCACATATATATGACCCAAAATCACAAAAAAAATTCCCTCTAAGCTTTATGCCTCAAGGGATTTTGGTTTTCTCTAGTCAACTATGCTGTTAAACTAACGTGTATGAATGACCAGATCCATCAAAAGGTATAAGTATATTATTAAACATAATATTCCTTTCTAAAACATTGAGTTTTTTATTAACCGTCAAAGATAAATATATATCATGACATTGAATTTTTCAAGTTAATGAAGGAGTATAATAAAGTGTTCAATTAAGGCAGCGGAGTATGTGGCACAATTAATGTGTTCGGGCAAAGATATCACATGCAAGGTGTTATTTGTCATCCCACGCCGGGAATCAGGATGCCGTCGTAAAGCTGACACTTCCTCTCCCAGGGTATTTACAGTAATCATTTTTTCCTCCTCGTTTTATATAAATTATTGTATGATAAATGGTACCGGCTTGTAAAATGTGTTATAACGCGGAGGCTGAATAAGTTTGAAAAAAAACTATATACTGACGGCATTTACATTACTTGCCGCGGTTTCTGCCATCACTTTTTTTCCGGACCTTGTCCGGATAATCAAAACGCTGTTTACAGGCGATGTCAGGGCCATATCCGAAGCAATATCCGGGGCCGGGGCCGCCGCAGTGGTCCTGAGCGTGCTGCTTAATACAATAATAAGCGTATTGGGGGTTGTACCCTCGCTTTTCCTGACGGGCGCCAATATACTGGTGTTTGGTTTTTGGGGAGGATTTCTGGTGTCCTGGGCCGGAGAGGTGGCCGGCGCGACAGTCTCCTTTATTCTGTACAGGGCCGGGATCAGGTCGGTGCTTAAGATTTCGCCCGACCAGTGGAAGGTTGTAAGGGCAATAAGCCGCCTGCCGGGGGTGAAACAGGTTTATTTCATGTTTGTGCTGAGGCTGGCCCCTTTCTTTCCCTCGGGTGTTATAAACCTCTTCGGGGCACTTACTTCGATACCACTGGCAAATTTTTTTATCGCCACCGCCCTGGGGAAGTTACCGGCGCTGTTTCTTGAAAGCGCTTTTAGCTATAATGTAATTACAATCGAAAAGAACTATGTAAACCTGGGGATCAGTGTACTGGTTGCTGTTATGCTCTATTTCATAGTTAAAAAGGAGTTTTCCCGTCTCGAAAAATCATCCGGGCCGAAACCATGAAAAAACCACCCTTACCGGACCTGTTTCCAGACCCTCTGTGACGTCCACCGGGTAGTGCACTCCGGCGTAGACCCTGGAGGCCGCGCATTCTTCGGCCAGCTGCCTCAACTGGTGGTGTTCACAATCCCAGGCACGGCAATCTACACCGAATTGAGGATCCCTGGGCTGTTCAAGGCATGATGGATGAAGACGAAATCAGTGGCGTTGTCCGGGAATGCGCTGCGGTTAAGAGGTCTGATGCCTTCAGGGGGGCAATAAGAAGGATGAGAGGTATACCCGGACTGTGCGCTTCCGGCTACATGCGCTATTACCGTTGAATTCCCGGGTTCCGGAATGCTTTGCCAGCCAAATGATAAATAACCTTGGGTTTGTCAACTAATCTGAGTCCGGACTTGTTCCGGACTTTTTATTTCCAAGGGCTTTGGATTGTTTCCGGCCGGTTCGTCCAGCCTTCGCATAATTTAACTCCACTGGAGACAAAATACTAAAAAATATGGAGGTGAAGAATTTGCTTTCGGAAAGGGAACTAATGGAACTGGGTGACAGGATAATGCACCACGTAAGTCTTTTGGAAAAATACGGTGTGTATGCCCAGCAGTGCCCGGACCCGCAGGTGAGGGAGGTTATTACCCGCCACCAGCAGGTGATTCAAAACCACTACAATACAATGGTGGGATTTGTTCAGAACGCGCAGAACGTTTCGGGCGGGATCCCCGCCCAGGCCCAGTGGCGTCTTAGCTAATCTCTATTGAAAGGAGGCAAATCCAATGCCCTATCATCACCAAATCAGCCCGGTCAGCATGTCCATCGACTGCCTGAACAGCACAAAGTATATGATTCTAAGAGATGCCCAGGGGATGATGGAAACGGCTACACCGCAGTTAAAGCAGGCTTTTGCCAGGATGACGCAGGATCACGTGACCATGGCGGACGAGTGGTTCAGGCTGATGAACAGCCGGGGATGGTACAATGTTTCCCAGGCTCGTCCCGAATCGGTTACCGCCTTGGCTACCCAAATCCAGACAGTTATGATGCAGACCCAGGCCGCTCCGCTCCAGGCCGGGATCCAGTTTCAGCAGTCGCCGGGGGTCACGGGTCAGTTCCGGTAATAAATAATAATTTGTTAAGCATCCGGGAAACAGCCGTGTGACGGCTGTTTCTTTTATACAAGAAAAACAATGAAAAGGAAGGGATGGGAGGGATAAATCGGAAGGCCGTTCCCGGGGATAGAGGCAAGGGTTATTGACGATGACGGAAATATACTGGCGCCAGGCAGGATAGGCAATCTTGCCATCATGTCCGGCTGGCCGCCCTCATTCAATAACACCAGCGCGCTGCTGTACCCCACAATTTTACTCAGGTTATTCAACAGCCTGCTCAGCATTAAAAAAACACCTTCTGCACCGGTAAAAGCAGAAGGTGTTTTTATGCCTTCCTGGGGGGATCTTCTAATGTTCGCCCCCCGTGTCTTCCATATAATAAAGAACATAAGCCCTTGGCGGGTCCTGGCGGATTTCCTCCATCACCGGCGGGGATACTGATATTTCACCTACGAAATTGAAGCCGGCTGACAGGTCAAAATCCTCAACTTCGGTTACTTTGAAACATTCCAGCACAGGGTTGGGGTCCTTGGTCTGAATGTTCATGGCCAGGTATTTTTCCCTGGCTTCCTCGGTGGAATCGGCAAAAATAATACGTGTGTTGGTGGGGTGTTTCATGTCTTTGTCTCCTGTTCACTGTGTTATTGGTCAGATTAAATTTTATTTTCTTCGACTGCCGGTTGTCAATTGTTTTAGCATTTTTTTGGACATTTTTAACTTTATTATGGTTTTTGTGTATTAATTTCTCTATCTCAAGGAGTTATGGGTCGAAATTTAATGAAATATGTTGTTAAATTTTCACAGGAAAAATGAAGGATAGAGGTAATTGTTGTCAAATATTAGGATATAGGTTTTATAAAAGGGGTTGAAGTATTTTGCATGAGCTGCAGGTTATCCTTGAGGATTTGCGTAACCAGCTCACAATTATAAAAGGCTATATTCAACTGCAAAAGCCATGCGACCCGGATTATGAAAAGATGCTGATTGACCCCATAAACAACGCGGATAAACTGACAGGGGACGCACTTAACATAATTGCCATGTTTAAATACTCAAACTCCGTATAACGGCTGATTAATGAAAAAAAGGGGCTGCCGCCCCTTCGGACGTAACGCGTCCTCAACCCCGCACTAAAAGCCGCCTGATGGCGGCTGTCCGGAATACAGCAGCGACTTCTAATAGTTGTGGGTTCCAATAACCACGGGCTTGCCGAATTTGCTGCTGATCATTTCTGCCGCCTTGTCCAGGTTGATGGGGCAGGACGCAGTCTTGCTGGCCTTAACCATACAGGTTCCCAGGTGGATGGCGTCAATATCCCGGTCCAGGTAATCCGCCTGTTCCAGAACCAGGGTCAGCTTGGGCATAAACAGTCCGGGGCAGTCACCACAGCCGCACATTCCCACTATTTGGACATCGTCGTATTTGGCAAACTCCCCCTCCTTCAGTTCCGACGCCTTAAAGCATTTCAGGCAGGCTACGCAATTAATGTCTCTGATCTTGGCACAGGTAACGATCAATACTCTGCTCATCAGTTTAAAGAACCTCCTTGATTCTATTTGAGTAACTTGTCCGTTAATTATTATACCGCAAATCAGTCATTAGTTCAAAATCTAGAAGAATTTTTTATGCCGCCCCTGTATGGGGCGGCTGTTTCCGGCGCCGGTTATTTTTTTTAAAAGGCGAAAACCCCGGGCACGGCCCCCTGCCCAGTATGGAAACGTTTTAAGGATGCGGAAAAGAGAAGATTGTAAATCTGATTGGCGCTTTCCCTGCGGGAGGCGCTGAATTTTTTTAAAAACTGGTATAGGGTTTTGGTATAATTGTCATATGGAGGTAAATATAACTATACCCAAATTATGGTGAAGGGGAGTTGAACAATGAAAAAGGTGCTGGGGCTGGTGGTTTCGGAGAGAAACCTTGGAAACAGCGAGCTTCTGGTAAAGGAAATAATGGGGGCGGTTCCCGACCCCTGCAGCCGGGAGATGATACGGCTGACGGAACTCGGTATCGGTCCCTGCAGGGCCTGCTACCGATGCCTTACCCCCGGGACGGAGTGCAGGGTAAACGACCACTTCAAATTTGTTATAGACAAAATAACCGGCGCTGACGCACTGGTAATAGGGATGCCGGTTTATTTCCTCGGGCCCCACGGGCAATTTAAAATGCTGACGGACCGCCTGATGGGAGTGGGACAATACGCAGAGAAAACACGGGGCAAACCCTGCGTGGTTGTAATACCTTACGGCCTTGCGGGATGGGAGGGCTACGCCCGGACAGCCGCGCTGGTGCTGCCCAGGATGCTGGAAATGAAGCTGGTTGACTGCTGGCCGGTCCATGCAACCCTGCCCGGCGAGGGCGTGATGAAGGAAGAAAACTGTGAATATGCCCGGAGGCTGGGGGCCGGCATTTTTACCGCCGGGGAATACTCCGGCAGGCCGGGGGAGTGCCCGTACTGCGGGGCCGACCTTTTCCGGCTGCTTCCCGGCGGGGTGGTTGAATGCTGCCTTTGCTCGGCAAAAGGTTATCCTGGGGCCGGCGGCAGCCCCGAATTCCGTCTGCCCGGCCACTACCGTTTCTCCACCGAGGGGATGCAGGAGCATTTTATGGGCTGGCTGGTAAAAATGAGGGAAAAATATCTTGCGGAAAGGGAATCACTAAAAGAGGTACAAAAACCGTACAGGGGCAGCCACTGGTGGGTCAAGCCCGAAAATAGCGGCGGCAGTCAGTCATAGGGCGCGTTGTGGGAGTTGGATGTTGGAGGCTGGAATCTTGCAGGAATTGGACCCGGAAGGTTATTTTGTTTTAATCCCTTCCACTGGCCAGCGACGAGTTTTAATGCATAACACGGACAGGTCATTCATTACCAGGGAGGCATGTTCACGCCCCGGAAAATGTTGTTGATTTATACTGGAGATTAATATATACTTTTAAATGTATATACCAGTTCGTATCCCCTCCTCATTTAAATATTTGTAATTTTGATATAAATGAAATAAAGTGTACTTTTGGTAAGGAATGAAAGGTATGACTCTTGCAAAAATAAAGTTGAACGATAATAGCAAACTGCCGCTATATTACCAGTTGACTGAACAGATTTACGAGCTGATCCAGCAAGGCACTTTAAAGCCCGGGGACGTTTTGCCATCGGAGCGGGAGATCTGCGAGAAATACAATCTCAGCAGGGGCACCGTCCGGCAGGCTATAAATATCCTGGTCAACAAGGGTTATGTCACCCGTAAGCAAGGCAAGGGAACGGTAATCAAGCATCCGACTCTGGACCATGACCTTATAGGGGATTACAGCTTCGGCAAGGGGATGATCCGCCAGGGTTTAAAGATCGGTTCAGTAGTTTTGTTCTCCGGTGTAATTATTGGTAAAAAAAGAATGACCAACCGGTTAAGCCTCAATGGCAAGGCAAAGCTGATTGGGATTTCGCGAATCCGTTGTGCCAACGGCGAGCCCTGGATAATTGAGGATTCATATTTGCCTGAAGACAGGTTTCCCGGCCTCGAGACATATGATTTTACTTCTCGCCTGCTAGTTGAGGTCCTTGCCGATTTTTATCACACCCGCCTTGCCAGGATCGAGGCCTTTATCGAGCCGACCCTGGCCCAGGAGAACCACTCCAAGCTGCTCGGCATAGAGGTGGGATCCCCAGCTCTGGTTCTGGACAGAGTTTTATATGATGAAAAAAACACTCCCGTGGTTTACAGCCAGGCATTTGTGAGAGGGGACAGGTGCAGGTATTATTTCAAAATTAACCGCTAGAATTTTTTTTCTTCCAAGTGGTATAAACATTTATACAAATAACATTTATGCGAAAAACAGAAAAGCCAGTAAACGCTCTGTATGTGCGTATATGAAAAAGACATGTTATATAAATGTATAAACAATTATTGTTTTTCATTACTGCCTGATAGCATGGAGGTGATCTTATTGCACTAACAAATAATTAATGATTAACATAACAAGCCAACAAGGAAGGAGAAAAAAATGATGGGCAATTTTGATTTCGAACCACTTATCCAGGCCATTGTAGACGGTGAAAGCGACGATGCCGTGGAGCTTGTTGAGGATGCCCTAAAGCAGGGAGTTTCCACTTACAAAATAATCGACATGGGCCTTATTAAAGGAATGAAAATCGTGTCGGACAAGTACGACCGCAAACAGTACTTTGTTCCTGACCTGGCAGCCTCGGCCGAGGCAATGACCCAGGCTCTGGAAAATCTAAAGCCCCATCTCGAGGTGCAGAAAGAAAAGTCCAAGGGTACCGTTGTGATTGGCGTTGTTCAGGAATGCAGCCAGGAAATAGGCAAAAATATAGTAGCGGCCATGCTGAGCGGCGCCGGGTTCAAGGTCTACGACCTGGGTATAAACGTTAGCCCCCGTAAGTTTGTTGACAAGGCCAAGGAAGTCACAGCCGATATCATCGGGATGGGTTCTCCCATGCTGCAAACAGTCAAATACTTTGCAGAGACTGAACAGTTGCTGCGGCAGGAGGGGCTGAGGGAAAAGGTTAAGGTGCTGGTGGGAGGCGCCGCCACCAACCGGTTCACACCTGAAAAAACCGGTACCGACGCTTGGGCCGAGGACGGCCGTGAAGCTGTCAAGGTGGCCGAAAACCTGATGGAACAGCTAAAGGAGGGAAAATAGATGCGGTCAACCGAAAAAATAGATTCTCTGGCTGACCAACTCCACCAAAAGATAAGGAATTCTGGTGAATACCTAACGCCTTTGGAGAGATTTTATTCCGTGCACGTTCACCACACTGCCCCAGACCGCCTGCTGGCATGGGCCTTTTACAGGGAATATCCCAGGTACCTGGTAAACTATACGGTTAAGGATATTGAAACCGATTACCTCAAGGAATGCGAATCATTACTGGCCGGGCTGGTGGAATTCGGTTATGACACAGTCTGGATCAACGTTGATGTATACTCCGTGATTCCCGAGGTCTGGGGCTGCCCGCTTTCCATGCATGAAGAAGCGGTATCGGTACCCGTGGGCGCAGTGATTAAGAACCCCGAAGACCTCGACCGGCTCAAGTCCATCGACCCGTACAATGATGGCCGGCTGCCTGTGGTTCTTAACACTGTGTCTCTTTTAAGGGAAAAAATCGGGGATATTTACCCTATCCTGGGCCACTGCACCGGACCGGTTTCGCTGGCGTCCATTCTCAGGGGAGGCAGCAAGTTCGTGGTGGATATCAAAAAAAGGCCGGAATTTGTGGCCCGGCTGCTGGACTTTTGCGCCGACCAGATCATTGCCTTTGCCAAGGCCCAGCTTGACCTGGGCGCGATAGGAGTGCATATGGCGGATGCCGCCGGATCCCCTTCCATGGTAAGTCCCCAGCAGTATGAAGAATTGTTCCTTCCTGCCTACATGAAGATTCAAAAGGCCCTTGGGCACCTCACGCCCCCCGGAGCGCGGTGGCATTCCCAGTCGGGCTTTGAAACCCTCGATAACCTGGAAGGATTTCTGGAAAAGTCACTGCTTGCAGGAAACAATATCATTCATGTGTCTACTCCCTGGTCCCTCAGGCTGGACATGAAGGCAGTTCAGGACCTGTGCAGAAAGTACGGGGCCGTGCTCTGGTTCGGCATCGATCCGGCTTCGTTTACAAACCTGACTCCCGAACAACTGGATTCCCAGATAAAAGAATACATTGAAAAATACGCCTGCGGCTTTGAAGGCTACTTCCAGATCGGGCCCAACATGCTGAATGATACATCTAGACCCGAACTGGTGAAGGCGTACATGGAGGCTATGAGAAAATACGGCAAGTTCCCTGTGGGCTAGAATCAGACCACAAAACAACGGAAAAGGGGGGCTAAAGCATGATTGGATACTGGGTGACCAATGCCGTTATCGCCCAGGCGGTGATTCAAATGATCATGGCCTGCAGTCCTATGCCGGTCCTTGCCAGTTTTCCGGGGGCACTAGCCTGGGTAAGGATTTTATAAAATTGTTGAACAAAGGCAGAAAATATCCCTCAACCTTTTGGGCAAAAACTCAGGCTTTGGTTTAATGTGCCTGGCCTTAACCCTGGTATGCCCCTATTTTGTAGCCACCTATACCAGTGTTCTCCAGGTAAAGGGATTGCTTGGCAACCTCATTTTCTTGATTGCCATGGGCCTGTTCACCGTTGCCATTATTTTTTGTTCATTTCAAAAAATCACATGTGGCCGGACAGTCGTCAACATGTTGATTTCAGTAGGAGGTAAGATAAATTGGCTTTACCGGAAGAACAAGCCTATTTTTATGACGTTTTTGAAATTGGAAATGTCAAGGTCGGCGGAAATAACAGTCAAATACCTACGGTGCTCATAGGCAGCATATTTTATATGCGCCATAAAATCGTTAAAAACGATGAAACCGGGGAATTTGACGAGCCGGCGGCAGCCAGGCTCATTAAGAACTGCCAGGATTGGGCAGATAAACTCGGCATTGGGTTTATGCTGGATGTTGTAGGCTCTACCTCCAGGGCCTTGGTAAACTATATCAGGTTTATTAAAAAAGTTACAGGCGCACCGGTACTGATCAACTCAACTTTGCCAGAGACCAGAATAGCAGCGGTTAAAGATTTGGCGGAGGCCGGGATGCTGGACAACATAATTTACAATTCCATTAATCCCTTCAGCACCGAAGAAGAAATAGATGCTCTGGCCGGCCTGCCCGTTGAAGCAGCCGTGGTCCAGGCCTACAACCCCAGGTCCAAAAAACCGGACGGCCCGCTTAAAGTGCTGCTTGGAGATGATGAAAAGGTTGGCCTCCTGGGTATTGCCAGGAAGTGCGGGATCGAAAAAATAATGGTGGACATACCCATTCTGGACATGTCCAGCGTGGGCCTGGTGGCCCATTCCGCCAAAATAATCAAGGAAAAGCTGGGGGTCCCCGTAGGTACGGCCCCGGCTAATGCCACTTATACGAGTTCGTGGCTCAAGGACCGGACTAATATAAGCGTTGAGCAGTTCAGGGTGATTGACGCCACGGTTAACGCCTACCTGGTCGCCAACAGCTGTAATTTTCTCTTCTTCGGCCCTGTTGAAGGCGCCACTTGGGTCTTCCCGGCCTGCGCCATGGTGGACGCCGTCAACGTGTACGGAGCACGGCACCTGGGTGTCAACCCGGCCACGGAGTCCCATCCGATATACGTTGTACTGTAATCTCTAAACAATAATTAATGTCAGGAGGGCTGTTTAGCAAATGTCAAACCAGATGATACAAATCACGTTTCTTATTATAGGCATAATTGTGCTGGCATATATGGGAGTCCTGGCACAAAAGCGTGTGAAAATACATGAGGATATGTCCGTGGGGGGGCGCACCTTCAACGCCTGGAGTATCTTTTTCTCGCTGTTTGCCTTCTGGGGAGGCAATACCATCGCCAGCATAGTGGAACTTGCTCACAGGGACGGAATTGCTTCGGCATGGTTTGGTATAGCGCGGATGACCATGTTTGTGCTGATCCTTTTCATTACCGGCGGTGCATTCAGGAAGCTGGCCATGATCACCCTGTCGGATTTCATCTCCCAGCGGTTTGAGTCGCCTTTTTTAAGGCTGCTGTCTGGGATCATCATCGCCCTCAACTTTACCATCTTCACAGTCAGTTCCGTTGTGGGCGCCTCGGCCTTCTTTACCGCCATCTTGGGCTGGTCGGTCTGGGCCTCCGTCATGTTCACGGTGGTCTCCTTTCTGGTGTATACAACTCTGGGAGGGATGCATGCCCTTTCCTACAACGGTAAAATCCTGACCGTGGGGCAGCTGTTGGCCTTACTGGTGGCCGCCGTTGTGGGCGTCAATATGGCCGGCTGGGACAATATCATGCGGCTGGAACCCAGGTATTTTGACGTACTTCCCGACAATTACATAGGCACCACCATGATGTGGTTTTTCACCTTCGTTACCAATGCCTTCGTCGCCCAGGCCGCCCTGCAGATAGTTATGTCCTGCAAGACCATCAACGAGGGAAGAAAAGGGATAATATACGTGGCGTTAGGCTTTATCCCCATTATCGTGCTGGCCCCCCTGGCCGGAATGGCGGCCAAGGTCCTGTTCCCGGCCGTCAAGTCGGTCCAGGCAATGCCCATGCTGGCCTCCAGCATGCCTTCAGCCATCCTGTCCACCATCGTAGTATTGGGCCTCTATTTTACCACCCTCGGCTGGGCCTCCTCCTGCATTCTTTCAGGCGGGACGGTGGCCGCCAACGACATCTACCGCTACTTTGTGCCCAATGCTTCATCTGATCAGCTAATCAGGGCGTCAAGAATATCCATCATCATCCTGTCGGTCCTGACCGTGGGATTTGCCATACTGATTCCCAGCGGGGTAGAGTTCTGGACCATTGTGGGCTTCGTTCTGAGAAACACCGGGCTGTTCCCGCTGATCCTGATTGGCCTGTTCTGGAGCGCCATCTCCAAAAAGGCCGCCATTGCCGCCGCCATTGCGGGGTCCAGCACCGGCATAGTCTGGTACCTGATCAAGTTCCCCTCCTTCCTTTTCAACGCCCATCCCATGTTTGTGGGCATGGTGGTGTCGATAATAGTGGTCATTCTTGGCACCTTTCTGGAATACCGCGGTCAGATGAGGTTCTCCTCCTCCCCCACGGGCATATTGTTCGGCCTTGCCGGGTGTGCCGGCGCCGTTATTGCAATGGCCCTAGCTGCGGAACTCATCAGGATGAAATTGATGGCCGCCTGCATCAGCTTCACAATGTCGTTTTTCTTCGTGGCCGTGATTTTCCTGGTCAAGCGGGTGGAGCAAAGCGAATTGGCCGTTGAAGCTCACGTTGCCGCTGAAAAGTGCTAGTTGTATTCCCCGGCATTATGGTATCCCGGAATAAAGGGGGAATGAAAATGGATTATGGCGTAATTATTGACAGGTTAAACGAGGTTGCTAAAATAATCAGGGATAATCCTAAAAAATCATTCCCCCTCTGGGTTTTTGAACTGGATTCCTGCAGCAAGGATCTGGCATATATTTACAAAATAAAGGGCATTGCCTTGGGCTATTCCGGAAAGCTGAAGGTGGATATACCCCAATTACGCCCCCTTAAGAACGCCATCACCAGGCTTTCCCGGTTAAGCGCAGTGGGCGGCTTGAGTTTTTCCATTGATGTCGTTTATCAGACCATCAGTTCCGCCATTGAAGACCTAAAACTACAGGAAAAACTGGAAGGCGGGGGGTGATCGCACTGCCAGTCCCCTCTTTAAGCAGCGACAGGGTCGCCATTATAGTCTGCGAGGCCATGGCCGGGGAAATGAGGACCGTGGCCGGGGAAAAAAACATACCCTTTGTCATGCACGTGATCAACTCCCAGTGTCACCGCGATCCAATTATATTGAAGAGTAAAATAGCCGAAGCGTTAAATCTGTTTGAAGACGAGATGGGAGTATTTGTTGCTTATGGGAAATGCTCTTCATACGCCGGCAATGATCAACCGATCGTACAAGGCTTTAAAGATCTAAACTGCGCGTCGATTTTGCTCGGGGGAGACAGTGAATATGAAAAGCTGGCGGCAGGAACCTATTTTTTAACGCCTTACCTTGCCCTGCACTGGAAGGAATACTTCCTGGGAAAGATGGACGACTGCCCGTTAGATCGAAAATCCGCAAAAAGGCTGGAAAAATGGTTTGAGCCCATCGGGAGGGTGGTCAAAATCAATATCCGGCCGGAGACCGAGGAAATTGAGAATCTATCAGCCAGGGAATTCTCTTCAGCCATTAATAAGCCTTTGTTCTATGTTCCGGGAACCTTGGACCTGCTGAGGCGTGAGTATGACCGCTTATGCTCGAAATTCACTGAAACATCTGTAAGGAGGGTGCGACATGGCGGGTGAAGTGCTGGCCTTTAGCGGAAGCCCCATATTGACGACTGTATTATTTTATTCCTTAAGGTGACATAAAAACATAATAATGTAGTGATATGGGAGAGTTAGGGATGTTTTTAGAAAGCTCACCTGTGACATCCTGGAGTGGGGAGATAAAAAGGCCGCATGTACACCCCACGACGTACATACACCACTCGGCGGTGCTGATTGGTGACGTGAGGGTCGGGAAAAACGTGATTATCTGTCCGGGCGTTGTATTGCGGGCGGATGAGGGGGCACCCATCATCATCGGCGAAGGATCGAATATACAGGACAGGGTGATAATGCACTGTCTCAATGGCAGTTCCATCGAGATTGGCGAGAGGTGCAGCATTGCCCACGGCGCGGTGATACACGGCCCCTGCGTGCTGGGCAGGGAAACCTTTGTCGGTTTTAACGCTGTGGTGCACAACGCCCGGCTGGGCAGCAACTGCTTTGTTTACCACTGTGCCCTGGTGACAAGCGTTGACCTTGCCCATGCTACCCTGGTGCCGGCAGGAAGGATGCTTCAATCCCAGGAGGAGGCGGAGGGACTGCCGGCCGCCAGCCCCCGGGAGATGGAGTTTATCAGCAAAGTCCTTGGTGTTAATGAAGAACTTCGTAGGGGTTACAGACAGTCTCTAAATAATTTTGGGCACTACCCTTAACCAGCCTTGACTAAGCGTAAGAGTGATTTTACTTTATTCGGGGAATAGATAGACAGTTGAAGCAAAATCAAGCTTCAGTTCCGGATACGGGAATTGGTCTTTAAGGCCGATTCCATCTTAATACAACTTCTGACTTCTAACTTCCAAACCGCTATATGCTTTCCTCCAATTGGTCCAGAAGGCGGCTGAAAAGGTCAAGGCCTTCCTGGACCGGCAGCGGTGTAGCCATATCCACCCCGGCGGTTTTTAAAAGGTTCAGCGGGTAGTCGGAATCGCCCTTTTTCAGGAACTCCAGGTAGCGGGAGACAGCGGGGCCGCCCTCCTCCAGTATCCGGCGGGTGATGGCGGTGGCTGCCGAGAACCCGGTGGCGTACTTGTATACGTAAAAGGCCGTGTAGAAGTGGGGTATCCGGGCCCACTCCAGGTCGATTTCTTCATCAACCGTTATTTCCGGCCCGTAGTACTCCGTGTTAAGCTTGCGGTACTGGCTGCAGAGGAACTCCGGTGTCAGGGCTTCTCCGGCCTCCACCTTCTCGTGCGTTATTTTTTCAAACTCTGCGAACATGGTCTGGCGGAACACTGTCCCCCGGAACTGCTCCAGGTAGTGGTTTAGCAGGTACAGCTTTTTATTCCGGTCTGAAACCGTTTTCAGAAGGTGCTCCATTAAAAGAGACTCGTTTACCGTGGAGGCCACTTCAGCGGTGAAAATCCTGTAATGCGCGTATACATACGGCTGATCCCGGTATGAATAGTACGAGTGCATGGCGTGGCCCATTTCGTGGGCCAGTGTGAAAACATTGTTGAGATTGTCCTGATAGTTCATCAGTATATAGGGGTGCACCCCGTATGGGCCCCAGGAGTATGCTCCGCTGGTCTTGCCCCTGTTTTCGTAGACGTCCACCCAGCCGGATTCAAATCCTGCCGCGGCAATGCTGCAGTATTCACGGCCGAGGGGGGTGAGGCCGTCCATCACCATTTTGACTGCCCCTGAATAAGGTATTTCCCACTTGACGGCCCTGACCATGGGGACGTAGAGGTCATACATGTGCAGTTCTCCGATCCCCAGCAGTTTTTTGCGCAGGGCCACGTAGCGGTGCAGGGAACCAAGGTTTGCCCGTACTGTTTTAATAAGATTATCGTATACTTCCTTTGGAATATTATCGGAAAACAGTGAGGCCTCCAGTGCCGAAGGATGGTTACGGACTGCGGCGTGGAATATGTCTTTTTTAACGCTGGAGTTAAGGGTGGCCGACATGGTGTTTTTTAGTTTCCGGTAGGAGCTGTACAGGGATGCAAATGCGTCTTTGCGGACACGGCGGTCTTTGCTTTCCATCAACTGAACGTAGCGGCCGTGGGTCACTTCAATTTCCTTTCCCTGTTCGTCCAGTATGGTGGGGAAGGTGATGTCGGCGTTGTTCAGCATCCTGTAAATGCCGGCCGGGGCCGTTGTGACATCCCCCACCCGGGCGATTATCCTTTCTTCGGCCGGGGAAAGGGTGTGTGGTTTATGCCTTATCAGCTCCGCAAGGGCGAATCTGTATAGATCCAGTTCCGGGTTTTCCTGAAGGAACCGCTCCAGTATTTCGGCCGGCAGGGCCAGTATTTCGGGCACAATGAAGGACAGGGCCGTCATTACCCGTGTGTTCAGCCCCTCTGCGCGGTCAGTCAGCGCCTGGTAGGTGTTGTTGGTGTTGTCTTCGTCCTTCCGCATCCGGGCATAGGTGTAGACCTTTTCAGTTATCTCCTGTATCCGGTCCTGAAGGCGCAGCGCCTCCAGCAGGACGGCGGAGGATTCTCCAAGCCTGCCCCGGTAGGTCTCTATTTTTCCCATCATCTCCTGTACCTGTTTAAAATCCTTCTCCCAGAGATCGTCGCCGGAATATATGTCTTCCAACTTCCACCTGTATTTTTCCGGCACCTCATCTCTTTTGGGAAGGCCGCCCTTTTTTTCCATGCCGAAATACCCTCCGTTTCGTGCGGTTCGTTAAAGCACTACTTTTATTTATGTAGATTTATCAAAGACCATACTACGGTTATCCATGAAAAAGTAAAATTCTGCATAAACTTACCAGTTCCTTTCCTTATGTAAAAAAACTTTATTTTATACTGTGCTGCAGAGTTAACAGGATTATCCCGCGTATTGAACGGGTAATTTGGTTATAATTTCTTTTCAACGTGTCAAAAGAATGGTAAACTTTTGACTGTAAGTGCCGATCCTTTTTGTTCCCTGTTGTAATTTATCATATTTTGGAGTTGGGAAGTGTTTTAATTGGCTGATAAGAAAAAGCATGAACAGACTCTGACTGAATCCGGGCACCAGTATGACAAAGAGCTGGCCAGGGTGTCGGTGAAGGTTTCGCCGGCGCTTCAGGCGGTAATTGCCAATCAGCACGAACTGATTGATCTCATTGAAAAAAATCACCCGGAGGTCCGTATTTTTGTCGATCAGCACAGGACAGAGCTGCTGACGGTTGAAGAGCAGATAGCCAGCGCCTTTGGCCAGTACAGGAAAAAAAGAGATGCAGCAAAGGCTCAGCGGCAGGTTAAAAGGGAAATTGCGGCCTCCGGGCCGGATTTATCAATGGAAGATTCCGCAGCGCCCAAGAGGGCCGGCGGGGGAAGGGACGTAAGTGGCCCGGATTACACTGACTGTGATATGAAGCTTCCCGTGGATGAAATTGACGTTATGGCTGACAGGATCAGTCCCGGCCTTCCGTCGCAGCGGTACGGGGAACGTCCGGCGCCTGCCCCAAGGAGTGAGGTGGCTGATGTGAGAAGGCTGGCCATCGGGGCTTCCATAAAGGCCCTTAGCGGATTTCTAGGCCGTGATTTGACCGAGGAGGAAATTGCCGCCATTGAAAGACAGGTGGATTCATACTTATAATCTGTCAGTGAATTACCACTGCTTTAAGGGGTAGTGCCAGCATTTTGACAAAAACGAACGCTAAGACGTTTAGACTTTTGATCATCTGTTAAAATCATGTTTTGATCGGTACATAGCTTTGGGATGGCCTTCTCAATTGCTTAAAAAATATCTTTTGAGAAGGATTCTTTAAAACTGTATAGAATATAAAGTGTAACAATAACGAATGACCGGGAGTCGTTCAAGTTACTGTTTTCTTCTGTCAATAATACCACAACTAATACCACGAAGGTATATGCCACATTATCCGGCTTTACCCCGTGGTATTTATTTTTCCACGAAACCGTTTCAAAAAACCTCTTTCACGTAGTTGTAACTGCGGGCGGCAAGTGCCTTCGTTTATGGAATATTTTTTTGCCGTGGTTTGTAACAATTGTGGTGCGGCTTATTGTCCGTTCCGGTGTCAAACCGCCTGCAACTTTGATTATGAAAGGATGATAAAGGATGCAAATTCAGCAGCGGATTGAAAACTATTGGCAGGAAAGTGCTTCGCGCTACAGTGATCACATCTGGAAGGAGATGAACAGCTTCAAGAAAGACGCCTGGACGGCCCTGATCGACGAACACCGGCCTCCCGGCAAACCCTTGACGTCCCTGGACATCGGCACCGGCCCCGGTTTCTTTGCCATGATCCTGTCCGGCATGGGGCACAGGGTCACCGCTATCGACTGCACTGAAAGCATGCTGGCAAAAGCAAGAGATAACACGCAAAAGGCCGGCTTTCATGTGGAGTTTCACAAAATGGATTCCCATGAACTCGCCTTTTCTGACGGGACATTTGATTTAATTATCTGCAGGAACCTTACCTGGACCCTGAGGGACCCGCAGAAGGCATACCGGGAGTGGCACAGGGTGTTAAAGCCCGGTGGGAGGATTTTGATATTTGACGCCAACTGGCATTTGCGGCTGTTTGATCCCGAAATGGACAGGCTGTACCGGGAGGACCAGGAGCGGGCCAGAAAACTGGGGATACCGGACCCTCACGCCCACGTCAACATGGAGGAAAGCGACAATATTGCAAGGCAGCTTTACCTCAGCGGTCGCCGGCGCCCGCAGTGG
>JBMOPB010000005.1:0-15532 GCA_049325055.1 Bacillota bacterium
TCGGCCTCATAGCGGTACTCTCGCTTATCGTTCTTCTGATTGTCAAGGAATTAAGCGGAGCATATGCGGCCCAGATGAGGGAAAACGGGACTGTGGCTCTGCCGGCATCCAGACTGGACACCATTCTTAATACAGGAATAGTGCCTCTTCTGTTTGCCTTTGCCGTTATAGTTGTGACTAAAATCGTCCAGATTATCATGTAACTAAATAAACGTACATAATAAGAAAATCCCCGGTATCCCGGGGATTTTCTTATAGATCGGGCAAGGTTATTGTTACTTCCGGAGCATTCACGTTGGTACTGCCGTTGGATACCTTTATATTTTTTATTTTTACTGTGGCATCACCGGAACCGGGGTTTATTCTTTTAAAATCCATGTATAAAAGCCGTGCCCTTCCTCCGCTGTAATTGATGGGATCTGAGAGCTGTTCAGAGCGGATGGTCCTGTAAGTCTTTGTTCCGCTGGTTACCCACCCCGAGTCATTGGCCAAGTCGCTCAGGCTGAGATTGTATCCGGCAAACACTGTTATTATTCCTTCCAGGTCAAGGTTTAAGTCCGTTGAAGTCAGCCTGGTATTGTCATACTCAAATGTGTATTCAATGTAAGTGGCATTTGCCAGGCTCTCCAGGTAAATGTCCACCTGGTAACCGTCTACCTCATCAATTCTGTCCGTTGGAGTAACGTCTCTCAGGCTGTAGTCCATACTGTACACGATACCGGGAGTCTGGATCTGGGGCTGGGTCACCGCACCTCCGCCACCGCCGCCTCCGGCCAGGGGAGTTGTCATGACATTGCCCTGGTTGTTTTGGGATATGGCAGTAATTGACTTACTGACTGTTTCCTGCAGACCCCCCTGCGGTTGCTGTATGTTGTCAGCCTGTGGGCTTTGATTTGTACTGCCTGGATCGATCAGGCTCAACTGGTCGATTCGCCCCGCCTGACTCTCGACCCACTGCCGGGTGTTGTTCCACACCGACGTTTCAGCCGCCGTCATTCTCCTGGGCGGTTCGGGTTTGGATCCCGAGGAAGCGATGGTGGATGCCTGTCCCGAGTTCACCGTGACATCACTGCCATTGGCCGAAACACTGGCTTGTCCCATCAGCACATTAGTTGACTGGCCGGTTGGCGTTACTTCATTTATCCAGAACCCTTTGGCCTTAACAGTCCCCCAGGGCATTACAACACTTACCGTTACCCCGCCTGATTGTTCCTCCCCGGCTTCAGCGGCGGCAATCAAGGGCAGTATCTCCGTGGAGGCAATACGCACCGGCCCGTTGTTATAGGCGGTAGTATTTTTTGCCTCCTGTCCGGGCCGGTAAGAAGTGGCGCCCATTATCTTTCCGGAATCGAGCGTAACCTCCAGTTCAACTGCAAGGGTTACCGGCCTGCCGTCGCTCCTGATGGCCAGGCGCCCCATCATTTTGCTGATTGTAACGCTGGTATTGGGCATTATTAAAAGCCCGGTTCCGTCATCAAAGGTTATTTCCGCCTCACCGCCGGATCCGGTCCTGATAATATCCCCGGGCACAATTGCGGCAGAGGCGGTCAGATCCATTTCATTACCCGCTTTTATTATCCGTGCCTGGCCCCTGACCGGGGTAACCCGCCCTGCCAGATTTAAGGCGCTTGGCTTTGGGCTGCTTGTCACGGCCAGGGCGGTGCCCCTGGCAAACACCTCCCTGGAAGCGGGGCTTTCCGGGTTAAAGCTTCCGGTACCAGGTGAATACAGGAAGAAGTTTTTCTTTACTGCAGAGTCTATAAACACCTTGGCCCAGTGTTCCGGGGAAACGTCGGTGACAGTCCCGGTAACCTGGGAGGTCTCCATTCCGGACAGGTTCACCAGCAGTGCCGCCAGCTCAGCCCGGGTCACCATATTTTCCGGCCTGAATGTGCCGTCGGGGTATCCCTTTAGGATTCCCGATTTCACCCCGGCGCTGATAAACCCTGCCGCCCAGTGATCGGCGGCAACATCACTGAATATGGGGCTGACGGCTTCCTGGGGGGATATATTGGAGGCAAGGGACAGCGCCGTCACCGCCTCGGCCCTGGTTAGGCTTCTTCCCGGGCCGAAAGTCCCGTCAGGATACCCCTTGATGACTCCCCTTTCATATAGGAATGTTATGTATGGAGCATAGATTCCATTAGCCGGGACATCCTTGAACTGGACATTGCCGCCGGCAAATACTGCTGCAGGAAACAGTATTGTAAATAGCAGGATCGGAAACAGGAGCTTCTTTGTCAGTACCTTTCTGCTGTTCATTTCGGATACATCCCTCCGGCAATAATTGATATTTGGCGTTGACAGGCGCCAATATCAGGCAAATACCTGGTTATTTAACTATACTACAACCTCAGTATTATTATCTTCTTTTTTAGCCGGCGCAACGTCGCATCTGCCAAAGTCATCCTCAAACCTGACTATGTCGTCTTCTTCCAGGTATTCACCAAGCTGTACCTCAATAACCTCCAGCAACACCTTACCCGGGTTTTCCAGCCTGTGCCTGTAGCCGGTTTTGACAAAAGTACTTTCACCGCTTCTGACAAAGTATTCCCGGCCTTCTATGGCAACTCTGGCAGTGCCCTTAACAACTATCCAGTGCTCGCTGCGGTGATGGTGAAGCTGGCAGCTCAGCTTTTTCCCGGGCAGTACAGTGATGCGCTTAATTTTATAAAAAAAACCCTCTTCCAGGATTGTATAGGATCCCCATGGCCTGTACGTGGTTAAGTGTACGTCCACCCTTGGGTCTTTTTTTTCTTTTAATATGTCAACAACATCTTTAACTTTTTGCGATTGGTCTTTCCTGCATATCAGCAAAGCATCTTTTTCATCAATTACGATCAGGTCGTTAACTCCGACCAGTGCTACTGCCTTGTCATTTCCTGCATACAGAAGGTTATTGGAGGAATCAATCAATATATTATTATCAAAGGTGATATTACCGTTTTCATCACTGGAAAACTCATCGTAAAAGCTGCCAAAGCTCCCCAGATCATTCCACTTAATACCCAGGGGGACCACCGCCACCCTCTCCGATTTCTCCATAATACCGTAATCTATGGATATGCTTGGGGTTTTTTGAAAAACTTCATTAATATCATCGGATTTAAAAGCTTCAAAAACCTCCGGGGCGTACTGTTTTACTTCCCCCGTAAAAATATCGGTCCTGAACATAAACATACCGCTGTTCCAGAGGCAGCCCTTTTCCAGGTAACCCACCGCTGTCTGATAATCCGGCTTTTCTTTGAACTCACCTACTCTGTAACCGGTTGCCAGGGCCTCCGCAGGCTTTATATAGCCGTATCCGGTATGCGGCCTGTCCGGGTGAATTCCGTAAGTTACCAGGTATTCACCGGCCAGCCGCTCACTGTTTTTCACAGTGCTGATAAAACTGTCTTCGTCATCAATTAAGTGGTCAGACGGAAAAACAGCGACAATGTCGTCTCCCTGTTTTTGCACTTCCTTTACTCCGTAATAAATTGCCGGCAAAGTGTTTTTGGCCGAAGGCTCCACCAATATACGGCCCTCGTCGAAATTATAGCCCAGTTCTTCTATCTGCCCCATTACCAGGAATTTATAGTTGCTGTTGGTCACAATATATATTTCGGAAAGCCCGGAAAGCTTGACGCACCTTTCAAATGACAGCTGGAAAATGGACTTCTCCATGTTTTTAAGCTTTATAAACTGTTTTGGATAATAGTTTCTGCTGAGGGGCCAAAGCCTGGTTCCACTGCCGCCGGCCAGAATGATTGACTTCATTTTTTACCTCCAAAGAATAACAAATAAATCGCCAGGCACATTTGTAATATTATATATTACCCATATTACCCGTTAAAGTTCAATAATGTTATGGATTATGGCCGATTATTTCACCAGCATTTCCAGCCTGGTAACCCTGGCCAGCAGGTAGCCGGCATCGGATACAACATTATCAAGGTTGTATTCTATTCCCTCAAGCCTTTCGTTTTGTACTTCCCGGGCGTCAAAGAGGGCATTGAGCTTGTCAATGACTTCGCTTCCAACGCGTGACTCGATTCTCACCAGGTCTTTTTCAACTGATTCAAGGCGGGATTCCACCCCTTCTATCCTTGATTCTATCCTTTTTTGCCCCTCTGCCAGAGCTTGCAGCTGTTGCAGCACCAATTCCTGAAATTTAGTGATATCCATTCAAATTCCCTCTTATTTATGGTTAATATGACAATTAATTATATCGGCTATTTTAACTTATCTCATTCCCCCAACCGTTCAGGAAGGCTATTTCCTGAATCGATTTCCTTGGGCGGGGCTTGGGCTGGTAGGAGGGATAGCCCAGGGGGGTGACTGCCACCACCTTTATATTTTCAGGTATGTTAAACGTCTTTTTAATAAGATCATCGTTCAGCCCCCCGGCAACCCAGCAGGTCCCCAGGCCCTTGTCTACGGCCGCCAGCATCAGGTTCTCCATGGCGCAGGCGGCGTCCACCATATAGTACTCCTTGCCGTTGTAGCTGCCCGACTGGGCGGGGTCGGCGCAGAGCACTATGTTCACCGGGGCCTGCATTAATGCGTTTTTGGCCGGGTTTGCCTCATACAGGCACTCCGCCAGTAACTTTCTTCTCTCGTCGGTAAGCACCAGGAAGAACCATCCCTGCTTGTTGTGCCATGAAGGGGCGAGCCTGGCGGCCTCCAGCACGTGAAGAACAAGGTCCCATGAAACCGGGTCCTCCTTGTATCTCCTTAAACTTGACCTGGCCCTTATTGCATCCATCACTTCCACTTGCACATATCTCCTTTCAAAACTCATAATGATGGGGAAGTCAGATCCATACACTATTCTGTCCGGAAACTCCAGTACCAAGTCCCTGATGGCCTCCAGGTCCACCCGGAAGGCGCTGTTTCCCAGCGCCCAGGCGGTGTCAAGGTAAAGGTTGGGTATTTTACCGCGTGATCTTCAAACCAGCCCCATACCGCCCGAAACAGCTTTTCCGGAAACATGTGAACATGTGCGTGCCATAAACTGTACGTCTTTTCTGTCATATGCCCAGCACCTTCTAAGTTTATAATGAAATATTTGTCATTAATCTATGTTTTTCCTCTATTTTCTGCAAAAAAGCTGATATTTTGAGACCTGAGACCTCCCTTGAAATTCAGAGTGGCAGCGAAAAAAAGAAAACCCGGGAAGAACCCCGGATGTCTTGTATGATTTTATGCAATTCTGGATTCTGACGTGGAAATATTTTCAGCATAGCATTTATTATCCCGCACACTGCGCCATGGTGGCGATTTTATTGGTGCATCTCCAGATGTTCATTTTTTCCGCTTCCTTAATGAGGTCTTCCCTGAATTTGGGGTGAGCGAGGTTAATCAGGGCCTCGGCCCTTTCCCAGGTGCTCTTGCCCTTCAGGCAGGCGATGCCGAACTCAGTGACGATGTACATCACTGTGGACCGGGTGGTGGTCACTATTGTCCCGGGGCTCAGGGTAGGTGTTATGCGGCTGTGCAACATCCCGTTTTTGTCGGTGTATGTGGAACTCAGGGCGATGAAGGACTTGCCTCCCTTGGAGAGGAATGCTCCCTCGACAAAGTCCACCTGCCCGCCGGTGCCGCTTATATGCCTGTGGCCCGAAGACTCCGCCGCCACCTGGCCGAACAGGTCAACCTGCAGGGCGTTGTTTATGGACACAACCTTGTCATTGGCGGCAATCCGGTGCGGGTAATTGGTGTAATCCACCGGGAAAGAGGCCACTCCCGGGTTATAGTTAAGGAATTCATAGAGCCTTTGGCTTCCCAGGGCAAATGTAAAGGTCATTTTCCCCCTGTCTATAGTCTTATTTCTCCCGGTAATCCTTCCGGCCTCCCACATCTCCAGGAAGGCGTCGCACATCATTTCACTGTGAACACCGAGGTCCTTCAGGTCGGATTTGGCTATCAGCCTGCCCAGGGCGTTGGGCAGTGATCCGATGCCCAGCTGTATGCAGCTGCCGTCCTCTATCTCATTTATAAGGAGGCTGGCAATCTTTTCATCCTCGTACCTGATGGGTATTTCAGGTATGGATGTAAGGGGCCAGTTTGCCTCCACAATATAGTCAACCTCGGAGATGTGAATGCACTCCTGGTTTCCTCCGGGAACCCAGGGCATGTTGGGGTTTACTTCAACAATAACGTGCCCGGCCAGCTCACAGGTTTTTTTGGTATAAACGTTGTTAAGTCCGAAATTAAAATACCCGTGCTTGTCCATTGGGGTGACCGTAACCATGGCCACGTCCACACAATTGTCATACTGGTAGTAGTGCGGCACCTCCCTGAAAAGAAGCGGAACATAATAACACAGGCCGAAATCCCCCACCTTGCGGTCTAAAATGCTGAAGTGGCCGCTGTTAAATACGAATGTCTCCTTGGTGGGATCTGCCATGGCCACAGCCGGAGGGCCGGCCACCCTGCAGGCCGACCTTATTTTAACGTCATTTAATTCTTCTTTTCTGGCAGCCAGGGCCCTGTCCAGTTCCACAACCTGTCCCTGGAAGGTTCCAAAGTCAACCCAGTCTCCCGATTTTATAATCTTTACCGCATCCTCCGCTGAAACCAGCTTTCTTCTGTATTCCTCAGCGTACCCCATTAATACCCCTCCCCGTTGAAAATACATACAAGTCAGAAATATATATATTTACACAATATCGCAAGAATAGTGCCAAAAGTTAAAAGTATGTTAAAAATAAAAGAGGCCTGTATAACAAGGCCTTTGACAAAATTGTTAAACAATTTTCATTTGGTTTCCCGGAAGAAGCATGTCGCTCAAATGAGTCATAAATTGTCGGATTGCCTCTGGATTAACATGTCTCAATTGAGCTACATATCGCATTAACGCAACAGTGGATTAGGATAATGCCAGGAGAAAAAATCAGATTAATTTATGTTTTTCCAATTTCCTGTACAGCACCGACCGGTGGACATTTAAAAGCTTTGCCGCTTCGCTCTTGTTATTGCCGGCTTTTCTAAGCGCTGCTTCCAGTATCTCCCTTTCAGCTTCTTCCATAGCCACCGACAGAAACTTAACCCCGGCCCTGGCCTTTTGCCTGGAAAGCCTTTTAATCAGTATCGGAAAGTCATCGGGGGTAAGGTAGTCGGAATCGCTCAGGTTTATGGCCTGCTCCAGCAGATTTTTAAGCTCTCTCACGTTGCCCGGCCAGTCATAATTCTCAAACATCTGCAGTGTCCCGGGGGTTACTCCCCTGGTGCCGGTGCCCAGGCTTTCATTGAGCTTACCGATCAGGTATTCCGTCAGAAGGGGTATGTCCTCCTTCCTGCTGCGCAGAGGAGGAGTCCACATCAAAACCACGTTTAAGCGGTAGTACAGGTCCTCCCGGAACAGGTTGGCCCCGATCATTTCCTCCAGGTTCCTGTTGGTGGAGGCGATCACCCTGACGTCTATCTGTATGGGCTTGCTTCCCCCGATGCGCTCTATCTCCCTTTCCTGGAGCACCCGGAGCAGCTTGGCCTGCATCGACTGGTTCATGTCCCCTATCTCGTCCAGCAGTATTGTTCCTCCCTGGGCCAGCTCGAATTTTCCAATCTTGCCGCCTTTCTTGGCCCCGGTGAATGACCCCTCTTCGTATCCGAACAGCTCTGACTCCAGCAGGTCTTCGGGTATGGACGTGCAGTTTATTCTCACAAAGGGCCGGTTTCTCCGGGGGGAGACACTGTGAATGGCGTGGGCCAGCAGTTCCTTGCCCGTCCCGCTCTCCCCGGTGATAAGCACGGTGGAGTTTGTCTTTGCCACCCGGCCAACTTTCTCTTTGAGCTTTACTATCAATTCCGATTTACCTATTATCTGGTCAAGTCCGTATCTGGCCCTGCGCTCCTTTTCCAACTCGTCCCGGTAATACGCAAGCTCGTCCTCCAGCCACTTCACCTTGCGTATGAACTCCCTGGCCAGTGAGAGTTCGTCCTTGAACACACTTTTTCCGAGGCAGCCCACCACCTGTCCGTCCCTGAATATAGGCCACCGGTTTACCAGCACACGCTGGCCGTTGATATCCCAAACGTCACCGAACTGCGGCTTGCCGCTTTTCATTACGTCCACCAGCCTGGACTGGGGTATCACGTCGTTTATATACCGCCCCAGTATGGACTCCTTTTTGATATTGAGAAAATCGGCATACCCCCGGCTTATAAAGCGGACGATGCCGTCGGCATCCAAATAGATAACTCCCTCGTATTCATTGTCGGCTATGGTTAACAGAATGTCATTCAATTCCCCGTCAAGCTTTTTGCCCAACATAACCACCACCACAAAATATTTATCCTGAAAAGCTTCCGGGTCGGAATACAGAATCCAGGAGCCAGAATCCAGAATAAATTTCAGGTTTGATAATATTGATATTCCAGGCGGGGAGCCGGTTGTCCTGCGGGGCACAGCATTTTATGTTAAAAAAAGAAAGGTCCTGTTTGCACAGGACATTATATAGAGGCGGGTTTGTCAAACCTCCAGAAAACACAGGTTCCTTAACGACCTTTTGCCGTCGGTTTTTTCGGTGAACCTTTCGCAGGAAAAGTCACAGTTATAACAGTACTTTTCTTTGCAGTTATTCTTCTCCACCGAAAGACAGTAAGCATCCTTTAAAGACTCCTGGCTGATGCATCTTGCGCACTTGTAACAAAAACATGGCAGCGCCAAAATGAACCCTCCTACTTGTTTATAAAAATTTCCTCGTATTTGACATCATTAAAAGCCTTCAGCATTCCGTCGATAAATTTTTTCCCCGGTTTCCGCTTGCCCTTCAGCACCTTGGAAAGGTAAGAGTGGTTAATGCCCATGGCCCTGGCCGCCATTCGCTGGCTGGAATATTTTCCGCCGATAAGCCCTGACAGTTTTTTAATATCCATTTTCAATCCCCTTTTCCCGGCCTACGGATAAATTACTATACATAATACTACCATTGACGTTTCTTTTTGTCTACAATTTAATGCAAATTTTCCCAAAAAGTTTTATTAGCTGTTGCCAATTGTCACCACCAGGGTTTATAATCTGCATCAAGGAGGCTCGACATGGATTTTTCTTATTATCTTGACAATTTAATTAAAAAAAGGGGATACTCCTACAGAAAGCTGGGAAACCTGTCCGGAGTAAACCACACCTATATTTCGAAGATATGCAACGGGACGTCGGGAGTCCCTTCCCCCGAGATATTGAGGAAGCTATCAGCCCCCCTCTGCATCCCCTACGAGGAGCTTTTAAAGGCAGCGGGCTATCTGCTGAATGAAAATCAAACCTCATACTCCACCGGCCCGGCGGATGATATTCTGCTGCGGGTTGCCGCGCTGTCGCCCGAGGGAAAGGAGAGGCTGACGGAATTCGTGGACTTCGTGGAGCACTGGGAGAAGACACAAAAGAAGAAAAAAAGAAGTAAGAGAAAACAGGAAGCTGCTACAACCGAATAGCCCCGAAAAAATACGCCCCGGATCAGCCAGCGGGGCGTGTCGGCGTTCCAGTACACTAATATGGATGTAAAAAACCACAGAGAACACGGAGATTAACTCCTGTAAACTGTCGCGCTTTCCCCGTCAGAATCCTGCTGTAAGGCTTCTGGATTCTGTATTCTTATGTAAAATATTTTCAAAGTAGTTGCTCACCTCTTCCAGCCCCAGTTGCCTCAGCTTTTCGGGTAGCACCCGGCCGCTGTCGTCCAGTCCCCTCATCTGGTAATACTCTCTCAGCATCATTTCCATGTCGGGAACTGATCCTGCGCTGCTTCCCTCCTCCAGGGGGGTCATAATGGGTTCCGGCAGCATGTCGTCCGGGGCGGTTATACCGCAGAGGTTGCCGATGGCCCTTTTAAGACACCAGATACGCTCGCCGCACTCCATCAGCCGGTCAAGGGTCCAATCTCCCCCCGTCACCGACTTCATGGCATCCACCAGGTCGGCATCGTCAAAAACCATGCCCCCAAGCAGGCAGAAAATCGCGGCCCCGCCGAATACCATACCCAGGTCCTGGGTCTTTTTGACCATTTCGGCTTTACCCTCGCTGGTCTGCCCGTTATAGGCCTCTTCTCCCAGGCCCAGCATGGGGTAAATCGAAGCTCCCTGCTCCACGTGCATTGTCAGGGATGAAACGTGGCAGGCCCCCCTCACGGAAGTGGCGTAGCCCAGCCCCAGCCCGTGCCCCGCCCTGGGGTCGTGCATCGGCGACTCAAGCTTTTTGACCGTGGTCAGGTATTTTCGGGACTCCGGCCCCAGTTTTTCCGCCAGGGCGCCGCTTCCCCGCCCCAGCAGCTTCCCAAAACCGGCGCCGGTTCCAATCTGCTTTACCAGTTCTATAAGCGTGCCGGGATCGGACCACCTCAGCTCCACGCCGCCAGTATCAATAATAGTTAGCCGACCGCTTTCAAAGCACTGTATGGCGAAGGCCAGTGTTGCGCCGCAGGAAATGGTGTCCATCCCGTACCTGTTGCACAGGTCGTTCAGCCTGGCTATGGCCTCCGGGCTGTCAATAAGGCACATGGCGCCGAAGGACGCCACGGTCTCATACTCGGGCCCCGGCCCCGTTTCCATGGAATAGGGGCCCCCGTCCACCCTGGACTCCCTCTTGCAGCCCACCGGACAGGCGAAGCATGTTGCCCGCCCCACCTGGAGGCTCTCCTCGAAGGCGGTGCCGTTTATTTTCTCCACCCCGTCCCACTGGCCCCACTGCCAGTTTTTAATGGGGACATCCCCCAGCATCATTCCCACATCAACATTGCAGGCGGTCCCCTGGGCCGAAAGGGCCTGTATTATATAGCTCTCTTTAAGCTTTTCACCCAGGCGCCTGCGCAGGGCCGCAACATCCTCAGGCCGGCCCGGAGTCACCCTGCCCGTTCCCTTTGCCGTAACGGCCTTTAAGAGCTTGCTCCCCATCACCGCCCCCATGCCGGTGCGGCCAAATATGTGCCTCCTGTCATGCACTATGCCGGCGTAAGCGACACCGTTTTCGCCGGCCTGGCCGACGGCCAGCACCTTTCCACGGTGCTTGAGAGCCTTGCACGCCTCATAGGAATCCTTGCCCCATAAATCCCCTGCAGCCTGAAGCCCGGCCCGGCCGTCTTCTATATGAAGCATCACCGGTTCCGGGGATTTCCCGGTTATAATTATGCCGTCGAAGCCGGCCTTTTTAAGCTCTGCACCGAAAAAGCCGCCGGCGTTGGACTCTCCCCAGATCCCCGTAAGGGGCGACCTGGCGCAGGCCACCATTCTCCCGCTGCAGGGCAGCGGGCTGCCGGTCAGCGGGCCGGTCATAAAAATGAGAGGATTTTCGGGGCCCACAGGATCGATGGAACCGCACTCTTTTCCCAGCAAGCGAATAAAAATGGCCGCCGCAAGCCCGCTGCCCCCGATGTATTTTTCCGCCAGTTCCATCTCCAGGGGCATTATGCTTATTTTCCCGGCCGTAAGGTCAACCCCCAGTAACTTACCGCAATACCCGTACAAGCCGCCACCTCCCCTATTCAACCAGGTGCCCGTACCCTATTTTACGCAGGTACTCCGGATACAGGGTATAAGCAGGCTTTATGGCCGGCAGCAGCTTCAGTATTTCCTGTATCGGCCCCTTGGCCTTCATCTGGCCCCTGGTAAGGGCGGCGGTGAGGTTAACCTTGCCCAGCCAGAATTTGTGGGCGATATCCGCAGACATTGTCATGATCACCTTGGGGTCCATTTCGTTGGGGCCGAAAAGCACATTGTAATAATAGCCTTCTTCGGGCTTTGCCGCGTCAATGGTGATTTCGGACTCCGGGTCGGAGTACTTGAATTTGATAATCAGGCCGGAAGACTTGATCTTGGGACCCATCTGGCTGTGGGTGCGCGCCTCCTCCATCATGCCCCCGATGCATTTGTAAAGCTCATCCGCGTCTTTAAATACACCCATTTTAAACAACCTCCTGAAAAGTGATATTAAATGGAACAGTTATGTCCGCTTAGTAAGCTTTTTTAAGCAACTCCAGTATGTCATCCGGCTCTGCCGGGCCGGGGTTGTTAAAAATGGCCCCGTCCAGTGCGGCCAGATCCGCTACGCCGGGCAGCCCTTCGGCGGGCACCCCGGTGTCCTTCAGACTTTGAGTTATACCGCACCTGACGCACAGGTTCCTTACCGCTTCCACCGCCCTGGCCGCGCCTTCCTCCGCCGTCAGGCCTGAAACCTGCGCTCCCGCCGCCCGGGCGATGTCGGCCAGTTGACTCGCCGAGGATTGAATGTTGTACTCCATTCCGTAGGGGAGCAGTATGGCGTTGGCCAGCCCGTGGGGAACGTTGTACAGCCCGCCGCAGGCGTGGCTCATGGCATGGACTATGCCCACCATGGCGCTGCTGAAGGCCATCCCGGCCATGGTGCTGGCCACCAGCATGGCGTGCCTTGCCTCCAGGTCGTCCCCCCGGGCGGTGGCCGCAGGCAGGTTCTGAAAGATTATGCGGGCCGCCTCCAGGGCAAGGCCGGATGCCACCGGGTTGGATGCGCTGGACACATGGGCCTCCACCGCGTGGGTCAGCGCGTCAAGGCCGGTGGTGGCGGTAAGCAGGGGAGGCATACCCACCGTCATTTCAGGGTCCAATACGGCTACGTTCGGCACCAGGTAAGGACTTAAAAAACTGAGCTTGGCTTGCCGGGAATCGTCTTTTATTACAGCAAACTGGGTAACCTCGCTGCCGGTCCCGGCAGTGGTGGGAACGGCCACCAGGGGTGTAAGGGGAGAGGAAAGAAGCCCGAACCCCTCGTAATCCAGAAGGCTGCCGCCATTGCTCAGTATAATGTTGATGGCCTTGGCGGTATCGATATTGCTGCCCCCGCCCAGGGCCAGGAGGAAATCCGGCCCGGCTTCCCCTGCCAAGGCCGCTCCCCTCTCCACCAGAGACACCTCGGAGTTGGGCACCACCTCGTCAAAGATCCCCACCACCCGGATATTGCCACCTTCCAGGGCCTCAACCACCCTGTCCGCCAGCCCCGCATTTCTCAGCACCTGGTCGGTAACCAGAAAGCACCTCGACCATCCCATGCTTTCTATGCTCTGACCCAGGCTGTCCACAACACCCTGGCCGGCCAGAATCCTGGTGGGGCAAAAGAACTCAAAAAAGTCTGTTTTCAATCGAAACCCCCCTCACCCTGTATTCCTCCGTGTTCAAACAGCGCCTTCAGCGCCCACTGGAAATGCTCCCTTGTCACCCGGCCGGACTGTTTTTCCTGCCCGGTTTCAAGGGCCTGAATTATCTTGAGGTGATCTTCAATACATTTCTCCCTGTTTTCCCGAACTCCAAAAAGTATAATGGCGTACCGCTCCACGATGACCCACATGGTGCTGGACACACTCTGCAAAACAGGGCTCCTGCCGGCACGCCCCAGGGACAGGTGAAATTCCTTGTCCAGGGCTGTGAAGTGATCGCCTGACATTACCGCCTTTTCCATGTTACCATGAATTTCCTTTATCTGTTTCAGATCTTCCGGCTGAATACGCTGGGCCGCCAGCTCGGCTATAACTCCCTCGATGCTTGTTACGGCCTCGTGGGCTCCGGCCAGAGACCCGGGGTCCAGCCCGTCCTCGGACATGAAGCGGAAAATAAGAGTTTCCAGCCCGAAGCCGTTGTTGTCGGCCACAACAAAAATACCTTCCCCCACCCTTTTTTCGATAACCCGCATAAACTCCAGCACCCTTAAAGCCTCCCGCAGGGTGCCCCGGTTCACCCCCAGGTGATCGGCCATTTCGCGCTCGGGCGGGAGCCTGTCTCCCATCTTGAACCTGCCGTCCATTATCAGGTTCAGTATCTGTTTGGCCACATCCTCGTACAGGGACCTCTTTCTCAGGTGTTTTATGTAACTGTTAACCTCCTGACCCTCCTCATCATAAAAATTGGCTCAGCGGTTGTACCAGTGTATAAATTTAGAATATTACAGCTCAAAAATAATTTCAACAACTAAAACATTTTTTTGTTTAAGTAATAAAATAGCCCCGAATGTCTTCAGGGCTATTTCAACCAACAGGTTATATAACTTTTTACAACTATAAACTTACTGCCCCTTGCAAACAATGCCTAACACAACAGTGATCACATCAATACGGAGCCTTATTTCTATAAGCCCAGCCTGCGGGCAATGATGATGCGCTGCACCTCGGAAGTGCCCTCGCCTATTTCCAGAAGCTTGTTGTCCCTGAGATAACGCTCTACCGGGAATTCCTTCATGTATCCGTAGCCGCCGTGGATCTGAATGGCGTCCAGCGCAGCCTTGGTGGCCGTTTCCGAGGCAAAGGCCTTGGCTATGGAAGCCTCCATGGTGTAGGGCCTGCCGTTGTCTTTAAGCCAGCCGCCCTTTAAATACATGAGCCGGCCCAGTTCCACGTGCATTTTCATTTCCGCAATCTTGAACTGTATGGCCTGGAACTTGGAAATGCTCTGCCCGAACTGCACCCTCTCCTGGGCGTATTTTATTGACGCGTCCAGGCACGCCTGGGCGATACCCACCGACATGGCCGCCACTGCCAGCCTGCCACTGTCCAGCACCTGCATTATCTGCTTGAATCCGCAGTTCAGGGGACCCAGCAGGTTCTCCTTGGGAATCCTGACGTTTTCAAAGAAAAGCTCGGTGGTGTTTGAGGAGTGCAGGCCCATTTTTTCGTAGCTGCTCCTTATTTCGAACCCCGGAGCATCCGTGGGCACTATGAATGTGCTTATTCCCCTCGTTCCAATTCCCTTTTCTGTCACTGCGGTGATGGTGACAAATTTTGAATAGCTGGCATTGGTGATGAAGCACTTGGACCCGTTTATAACCCAGCTGTCTCCGTCAAGAACAGCAGTGGTTTTGGTGGCCCCGGAATCGGAACCGGCCTCGGGCTCGGTCAGGCCCAGGGCGCCCATTGCTTCCGCGCTGCACAGTATGGGCAGGTATTTCATCTTCTGTTCTTCGCTGCCGAAATAGTATATGGGGGAGATGCCGAGGGCGATGTGAGCGTCGTAGGTGAGTCCCAGGGAGGCGTCAGCCCTGGTTATCTCCTCGGTGGCCAGAAGGTAGCTTACGTAGTCTGCTCCCGCACCGCCGTACTGTTCGGCCACCGGCAGGCCCATCAGCCCCAGGTCTGCCATCTTCTTTATGAGGTCCAGGGGAAACTGACCGGTTTTATCCCTTTCCGCCGCCCCCGGAGCGATTTCGTTCTGGGCAAACTCGTACACATTGTCCCTTATCAATTTTTGTTCTTCGGTGAGGTCAAAGTTCATTAGGAAAGCCCCCTCTCTTTATTTGTGCGGCGGGGAGGCTTATGCCGGCCCCACCGCCTCTTTTTCTCTACTTTTTCTCCCTTTCTCCACGAAGTAAGCCTTGCCACCCCCCTATAACACACTATGCACTAAAGCGCTGACAGGATTGTATCCTATCCTCTGCCGGCAACCCCGGGCAGGCCGGGTTTTGGCTAAAATCCGGTGGCTTCCTTGGGAATGCGCCCGGTCCTTATGCACTCGCTCCTCAGCCGGCGGCCAACAATTTTTTCCACCATTCTCCCTATTTCAAGCACCCTGTCCACGTCCACACCGGTATCAATGCCCA
>JBMOPB010000006.1:0-15066 GCA_049325055.1 Bacillota bacterium
CTCCCCCGTCGGCTTTCCCCCAAATACCCCCACAAAACCAACAAGGGCCTCTCACCTTAAATAGTGAGAAGCCCTTGTCTTTCATTATATCTGGCAGAGAGACAGGGATTCGAACCCTGGAGACCGCTCATCACGGTCTACTCGATTTCGAGTTTTGTGGAGGGCTTTTGGGGTAGGTTTAAGTAATTTCCGAAATATATGGCTATTAACAGTTTTAAGCCAACCCGGTAACTTCAGCATCTCAACTAATTGTAGATTGTTGCGGATGTTTTTCAACATTGCGGCTGCTGCTGGGCTACTTTTTGAGTCGCTCTCTAACTTAAAAGAATAGCATAAAAAACTTAATGTTAATATTCTAGCTTAACAAAGGATGCTTTGTTAAACGGAGTAGCCCTTCACGAAAAACCTGAAAACTTTTTGAAACATTTTTATCTACATCCACCTTAGGTGAAATCTTTTTTGCCCAATTATACTTAGCTTGTCCAATATGCGGCCATCCAAGGCTCTTTAATTTAAGTGAACCACCGTCATATATTGCGTCTGCAAGCTTCTCCCAGGTACCACAAATACTATCCTGAACATAGGACTCCAAAACCTTATCCTTAGCCTTTGGATAAGCCTTCTTCACTGCATCCATGTCACCCAGTAACCAGGACTCCATTTCTTCAATCGCAATTCTAAATAGTGTATTTGGTTTTGGGTCGCAAGAATTTAAAATTGCAACAAGATCTTCTTTGAAAGCTGTACAAACATTATCATCTAAATCTATTACTACAATAACAGCTGCATCACCACATTGAAGGCTGCGACCATACCCTCGAAGAATCCTGGGTAATTGTTCAAGCAGAATTCGCCTGGCCGGATCTGCTTTTCCTCTCAGGTTTTTCGGCAACCGCCCTATGCCTTTATAAGGATGTATCCTGTAAGTGTGCTGCTGTCCGTTAGGTCCCAGAATTTTTTCCAAAAAAGCTTCCAGAATAATGGCTCCGGAGGTATCTTCTACAAGCACTTCAAAATGCATTGGACTCACCTCGCATCCAAGTAGTCACTGTACCAAAGACTGCCCAATGGTAAGCCTTCTTCAACCATGCTTTTTACAATGGGATCATCACTGGCTCGCCTGACGGTTGAAAAACCCTGAGGATTCTTTTCCAGTATCCACGTTTCCTCCGGAGACAAAGCATCCACGAAATATGGCTGATGCGTAGTTACAAAAATTTGGGCTGAATTCTTTTTACCCGTTGCATGTGTCCTGAACTCTGTTGCCAACGAATCCAACAGTTTGTGATAAAGCCCGTTTTCAGGTTCCTCAATACAAATAAACGGAGGTGGCTCGGGATCTTCAAGGAGCAACATATATGCAAAAAGTTTCAAGGTCCCGTCAGACATTTGCTGGGCAAGAAAAGGATCATCAAATCCCCTGTCATTGAAACGGAGAAGTAAACGGCCATCCTCTGTTTTTTTAGTGTCAATTTTATAAATCCCGGGGATTTTTCTGGCGATCCGATCCAAAATAGCCTGGAATTTTTCTTTATGATCCCTTTCCATAAACTGGACTACATTACCAAGGTTATCACCGTGTACATTAAGATGCTTTTGTGGTCCAGCCATAGGAAGGCTTCTGGCAGCGTCCGGCGTAAAGTAGCTAAGATACCAGTTCTCTAAAAAGCTTCGGAATTTGGCAATTCTGGGGTGTTCTTTTAACGCACCTAAAGTGGCAATGCCTAGTTTCCGGGAATCGGTGAGTTCAACAGGCACACGGGACGCGTTTTCACCCTCGAAACTTTCCTCACCAGCCCAGGCTTCCCCTTTTCCTCCCCGCAGGATAAGAAATGAGTACGGCTGCCCGGTCTGCTTTTGCCCCTTTCTTCGTTGTCTCAGCCTTTCCTCTTCAACAAAGGGGCGACCCTTGGAATCTGGAGCTATAGACAGCTCATAAGTAATGGGCCGCTCATTTGGGCTTTCTCTGTAGTAAACCTCAAACCGTATAGGATCGTTACTGCCAAACGAGCGTAGGCGGTTAAACCCTCCCCGCTGCTTCAAGTCACAAGCTTCTTCCACGCCCACACGAAGGGCATCCGCTAAAAAACCAAAGGCATCAAACAGCGTACTTTTTCCCACTCCGTTTTTACCAATCACCGCAACCAGAGGGGTTAGAGGCTTATTGCTTTGCTGGTTCCATAGCCTGCCCAAGGTTACATCTTTTAGGGATTTATAGTTCTGTACGCGAAAACCCTCTATAATAGCCATGTTTCTCAACTCCGATCTATTGCTACACACTGTTTTGTTATTAACTATCAATATTTCTGTTAATATTTTAACCATTTCAGGACAATCATACAACATCTGTTCGTTTTATCGGCAAATTAATTGGTTACTACTTAAAACATCTTTCTGTCATAGTTGACATTAAATCACATTGAAGGCCTTCTGAATTAAAGATAGTTCTAAATTTTGGACTCTCTAGTGGCGGTAATAAGACCGAAAAATTACGAAGTTTAAACAAAGCAGCGTTTAGCTGACTAATTACTCTTCAGCCAGCCTGCCTCTTACAGCCATACAGCCAAATGTGGCCATCGCTCTTCGCGAGAAAATCAAAGTTTGACATATGTATTCTCCTCTACAGAGAAGAGGTATCTTGTTTAAATTTTTCCGTTCTATTTCATGATTTATGTGATAAATATTAAAATCAATATAGTCCTGTTTTTTTATATTATAACTAATTTTCATGGATATTTACCCTTTCACTCTTCTGAATCCCGGGTTCAACCCTCATAAACCCGGTCGCAGACTTCATATTATTTACTCGTCATCCCAGTCGGGATACTGGGAAGGAGACTCGCCATATACTTCAATTACCGCGGCTCCGTTTGGCGGTGTTGGTGAATCCAGTATTTCCTCCAGTCTCACATCGAATCTCCATTCATATCCATAATCATACATATACAGGAAATGCTTCCAGAGTGCCAATCCGATCTTGCCGATTTCCGCCTCGTCGGCGTAGGGCGGTTCATTCCCCCTGGGGTCCTGATAGGCATCCTTGGACCAGGCCTTGCCGTCCATAAAAAAGGCGTATAAATGGTCGTCAAAGAAACCAAAGGCATCCTGAATTGCCTCATGCAATTGATGCAAGGTATGGCTGGAAGACAGTTTTATTCTTCTCCATATATTTTTGCCCAGAGATACCTTGAAAATATATGTATTCCCCGCCGCCTGCCGCTCTTCCCGCCGTAAGACACCGGCTATGGCCTCCGCATCGATGGCCCCCGGGGGGAATATCCCTGCAAAAGCTTTCTCGAATACTTCTCCCTCCGGCCGGTTCACCGGCCCGCCTTTGGGCTTGAAAATGCACCTTTTTTCCTTTAAATTGCCCTGCTTTCTTGACAGGGTCAGTTCCCTGTCCCCAATTAATTCATCAAAACTATTTCTAACAATAAGATACTTTTCTCTGAACGAGCTATTATAAATAACGAAAGACCTCTCAAGGCAGGCGTTAACCATGGCTATGCCAAACCTTGATGGGGTAATGGACTTGATACCGATATCCTTTACGGTATAATAAACCCCTTTAGTTTCGGCCCTAACATATTGCCAAAAACCGAAGTACCCCAGGTGATGCACTATTTGACCCATACCGTAGAACATAATTTCAATGGGATTTTCGCGGTCAATCTTATAGCCGGCACACTCAATGTCCGCAGCAATCACCGCTTCCGGCTCAGCCTTGGCCAGCACCGCAAAGATTTGATCAATATAATGCAGATAATACTGTATGTTTGAATCACTATAAAATGCATTGAAATCCAGACCGGTCCAGTAAATCCTGAACAGTAACATATACTTGCTATAGAAATTCAAAGCCCTGTATTTTTCCATTTTGGCAGTCGGCACCAGTAACCGCTTGTCATTTTTAGTGTACTCCACCGTAAAGAGTCCGGCCTTCCCGGCCAAGTGGAAAAACAGGTTTATTTCAGGGTAGGCGGGCTGCATATATTTAGGACCGTTCAAATCCTTTGGCCTGGACAACAGGGCATTTATGGCAAAGCAGTCCTTTTTTCCCAGTTCCTCGTTGGTCTTGGTCAGTGTCGGCTTATTGTCTATAATATATGTACAAAAAACATCGAAATCACTGACGATTTTTTGTATGTCCATTTCTGTTACAATGTTATTAATCATAATTATCCTTCTTTCATTATTCGTTAACAATACAATACCAGTTAACGGCATGTTCCCTGCAGTGAACAGAAATTGCGTCGACGTTATAAAAATTCCATTAATATGACAATTTTCCTCCTGGCCAAATAAATCTGTTGGGTGCCAAATCTGTTGGCACCGTCACCTAACTCCCAAAATCAACAAGGGCTCCTCACCTTTATCAGTGAGAAGCCCTTGTCTTTGTTCTATTCTGGCGGAGAGACAGGGATTCGAACCCTGGAGACCGCTCATCACGGTCTACTCGATTTCGAGTCGAGCGCCTTAGACCAACTCGGCCATCTCTCCGTGTTCCTTATTTTGTTTTCCGGCCCTCAGCTCCCGGAAGAATTCTCTGATTATGCCGGCGCACTCTTCCTCCAGCACCCCGGAAATAACCTCCACCCGATGATTGAACCTCGGATCCCTCACCAGGTCCACCAGCGAGTCCACCGCACCCGCCTTGGGATCTTTGGCCCCGTAAACCAGCGTCTTCACCCTGAACTGCACAATGGCGCCGGCGCACATGGGACAGGGCTCTATGGTGGAGTACAATGTCGCCTCGTTCAGCCGCCAGTCTCCCAGTTTCCTGGCTGCCTCCCTCATGGCCAGTATCTCGGCGTGGGCAGTGCTGTCGGCCAGTATTTCCCTGAGATTGTGCCCCCGCCCGATTATCTCGCCGTCAAGGACCACAACGGCCCCGATTGGGACTTCCCCCAGGTCGTAAGCCTTCCGGGCCTCGGCCAGGGCCTCCCTCATATAACCCGGATGGTCCAAAAAGCTCACCCGTTCCATGCCCAGATAAAATAAGGTGGCGTCTTTTTAACCACCGGCACGCGGCCCGGGAAAACAACCCCCGAACCCGCAAATAGTATTGTAAGCCATAATCAGGCCGGTGTCAAGATCCCAGGGAGAACCTTGTTATCGGCCTGTGACAATGTCAATTTGTTAGCGGTCTGAGAAAATGTCACCCTAAAGTTTGCCCGATCATACCGGCCAGCTGTCTCCCGCCTGGCTTTATTGCCGGAGGCCTCCCCCGCTTGGGGAAGGCCCCGGATTGTATATTAAAAAATTATGGTTTTCCCGCAGGCTCATTTTATAACCTTGCAGACCGCAGCGCGATCTGTAACTGCACCACTGTTCGCACAGGCGGCAGCCCACACAGCGCCGGAAGGACACACTGATAACTTTCAAACACCTAGCCTCATCAACCAGCCGGTCAAGGGCGTTGCCTCCTGAAACCAACCTGGCCCGCACCTGAAACTGGAACAATGGACTATCACCCCTAACAATTTATTAAAATAGCCTTCCTTGACCATCCCCGCAAACACCTCCTTTGAGCCGGAAGTCCGTGTAGCCGGAATATAAAAAGCCTGCCTTCAAAAGCCCAGCTAAATGGGCTTCTGAAAGTCAGGCCATTACTCCCCTCTTTTGGATATCAAGGCGACATACATCTCCGGCCCGATATCCACCAGTTACACCGCAAAAAATTCGTACAGGCTCCCCACAGTGGAACGCTCTGGAGAACGAGCGTTCCCGGTTACATAAACGCAACCCGTGTACGGCATCACCCCAAAATAATTTCAGGCTTTATGCCTGTTTAGCCATGAAGAAAAAACAGTCCTTTGCGGGGATCAACCAACAGCTATTTTCAAAAGCCAATCCATTGAACCGAATTTACTTTGCGCGGCGGCGCCGGCGGGGTCTGGTCAGGGTAACCCACCGGAATTATAGAGACCAGTTCCTTGTCCCCACTTATTCCCAAAAGGCTGTTTATCTCGTCCTCCATGTACTTTGGCCCGGTCATCCAGCATGTTCCCAAGCCCCTGGAGCAGGCCGCAAGCAGAAATGTCTGTATAAACGCCGCAGCGCTCAAAAGACAGTTATAGCGCTTAAACTCAAGGTGATATCTTTCCTTCCGGCCCATTCTCTCATCGAAGCTGTATGTTTCCCTTGTTATATAAACCAGCACTACCACCGGGGCCCCACCAAAATCATCAAAGAACTGAAGGGTCATATTTATAATTTTTTCCGGAAAGGAAAGGCCTTCCATCCGGGACCTCATACGGGCCTTGGCCCCTTGTACCGTTTCCGCCAGCCGGTCCCGAATCCCGCCCTTCGCCACAACTATATGCCAGTCCTGCCTGTTCATTCCGGAGGGCGCCCATAACGCCTTGCCGATTATTTCCTCCAGCAGCTCCCCTGGCACTTCTTGGTCCCTGAATTTCCTTATACTCCTGCGTTCCCTGATAACTGTTTCCAGATTCATAAGCCTGCCCCTTTACATTTCAGATTCCAGACGGCCTGCCTGCTTCCGGCATATTTTCGCTTACAGAAGGGGATCTGCCTTTTCAACCTTGAAAAAAACCTTATCATCCTCAGCCCGGCCCTTCCCGGAAAAACGGAAGCCCTTTTTACCCACCACCGCGGCCAGCTGCATCACTGCCGTTTCGGCAAGGTTCTGCCGTGTCCTGGCCATTTTGTACACACCTAAAACCAGGGTATCCTCAGGCAGTATTTCTCTCACCCTGCCCACCACTATAAGGTGGGGCTGCCCATCCCCGGAAACGGTGGTTACCGGTATGAAAGCGGACTGCGAGATAACTTCCTTCATTTCATCCGTGAGGACGGCAGCACAGTCCTTTTCACCACAGCTGCAACTGCATCCCATACTTTTCACCTCCCATCTGCAACGGTCCTGCCACCATGGTAGCATCCACAGAGGGGGGGGTGCTGTTAAGTTTTTTACATTTTGACATCCCGGGCCAGAGGGCACCGGTCTTTAATTATATAGTACCTGTTGCTTTTGGCTATGGAATTCCTTGCCGCCAATTCCTTCAAGGCGTGGGCCACCATTACCCGGGAGGCGCCCACAAAGTCTGCTATATCCTGCTGGGTAAGGTGGACTCTGATAATTGTCCCTCCCTCACAGGGCTCACCGTGCTCCCCGGCCAGCCGGAGAAGCATATTTAATACCCTCTCCCTGGTGGTACCGGCATTCAGATCGGTCATTTGATCCCAGGTGTCATAGAGGCGGTTTCCCAAACTGACAATTATTTGCAGGGCTAGGTCAGGCGTCTCCCGGACCAGTTCCTCCAGCCGCCGGCGGCCCACTGCGCACACCCTGGCGTCCTCCAGGGCCACAGCGGTGGCCGGTTGAAAGCCTTCCCTGAAAAGAGAGGCGTCTCCAAGTATCTCACCCTTTCCAGCCACCTGCAGTATAACTTCTTTCCCGTCCTCGGTGACACGGACCAGCTTAAAGCTTCCCTCTTTAATCAGATACACGGTATCGCAGGAGTCACCCTGGCTGAACATGGCCTCCCCACGCCGGTAATACTTTCTGACCGCTGCCCTGCGGCAAACCAGGCTGAAAACCTCCTGTTCCACCCTATCAAAAAAAGGCAGGTCCCTCATGCACAAACGGCGGTTGGTCTCCATCCCGCATACCTCCTCCAGACCCGGCTTAAACCGAATGTAAACTTTTTAACATTCTGAATAATTGGCTGATTATATAATTTAAATACAATTCTAAACCAGGGGAGGTAAAATTAAAATGAATAATTTAACCTTGGAATTAAAAGAACTGGCCCGCGGGCTGGGGGCAGCAGATATAGGCGCAGCCCCGGCGGACCGTTACCATAATGCCCCGGAAGGCCACCGGCCGGAAGATTTTCTTCCGGGCGCCGTGAGTGTGATCACCTTTACATATAAAATCAACAAAGGTCCGTTAAACAACCTTCCCCGGACCAGGAACCAGTACATGGTGGAATTCGAAGCGGCGAACCAGATTTTACTCCAGATGTCACACAAAATTGCCCGTTTCCTTGAAGAAAAGGGGTATGAGAGCAGCGCCTTCGGGCCCGAGGCCTCCATCGGGGACTATTCGCGGCTGAAAGGGGATTTCTCCCACAAACACTCGGCGGTTCTGTGCGGCCTCGGCCACTTCGGGATTAACAACCTGCTTATCACCCCTCAGCACCGCACCGGGGTGCGGCTGGCCAGCGTGGCAACAACTGCAACGCTGGATTACGCCCCCCCGTCCCCTTCAAAATACTGTGAAGAGTGCCTGCAGTGCGTGCATACCTGTCCCTCGGGAGCACTGGACGGCTGGGAGGGAAATTATGATCCCCTTACAGGATGGACAATCAGCAAAGAAAAGTGCGCCCACTATATGTTCGTGACCAGTCAGGCCAAAAGGTGCGGGATCTGCGTCAAGGCCTGCCTGGATAAAGCCTGACTTAGTAAAATGAACAGGTTACTTACTGGTCGACTAATAAAGAAAGAGAAGAGAGCCCGGAAAAAATAAAGTGGCATTTAATATGTATTGACATTGTACATACAGGAAAATATATTAAAAGTAGGGATGTAATTGAGAATTACGAAATTCGATTGGGATGAAAGAAATATCGACCATATAGCAAGGCACAACATTACTCCTGATGAAGCCGAAGAAGCCTTTCTGTATGCGTTATTTCGTAAATGCCGTGAAGGACGTTTATTGGTATATGGAGTGACTGACCCTGGGCGGTTTATTTTTGTGGTAGCTGCTCTTAAACCGGGTGGTGTTGTTCGGGTAATCACCGCCAGAGACATGACCCAATCTGAAAGACGTTACTACTTACGTGAAAAGGGGGTTTGAAAGGATGGCCAAGAAAATACCCGAGTTTAAAACTGAAGAGGAAGAAGCCCGCTTTTGGGACGAACATGACAGCACTGATTTTATTGAGGAATTTGAACCAGTGGATATTAAAGTTGCACCGGAATTAGAGATAGAAATTTTAAAAAAACGAGAGTTAAAAAAGCCTATTACTCTGAGATTGGAACCAAAGCAGATTAATGACGTCAAAAAAATTGCTATTAGGAAAGGGTTGCCATATCAAACTTTAATCCGTATGTGGATTACAGAGAGAATTGAAACTGAAAAATTTTAAGTGGCAACCAAGTGGCAACCAAATTGAATTTTTATGCTTTCGGTATAAAATAAAATCAAAAACCCCGCAAACCTTGCGGGGTATCGTTTTTTCTGGTGCGCCCGGAGAGACTCGAACTCCCGACACGCGGTTTAGGAAACCGCTGCTCTATCCTCCTGAGCTACGGGCGCATAAAATCCGTCCCGAATATTCCGGGACGGTATTGGCGTGCCTGAAGGGACTCGAACCCCTAACCTTCTGATCCGTAGTCAGACGCTCTATCCAATTGAGCTACAGGCACAATATAATGCCGGCTCAAGCACCGGCAAAAACTATTTTAACAAAATAACTGTCAGAAGTCAAGCCACTGTCACATATATATATATTTGGCAGGGCTTCCATCCCGCTAATCTACGAAAAAGTTTTTGAAGGGAGGTGCCGGGCTGTGCCGGACTACCTGTTTTCAATAATTATACCGGTTAAAAACGAGGGGCTCAACATTAAAGTGACGGTTGATTCAATTTTAAGGACAGCCGGCAATATACCCTATGAAATTATTGTAGTGGACGACAAGTCCAGCGACGGCTGCTGTTTTTTCCTTACAGACATATCTTACAGACGGCCCAACCTGCGGCTTATAACCACCGGGGGGCTTGGGGCGGCCAATGCCCGCAATGCCGGGGCCGATGTGGCCAGGGGAGAAATATTTGTTTTTTGTGACGCCCATATTACGGTCCCACCGGACTGGCTGGCCAGGATGGAAAGGGATTTTTCCTTGAGTGCGGTCAGCGGGCTTTCGCCTGGGATAGCATCAATGGCCGACCCCGGCGCGGTGGGTTACGGCCAAACCTGGAACGACCGCCTGGAAGCAAAATGGCTGCCCAGGCCTTCGGACTTGACCACAGCGCCGCTCCTGCCGGGAGGTTGCCAGGCATTCCGGAGGTCGGCCTTTGAAGCTGTCAACGGCTATGACAGGGGCTTTAAGGTCTGGGGGCACGAGGATGAGGAAATTTCTTTTAAAATGTGGCTGTTCGGCTACAGCCTTTTCGCGGACCCGGAAATAAAAGTGCTGCACCTTTTCAGGCCGGCCCACCCTTACACTGTTACCATGGACAATGTAAACTACAACTTCCTCCGCATGGCCTGCTCCCACTTCCACGAAAAGCGGCTGTCCGCAGCCTTCCTGCTTATGGGCGGCGAACAAAACTTTTCACGCCTCATGGCCTCGGTTTGCCTGAGCGATGTTTGGGACCAGCGGAAGGACTATCTGAAAAGAAGGATGCATAGCGATGAGTGGTTTATGAGAAGGTTTAACATACCCTTTTAGTGCAGGCTGTGGGCTGTGATACTGGAAGCCAGAGCAAAAGGGGCTGCCGCCCCTTCGGACGGTATCACGTACTCAACCCCGCACTGAAGCAAGGGGGCACACCCCTTGAAACCCCCGTGCAGCCCGGCAGGGCGGTTCCTTCTCTTTAATCCACTGTTATTATCCCTGTACCGGTTGCTAACCGGTGCGGCCCATTCTCCTGAATATTCTGTCCTTCAACGACTCCAGCATGCTGTAGACCACCGGCACCACAAAGAGTGTCAGCAGGGTTGATGATATCAGTCCCCCAATAAGGGCTATAGACATGCCCGTTCTCATCTCCGACCCGGCGCTTAAGCCCATGGCCATTGGCATCATGGCCATGGTCATGGAAGCCGTGGTCATTACTATCGGCCGTAGTCTAGTGGCCCCCGCCCTTACCAGGGCCTCACGCACTGTCATGCCCTGCTTCTTAAGGTTGTTGGCAAAGTCCACCAGCAGGATGGCGTTTTTGGTCACCAGTCCCACCAGCATGATCAGGCCGATCATGGAAAACACGTTCAGCGTCTCGCCGGTAACCGCAAGGGCCAGCAGAGCCCCCACCATGGCCAGCGGCACCGAAAACCATATGGTCAGGGGAAGCAGGAAGGACTCGAACAGAGCCACCATGATCAGGTAAACGAAAATGCAGCTCAGCGCCATGGCGGCCAGCAGGTCCTTCATGGAATCCTCGAACATCTTCTGGTCCCCTTCAAAAACTATGTTGACGTCAGGGGGGACATTTTCTCCCTTCAGCCTTTCTTTTACCTGTTTGACCACATCCCCAAGGCTAATCCCGTCCAGGTTGGCGTTAACCACGAACTGCCGCTGGCGCTCGGTCCGGACAATCTGTTTCAAGCCCTCATCCTGGCTGAACCTGGCCACCTGGCCCAACTGGACCTGCTGTCCGGTCACTCCGGTTACCAGCAGCCTTGACACGTCCATGGTGTCATTCCTTGACTCCTTGCTGCCTATGAGCCTTATATCGTACTGGTTTTCCCCGTCGCTGAACTTGCTGACCACCTTGCCGTTTATAAAAAGCCCGGCCGTGCCCATCACGTCCCCCGAGGTTATTCCGTGAGCGGCTGCGGTCTCCCGGTCTATTTTTATATTATACTGGGGCAGGCCGCTTTCAATTGTTGTGCGCACGTCTCTGGTGCCGGGAATTTCGGCCACCACGTCCCGCACCTTTTCAGTCCACTCCTTTAGCCTGCCAGGGTTGTTGCCCCTTATCTCCAGCCTCAGGTCGGAATCATTGGCGCTGCCGAAAATAGAGGAAAGCACTATGCTTGACTCCACACCAGCCTTTCGCTCGGCGATTTCCTTGACCTGTTTCTTCACCCCGTCGTTAACACTGCTGTCCCGTCCTTTGAGCACGAGTTTTATTTCAGCCAGGTTTCCCGACGTTCCTGCATCATATCCCCCGGTGGCATACCCCACCGAGGTATAATAGATTTTTATTTCAGGTATTTTTTCTACTTCCTTTTCTATATCCTTTACCAGTGAGTCCATGGCCGAAAGGCTGGTCCCCGGAGGCGCCGTGAGCTTCAGCACAAACTCGCCGAAGTCCGACTTGGGCATAAATTCCGTTCCCACGGCTCCCAGGGGCAGCAGCGACCCCGAAGCCACCATGCAGGCCAGGCAGATGGCAAGAACGGTTTTCTTGTGGTCCAGCGCCCACCGGATACCAGAAATATAATTGTTGCCCAGGTTCTGGATCATCAGGGCAAACCCGGCGCCGAACCTCTTTTCCCCATTGTCGCCGTTGTGGTTCCCCCTTTTAACCAACCTTGTGGCCAGAAGGGGTATCAATGTCAGTGAAACCGCCAGTGACATCATGGTGGCGGACACAACCACAAGGCCGAATTCCCGGAATATCTTCCCGGCGATTCCCTGAACCAGCGCCACCGGTAAGAATACCACCACCAGCGTCAGTGTTATGCTTACCACCGCCATACCTATTTCCCGTACGCTGTTTATAACCGCAGCACTTTTGCTTTCCCCCATATCCCTGTGACGCTGTATGTTCTCCAGCACCACGATGGAGTCGTCCACAATGATACCTACCACCAGCCCCATGCCCATGAGGCTCATCAGGTTTATGGAAAACCCGAAGGCCAGCATGAACACCAGGGTGCTGATCAGCGACACCGGTATAGACAGCAGTATTATAAGTGATCCCCGCCAGTTGCCCAGGAAGATGAAAATTACCAGCGCCACAATGATGATGGCCATAAAAAGCTCTTCCTGGACGCCTACCAGGGAGTCCCGGATAAAATTGGCGGAGTTGTGGCCCACCGCTATACTAACACCGAAATCCTTTTCCATTTGGGGTATTATCTTAAGTACCCTGTCGCTTATGTCAATGGCATTGGCGTCCGACCTCTTGAATAAAAGAAGGCCTATGCCGTCCTGCCCGTTCAGCCTTATTATGCTCTTGTCATCCTTGTAGGTGTCCTTTACCCTGGCCACGTCCTTTAAGTGAACCGTCCCGGACTGTGTATTGGCAACTATTATCTCATTGAGCTGGTCCAGCCTTGCGGCCTGGGACTGCACCCTCACAAGGTATTTTTGCCCGCTCCTCTCAATTCCCCCTACGGGAACATTTCTATTGTCGGCCTCCAGTGCCGCCATAACCTGCAGAATTGACAGCCTGTATGCCTGCAGCCTTTCGGGGAGCACTTCCACCTGTATCTCCCTCTCCTTGCCCCCCAACAGCATTGCCCGGCTTATACCTTTCACCTGCTGCAGCCGTGTGACAATTTCGTTTTTAGCCAGGTCATAAAGCTCGCCTGCCGGCCTGTCACCTGAAAGGGAAAGCTGCATCACCGGGAAATCGTTTATATTGTACTGCTGAATCACCCCGGGCTCGGCCTCCGGGGGCAATTCATACACACTGGCGTTGTATTTCCTCTGAACCTCATTTACCGCATCGTCAGGGTCGGTGTCCAGCTTGAACTCCATCCAGACCACAGACAGCCCCTCCTGGGAAATTGACGTTACCTTGTCAAGGTTATTAAGAGAGGACATGGCGTCCTCCAACGGCTTGGCAACCTTTTTTTCAACGTCCTCCGGGCCCGCGCCGGGATACGCCACCGTCAGCACCACGAAAGGAAACTGCATCTTTGGCAGAAGGTCTGCCGGAAGCCTTCCGTAGCTGAACAAGCCCAGCACCACCAGCGATATAAAGACCACGGCGGCCAGTGACGGGCGCTTCAGGGATAACTCCGTTATCTTCATGTTACTCCCCCTCAACCACCGTAGTGCCTTCCTTCAAAAGGCTCTGCCCAAATACAACAACCCTCTCGCCGGGGTTGATACCGTTTGTCACCACAATATTCTTAATGTCCGACTGGGAGGTCAAAACCTTTTTCCTGAAGGACTTGCCGTCCTTTATCACGTAAATGTCGGCTTTCCCGGTCTCATCCATGGCTATCACGGCATCCCTGGGCATAATTGTCCCTTTCACCTCGCCGGTTTCGAGGCTCACCTCGCCGAACATTCCCGGACGCAAAATCTGTCCCGCGTCAGGAGAAAGCCCCAGTTCCACCGTGTATGCCCGGGACTGAACATCAGCCTTGCTGCTGACAGCGGTTACCGTGCACTGGAACTCCTTACCCGGAAAAAGCGAGGTGGTGAAAACCCCCTTCTGCCCTCTGAATACAGAATTTATCCGGTCGGCTGAAACAGTGGCCTTTATCATTAAAGACGAATCATCCACCAGGGTAAAAATCTTTTCTCCGGGGAAAACAACTTGCCCCTCCTCCACGAATTTTTCAGCCAAGCTCCCGGTAAAGGGCGCCAAAACGGTTGCGTTTTTCAGCATCTCCTCTGCCAGCCTGCTGTCTGTCAGCGCCACGCTGTAGGCAACCTGGGCGTTCTTGTACAGGTTTTCCACGCTTTCAAACTCCGACTTGGATACCGCTCCCTGCCTGTAAAGCTCGTTTACCCGTTCGTAGTCCTTTCGGGCTTTTTCCAGTGCAAGTCCGGTGGCGGTGGTCTGATCCTGTGCCTTGGAGACCCCCAGTTGCTGGGTTGTCTGTTCAATCACCGCCAGAACACTTCCGCCGGCCACCCTGTCACCGGTTTTGAAGCCCAGTTGTTCTATCGTGCCCTGGGCCTTGGCCGTAACAGTAATCTCCCTTTTTCCGGCTACCGAACCGTTGATTATGAGCGAGGGCTTTATGCCCCCCTGTTCCACCAGGGCTGTTTTTACTGCCACCGGTTTGTTCAGTTCAACAGGGCTCTTGTTCTCCTTTTTTGCCGCCGCCCGACCCCACTGCAGGGCAATCAGGGCCGCCAATACCAGTAAGGCCGCCAAAACAATTACCCAACGCTTTTTACTGGCCATTCTTATACCTCTCCCCTATCTCACTTTTTTGGTTGTCGATACTTTTATAACCTCTTTTTTCTTTGCTCCAGCATTCCGTACAGGTCGTCCGGCACCGGGAGCGAAACCATCCCGAAGCCTATAAGCAGAACCGCCTCTTCAAGGATGTCGTCTATACCGGATCCGTACGCCTCAAGAAAACCGATCTCCCCGAATATAAACAATCCCTTGGTAACCGCCATAAGGTACAGCGCCAGGGACCTTGACCGCACTTCCCGGAGTTCGCCCCG
>JBMOPB010000007.1:0-15018 GCA_049325055.1 Bacillota bacterium
TGGCAGGCCTTCTTTTAAAACTGGCCCAGACAGGGGGCGGGGATGGGGACCTTGCGCCGGACGACATGGCGGTGGTGGTAATTAGGGTTGAAAAGGAAAAAGTGCTGGAAATCCCCCGGTAAAAGGGGGGGTTTTCTTTTATTTGCCCTATTTTGGGGGGAAGGATATTTTGTCCTTTTGTGGAATAAAATCATGTCTAGAGGAACTATCTTCCCGGGTGGTGATGGTTTGGATTTATTTGCCCAGGTCAAATCCACAATCCAGACTTATAAAATGATTTCACCGGGGGATACGGTTCTGGCCGGAGTTTCCGGGGGAGCAGATTCCGTCGCATTGCTTCACCTGCTTAACAGGCTTAAGGAAGAACTGGGGCTTAAGCTTTACGCCGGGCATTTAAATCATATGTTTAGGGGGGAAGAAGCTGAAGGAGATGCCCGGCTGGTGGAGAGCCTTTCGAGGGAGTGGGATATTCCGCTGGTAAGTGAAAAGTTTAATGTGCCGGAATACCTTAAGAACTGCTGTCTTTCACCCCAGGAGGGGGCAAGGGAGGTTCGCTACCGTTTTTTTCAAAAAACCGCCGCCAGGCTGGGGGCCAACAGGATTGCCCTCGGGCACCATGCCGACGATCAGGCTGAAACCATTCTCTTAAACCTGTTCAGGGGAGCAGGATTGACGGGTTTGAGCGGTATCCCTCCGGTTCGGGAGGGCGTTTACATACGTCCGCTGATAGAAATCAGAAGGGAACAGATCGAAGGTTATTGCCGGGCCTGTGGGATACCATACCGGGTAGACAGCTCCAACTTAAAAACGGTTTATTTTAGAAACCGGATAAGACTGGAACTAATACCTCTTCTCGAAAAAAAATATAACCCGGCTGTGGTTAAGTCCCTTAACCGGCTGGCCGGGATAATCAGGGATGAGGACGCCTGCCTGGATGAAATCGCCTGTAAAGCCTATGAGGAAGCGGCAAGTTCCAGGGATGCCGAAAAAATCAAAATCTCCCTGGAAAGGATGGATTGTTACCCCCCCGCCATAAAAAGGAGAATTATCAGGATTGCCTTCCGGGAACTGGCAGGCCGCGGATGCGTACCCACCTTTGACCATATCGAGAGGGCCATGGAGATGGCTTTCAGCCCGTCGCACCAGGCCAGGATTGATTTGCCGGGGGGGGTGTTGCTGGTTAAAAGATACCGTTTTCTGGAAATGATAACTGCTAGAAACGGCTTTATGGTGCCTTTTTACCAGTATGATTTGCAGGTGCCCGGAGTGACCTTTATCCCGGAGACAGGCCGGGTGATTGCCGCCGAGGTGCTGGAGAGGTCAAGGATCAATGACCTCCGGCGGTATTGCGGATTTGACGCGGTACTGGACATGGAAAGCCTGAAAGGAAATATCCGTGTTCGCCGCCGGATGGAGGGAGACTTTTTTTATCCCCTGGGTATGTCCGGAAAAACCAAGTTGAAGAAATTTTTTATCGATCAAAAAGTGCCAAGAGAGGTCAGGGACGCAATACCAATCGTGACTTGTGGAAATGATATTGTATGGGTGGCCGGACACAGACCCGACCAGAGGTTTAAGGTGAGCGAAGAGACTGTGTCCTGCCTTCACCTGAGAATGTTGGAAAGTTGATGGTAAAATGGAAATATTGAAACCTAATTTATTGAAAGTGAATTTTTACTGTGATAAAATACCCATTATCGGTTTTTTAAGAGGTTGTCAGAGAGGAGTGGCTAAAGTTTGAACAAGGTTTTGAAAAACCTTAGTATCTATCTTCTAATAGTTCTGGTTATCATAGCGCTGATCAAATACACTTCGCCCCCGACAGCCACACCGGATAAAGTTAGATACGACCAGTTCATAAATATGGTCAATAAGGGTGAAATTGTAAAGGCTACCATACAGTCCGGAGAAAACACCACTCATATATTCGGCGAGAAGAAAGACGGGACCAAGATTGAAACCCGGGGCCCGCAGCCGGATCCCAGGCTACAGGGGCTCTTGGAGGCAAAGGGAGTACAGTATGATTTCGAACCGCCTCCACAGCCGGGATGGTGGACCGGGATAATAACCAGCCTGCTGCCCATACTTATTTTCGTTCTGCTGTTTTTCTTCCTTATGCAGCAGACCCAGGGCGGCGGCAACAGGGTTATGTCCTTTGGAAAGAGCCGTGCCCGGATGGTTTCCGACGACAAGAAAAAGGTTACCTTCGCGGACGTGGCCGGAGCCGATGAGGTAAAGGAAGAGCTGGCCGAGATAGTGGAGTTTCTTAAAAATCCCAAAAAATTTAATGAGCTTGGAGCCAAAATACCCAAGGGGGTCCTTCTATTCGGCTCTCCCGGCACCGGCAAGACCCTGCTGGCAAGGGCCGTGGCCGGTGAGGCCGGGGTTCCCTTTTTCACCATAAGCGGTTCGGATTTTGTGGAAATGTTCGTTGGCGTCGGCGCCTCAAGGGTGAGGGACCTGTTTGAGCAGGCCAAGAAAAATGCCCCCTGCATCGTGTTTATAGACGAGATAGACGCCGTGGGAAGGCAGCGGGGCGCCGGACTTGGAGGTGGACATGACGAGCGTGAGCAGACTCTTAACCAGTTGCTGGTGGAAATGGACGGCTTTGCTCCCAACGAAGGCATTATTATAATCGCGGCCACTAACAGGCCGGACATTCTTGACCCGGCGCTTTTAAGGCCGGGCAGGTTCGACCGGCAGGTGGTGGTGGATGTTCCGGACCTCACCGGGCGCAAGGAGATTCTGAAAGTACATGTAAGGGGCAAGCCGCTGGCGCCGGACGTGGACCTGGAGGTGCTGGCAAGGAGGACACCCGGTTTTACCGGCGCCGACCTGGCCAACATGGTGAACGAGGCTGCGCTCCTGGCCGCCCGCTTCGAGAAGCACGAAATAGGAATGGCCGAGCTGGAGAACTCAATTGAGCGTGTAATCGCCGGCCCTGAAAAGAAATCCAAGGTCATCAGTGAAAATGAAAAGAGACTGGTGTCGTACCACGAGGCAGGCCACGCCCTTGTGGGCTACCTGCTTCCCAATACCGACCCGGTGCACAAGGTGTCTATAATACCGCGTGGCAGGGCCGGGGGCTATACGCTGCTGCTGCCCAAAGAGGACCGTTATTACATGACCAAGTCAATGCTGATGGACCAGGTGACAATGCTCCTGGCCGGGCGGGTGGCCGAAGCAATAGTGTTGCATGAGATTAGCACCGGCGCGCAGAACGACCTGGAGAGGGCCACCGGAACAGTAAGGCGCATGATTATGGAGTACGGCATGAGCGATGCTCTGGGGCCCCTAACTCTGGGGCGGAAGCAGGAAACGGTTTTCCTGGGCAGGGATCTGGCCAGGGACAGGAATTACGGGGAAGAAGTGGCGGCTTCCATAGACAGGGAAGTTAAGAACATCGTAGATCAAAACTATTCCCGGGCCAAGGAATTACTGGAAACCCACATGGACACCCTCCACCGTATAGCCAGTGTGCTGATGGAGAAGGAGACCATCGAGGCCGGGGATTTTGAGGTTCTGATGAAAGAGGCAGGACTTTATAAAGCAAAGTAACCCGAATAGCTATAACAGCAATAGAGGAGGAAGTTAAACCTGATGGACCGTACCTATCTTATGATCAAGCCCGACGGGGTTCAGAGGGGGCTGGTGGGAGAAATAATCTCCCGGATCGAAAGGAAAGGCCTTAAGATCGTAGGGCTGAAGATGCTTAGAATCTCCAGGGAGCTGGCCGAAAAGCATTACGCCGAGCATGTTGGCAAACCATTTTTCGGGCCCCTGGTGGACTACATTACCTCGGGGCCGGTGGTGGCCATGGTTGTGGAAGGCAAGGACGTTGTGGCCACCACTAGGGAAATGATGGGCGCCACCAACCCCTTAAAGGCGGCCCCCGGGACTATCAGGGCCACTTATGGCATGGATGTGGGCAGGAACATTATACACGGATCGGACTCCCCGGCCAGCGCGGAAAGGGAGTTAGGCATTTTTTTCCTGCCCGGTGAGCTGGTTGAGTACACCCGTGATGTTGACAAATGGATATATGAATAAAAGCGGCGCCAGTCGCTTTTTTTCTTTTTAGCTATTGAATCTAGGTGCCTGCTGTCAAAATTATGATCCGCATACCATTCAGGAGCAATATTAAACAAAGGCAAGGTAAGTTCAGCAGGATTTTCATACCGGTTGAAGAATCTTTTCTATGAAAGGATGGTAAAAATGAACAATCTCAAACCCGGTATAAAAGGTGAGGCGTCTGTGGCGGTAAGTGACTCGAATACCGCCATCGCATACGGCAGCGGCGGGGTATCGGTTTTTGCCACTCCGGCCATGATAGGACTGATGGAAAAGGCTGCCCTTTCTTCGGTGGACCCTGTGCTGGAGGAAGGTCTAACCACCGTGGGAACCCGTATCGACGTCCAGCACATGGCGGCCACACCCGTGGGCATGACCGTGGTGGCATTTTCCGAACTGGTGGAAGTTGAAGGGAAGCGGCTGGTATTTAGGGTTGAGGCCAGGGACGACGTGGAAGTGGTGGGCAAAGGAACTCACGAGAGGTATATAGTTCCCCTCCAGAAATTCCTAAGCAGGGCCTCCGGGAAGAGTAAATAATAAGAAAGTATACATGAATAGAGCTATGTGATTTGGGAGGAAAATCACCCATTTTATAGAATATGGTTAAGTGCATTGGTTCAAAAATACAATTTTTGGCATTCCATATAACAGCAAAGACATGGATAGGACTGCCCTAATTTACAAAAAATTATTTTAGAAAGGGAGGTAAGCAGGGAGAATAGGGGTTTTGGTTTTTGTACGAAAGATTTAAAAAATCGAGAGGAGAGGAAATGAATGGCTTACGATGCAACCAAACTTAAGGACTATCAAATAGCCGAGCTGGCGGAAAAGGAAATGCCCACTCCGGAGGAGTGGAGAGAGAAACTGGGCCTGGAAAAGGACGAGCTTATCCAGTACGGAAGAATTGCAAAGCTTGACTTCATGAAGATTATTGAACGTCTTAAAGATAAGCCTGATGGCAAATACATAAACGTTACCGCCATCACCCCCACCCCTCTGGGTGAAGGTAAAACCACCACCACCATGGGTCTGGTGGAAGGCCTCGGCAAGCGGGGCAAGAGCGTAACCGGCGCCATCCGCCAGCCTTCGGGCGGCCCCACAATGAACGTCAAGGGTACTGCCGCCGGCGGCGGAAACGCGCTGGCCATTCCCATGACCGAGTTTTCGCTGGGACTCACCGGCGACCTCAACGACATCATGAATGCCCACAACCTGGGCATGGTGGCCCTCACCGCCAGGATGCAGCACGAGAGAAACTATGACGACGCCGAGCTGGCCAAGCGCAACCTGCGCCGCCTGGACATCGACCCCACCAGGGTTGAAATGGGCTGGATCATCGACTTCTGCGCCCAGGCGCTGCGCAACATCATCATCGGTATCGGCGGCAAGATGGACGGCTACATGATGCAGTCCAAGTTCGGCATCGCCGTCAGCTCCGAGATTATGGCCATACTGGCTGTGGCCAAGGACCTCAAGGACATGAGGGAGAGAATCGGCAAGATAATCGTTGCCTATGACAAGAAGGGCAATCCTGTCACCACCTCCGATCTGGAAGTGGCCGGCGCCATGACCGCCTTCATGAGGAACGCCATCAACCCGACTCTGATGAGCACCGCCGAATACCAGCCGGTGCTGGTGCATGCCGGTCCGTTCGCCAACATCGCCATCGGCCAGTCCTCCATCATCGCAGACCGCATCGCCCTCAAGATGTTCGACTACAACGTCACCGAGAGCGGATTCGCTGCTGATATCGGATTTGAGAAATTCTGGAACGTCAAGTGCCGCTTCAGCGGACTTACCCCCAACGTGTCGGTTATTACCGCCACCATCAGGGCCCTCAAGATGCACGGCGGCGGCCCCAAGGTTGTTGCCGGACGCCCCCTGCCAGAGGAGTACACCAAGGAGAACGTGGGACTGGTGGAAAAGGGTTGCGCAAACCTCGTTCACCACATCAACACCGTCCGGAAGGCCGGCATCAATCCGGTGGTCTGCATCAACGCATTCCATACCGACACCAAGGACGAGATTCTGGCTGTCCGCAGGGCTGCCGAGGCGGCAGGCGCCCGCTGCGCCCTGTCCGAGCACTGGGCCAAGGGTGGAGATGGCGCCCTGGAGCTGGCCGACGCCGTTATCGACGCCTGCAACGACAAAGTAAACTTCAAGTTCCTCTATCCGCTTGAAATGCCTCTGCGTCAGAGGGTCGACGTAATCGCCAGGGAAGTATACGGGGCGGACGGAGTATCCTGGACTCCCGAGGCCGAAGCAAAGGCCAAGATGTTCGAGGAGAACCCCGAGTACAAGGACTTTGCAACAATGATGGTGAAGACCCACCTCAGCCTGAGCCATATGCCCGAGGCCAAGGGTGTGCCCAAGGGATGGGTGCTGCCGGTCCGCGACGTTCTGATCTTTGCCGGCGCCAAGTTCCTCTGCCCGATGACCGGTACCATCAGCCTGATGCCCGGCACAAGCTCCGACCCGGCCTTCAGGAGAATAGACGTGGACACCGAAACCGGCAGGGTTATGGGATTGTTCTAAAACAAAAAAAGAAAAGGACCCCTTCAATGGGGTCTTTTTTTTACCTTGAACAGCCCCTGGAGACAGGAGTAGGCAAAGCGACGGCCATGAAAAATTTTTGCCGATAAATATCGAAATATAGAAGGAAAAAGGTATTTTTTGGAGAATACAATATGCAAATATAGAGGCGATCTGAAAGGTTTGGTTCAGCCACTTATGCCAGGAGGCATAGGCCTTTATTAAAAGGATTACCCCGGCGGCGATCGGGGTATCTTTTGTATCAAGGCCGGCAAAGTCCGGCTGTTTTCGATGTGCTTTTGCAAATGCAAGAAGGAATCGGGGCGACATTAAAAGAATAGTTAAATTGTTTTAAAAGTTTAAACGTCAAGGGAAGCGGGAAAACAAGTAAAAAACTAGATATATAACGGGGTTGGACCTTGTTATGGCAAATAAAAAAATAGGATTACAGGAAGGAGTATTGTAATGTCGAGACCCCCAAAGTGTAGAAAAGTGGAATTTTTGCCCCAGTTGACATACTTTAAACCTGCGGGCGTACCGATAAGGGACCTGACCGAGGTGAACCTCACTGTTGAGGAACTGGAGGCCATAAGGTTAAAGGATCTTATGGGTCTTGAGCAGGAAGCCTGCGCGGAAAGAATGGGGGTATCCCGGCCCACCTACCACAGAATACTGACCTCAGCAAGGCAGAAGGTTGCCGAAGCTCTTATCAACGGCCGGGCAATAAAGGTGGAGGGGGGCAATTTCCAGGTTGTGATACGGCGTTTCCGCTGCCAGTTATGTGGCCATCAGTGGGAGGAAGTGTGCGGGCAGAGGGCGGAAACAACATGCCCGTCCTGTGATAAAGAAGAAGTGCTGCGCATTAACAGCGACGGATCACTGTTTAACTGCCAGCGCTGGAAGGACGGCAAGATGATATAGCGCCGGAATACCGGCCTATTCCGGTATTAAAAAGGAGGTCCAACCCCTGACGGGGTTATTTTTTTTACCCTTAAATTTTGAATTGTTCTGGGGCGCAGTTGCTGTATATAATTAGGACAGGCTTTTAATTATTCCACGTATCATCCTGCGCCAGGTTGCGGGCCCCGGGCTTTAACCGGCTGGGTAGGGGTCCGTGCTGGGGACCTTTTGGGGGTGGTGGGCTTAAAAAGGATAGAGTTAATCAAGGAAGATCCCTTTTACCTGGAGTGCCTGTCGCTGAACGGTGATCGTGAAAGGGACAGGCTTTTTTGCCGTCATGATTATAAGCATATGCTTTTAGTCTCGCAAATCAGTTGCAAAATAATCAACGAGATTAGCTCCCTTGATGGTCTGGCAAGGGAAGTCAACGGTGGGGCCATGGAGGCCCTGGAAGTAATATATGCCGCCGGCCTTCTGCACGATATAGGGCGGTGGAGGCAGTACGACACGGGAGTCGACCACGCCCTGGTGGGATCCGGGATGGCCGTTCCTTTGCTGGAAAGGGCGGGGTTTGCAAAAAGGGAGATTGAAATAGTTACCAGGGCTATCAGGGAGCACAGGAAGGCCGGGCCCGGATCAAGCTATCTGGGCCGGGTCATATGCCTTGCCGATGACCTTTCAAGGTCTTGCAACTCATGCGGCGCCAGGTTCGAATGCTATAAATATGACTATATGGAAACTATAAGGGAAAGAAACCTCAAAGGATTTGTGCTGAATGCAATCTAAAATCAATTTAACCGGAGACTTCACAGGGGAAACGCAGTAAAATCATAAAGAGCCGGCGTTATTTTCGTAAAAGAAATATTTATCGGAAAGTGTGGTAGCGGTGGAGGTAAGAAATCTGGTTATAAAGAACAAGGGGCAGGCTGCCGGGGCCATCGCCGGCGTGGGAGCCGATGCGGCTGGTTGCCGGTTAATGGCGCCGAAAGCAGTTCACCGGGTGCTGAAGATATCGGGGCTTTCGCCGAAACAGGCCAATATAATCAAGCAGGAAATGCTGGGTAAAGGTGGGGACGCCGCCGTTTGCCGGGGAGTGATTGACTGCTCCGCTGAGCGCAGCGATATCCTGGTAATGGGCACTGTCAAACAATTGGAGGCGCTTGTGGTAAAGCTGAAAATGCAGCCCTTTGGCCTTTCGGTGCTGGCCGATAGAATACGGGAGGTTTTGGTCGCACTGGAGGGAAGGAAGCCATTCAAGCTGGACTGCAGGGGGAAAATACTCCCCATCGGTACCCGCACCCTTATAATGGGAATTTTGAACGTTACTCCCGATTCTTTTTCAGACGGCGGCAAGTTTGACGACCCCGGCAGGGCGCTTGAACAGGCCCTGAAAATGCAGGAAGAGGGGGCTGATATAATTGACCTCGGGGGTGAGTCAACCCGCCCGGGGCATCAAAGCATCACCCCGGAAGAAGAGATGCGAAGGATAATGCCGGTACTGTCCAGGTTGATAAAGGGTTTGCGAATTCCGGTATCGGTGGACACCACCAAGGCGGCTGTGGCCGTTCGCGCCCTTGAAGAAGGGGCACATATAATAAATGACCAGTGGGCGCTGCAGAAAGATGCTGAAATGGCTGCAGTGGCGGCACGCTACAATGTGCCGCTGATCATGATGCACAACCAGAACGGCACGGAATACAATGACCTCATGGGGGATATGATAGCATTTTTCAGAAAAAGCCTGTCCATAGCCAAAGAAGCGGGTATAGAAAGGAACAGGATCATCATTGATCCGGGTATAGGCTTTGGCAAGACAGTGGAACAGAACCTTGAAACCATGAGGCGGCTGAAGGAGTTGGATTGCCTGGGACTGCCCGTTCTGCTGGGGACATCCAGGAAATCAATGATCGGCAAGATCCTGGACCTGCCGGTGAATGATAGGGTGGAAGGGACCGCAGCCACCGTGGCCCTGGGAATAGCTTGCGGTGTGGATATTGTAAGGGTTCATGACGTTAAGGAAATGGTCCGGGTTGCCCGGATGACCGACGCCATGGTGCGGACATTACCGGAGGGCTGCTGCAATGGATAAGATAATTATGAAAGGTATGAGATTCTATGGCCATCACGGGGTCCTGGACCATGAAAGGGAAGAGGGGCAGTTATTCGTGGTGGACATGGATTTGTATCTTGATCTTGAACCTGCGGGAAAAACAGATGATTTAAACCATACAGTCAGTTATGCAGAAGTTTTTGAGCTGGTGGAAGAAGTAGTCACAGGCCCTCCCATGAACCTTATTGAGGCGGTGGCCCATAAGATTGCGAGCCGTGTTATGAAAAGGTTCGGACAGGTGCGGGAGGTCAGGGTTACACTGAAAAAGCCCTCTGCGCCGGTTCAGGGGTTGTTTGAGTATATGGCCGCAGAAATCACAAGATCAAGGTAGGTAGTCCTTGGCCGGTGATCGGCAACCTTAACCCCTCAGTATCCTCTGTGGTCTTATAATGTCTTAGGACGAACTATATCTGAAAGGGCTTTGTTAACTTGGTAAAGAAGATTTTTATTGGCATAGGATCAAACATGGGGCGGAAAGAGGAGAATATCAGCCGGGCCGTTGAATATTTGAAGGAACACCGCAATATCAGAGTTGCCAGGGTGGCTCCACTGTACAGGACCGACCCTGTTGGGTACACGGAACAGGACTGGTTTTTAAATACTGTGGCGGAACTGGAAACAGGCCTTTCACCCCATGAATTGCTGGGGGTTTTGATGGACACAGAAAATAAAATGGGCAGGGAGCGGACCATACGGTGGGGGCCAAGGGTAATTGACCTGGATATACTTCTGTACGGGGATTTAGTTATCAACACGCACGACCTCCAGGTGCCGCACCCCAGGATGGAGGAGCGGGCCTTTGTGGTGGTTCCGCTGTCCGACCTGTGTCCTGATATACGGCTTCCAGGGGGCGGTACGGCGGGCGGCCTGGCGCTGGATCTGTCCCGCAGGCAGCGGGTGGAAAGATATACCGAGAAGTGAGAGGTGAGAAGCGAGACTTCTCACTACTCAAAGGGGATTTGATTGTGGAAAAGACTCGAATAGCACTTGTTCAGATGAGGTCTGAGCAGGGAATGCTTGAGAACAACCTTGAAAAAATAGAAAGCTATATTGCCCAGGCAGGCGCTGACGGGGTTGATATAATCTGTTTTCCGGAAATGAGCCTTCAGGGATACAGCCGGGAAAAAGCCTGCCTCACCTCTGTAAAAGTTCCAGGGGAGATTACCGGGAGGATCGGCCGGATGGCTGCCGGCCATGGTATTGTGGCGCTGGTGGGAATGGCCGAGGACGGCGGTAAAGAAAAGCCTTTTATAACCCAGGTGGTATTTTTCCCGGACGGAAGTATTCAAAAATACAGGAAGACCCATCTGGGCAAAAGTGAGCGCCCCTTTTTCACCGCCGGGGACGATCTGCCAGTTTTCAGCGCCGGAAAGGCCCGTTTCGGCATACAGATATGCTGGGATATGCACTTCCCGGAAGTTTCCACAATTCTTTCCCTTAAAGGGGCGGAAATAATTTTTGCCCCCCATGCATCACCTGTAATTGTGGGGGACAGAATAGGCATCTGGATGAAATATATGGCGGCCAGGGCTTATGATAACTCTGTTTATGTAGCGGCGTGCAACCTTGTGGGGGATGACGGCTGCGGCCAGGATTTTTGCGGCGGGTCGCTGGTGGTGGACCCCAGGGGAAACCCGGTTGCTGAAAGCTACGGCAATGGCGAGGGTATGCTTGTGGCCGACCTGGACCCTGCAATAATCAATACCATCAGGATGAAAAAAGCCAAGTCAATGAGGCACAGCTTTTATCTGGACAGTAGAAGGCCCGAACTGTACGGCCCGCTGGTGGAAAGGTGATAAATAGTTCAGGGAGCCGGAATTGCGGGTCGGAATCCAGAATTCCAGAATTCAGAATTCAGAATCGTTAGGGACTGGATTAAAAAAATTGTTCCGGAGGCATATGATGACCGATATGATTCCTGTTAAAGCCATACATCTGCCCACCCCTTTTCCTGTGGGTGATGTCAACGCATATCTTATAAAAGAGGACCCGGTTACCCTGATTGACCCCGGGCTTTATTATACCCCTTCAGAACAGGTTCTTTGCAGCGCCCTTGAACAATACGGAGTAAGTCTTTCCGACATCAAAAGGATAGTTATCACCCACGGCCACCTTGACCACTACGGGATGGCTGGTAAAATACAGGATGAGACCGATGCCGAGGTTATTGTAAGGGAAGAGGAAATGGTTCTTATAAAACCGGACAGGCAATACATAGAAAATATGGCCTGCACACTGCGCACCACCGGGGTGACGGAAGAAATGATTAATGACAACGTGGCTTTTCTGTCGAACATTCCTTTTATTCACCCGATAGAAAACATTACAACATTTTCAGGTGAGCTGGACCTTGAGTTTTCAGGATTCAAAATCAGGATGCTGCACATGCCGGGCCACAGCGGGGGGCACACCTGCCTGTACTGGGAGGAAGAAAAAATACTGATTTCCGGAGACATGCTGCTGCCCGATATCTCTTCCGTGCCTTCACTGGGATACGATCCCCAAGAAAAGAACCTTCGCCGGAGAAGTCTATCGGAGATGCTGGAGAGCATGGAGAGGATTGCAGGCTTAAATCCCGGACTTTGCCTGCCGGGACACGGCGAACCCGTGCCGGAACCGGGGGAACTGGCAAAATCCAGGATAGAATTTCACAACAACAGGCTGGAGGAAATATTCAACCTTGTTCCCCCCGGGAAAGACGGGGGAATGACTCCGTTTCAGGCATCAATGATGTATTACCCGCATGTAAAGGGGTTTGACAAATTGCTGGCTGTTTTCGAGGTTGTTTCACACCTGGACTATTTGGCCGATGAGGGAAGGATCGTGGAGGAAATTGATCAAAGTGGTGTTTCCCGCTTTTTTCGCCCAATTTAAACCAGGTATTCCACCCTGGCCCCTGGAAAATTACCCTCCAGGCTGGTGCTGAATATCCGGGCCATGCTTTCCATGGTTTCCTTCGGATAAACGTATTTTCCGTAGCCGAACTGGCCGTATTTAAATTTTCTCTCCTCCTCATCCATGGGCAGCGTGGTGGTGGGGAATACCTCCAGTATTCTTTTTTTTGCCCTGGCGGTAAAGCGGTGGCTGATAAGCTCAAATGTTACATTTTTTTCGGCCGCAGGGCCAAGGTTATTTCTAAGGTTTTCAATAAGTCTGCTGTACTGGTCCTCCCAGCCGGGGTAAACCATTATGGGAGCGATAATAAACCCCAGCGGGTAGCCTGCGGCGGCCACTTTAGCCGCGGCTTCAAGGCGTTCGTCTATGCCGGGGGTGCCGTGCTCGTATTTTTTTATTACCCTGGCTGTGTTTATGCTGAACCTGAACCTGGTGTGCTCCCTGTGGTCCGCGTCAAGAAGCGAATCCACTTCTGTAAACTTGGTCACGAACCGGAAGCGGCCCAGGTCCTGCCGGCCGAAAAACTCGATGGCCTTTTTCAGTGACCCGGTATATCTTTCAACGGGGATTGGGTCCGATGTTGCGGCCCCCTCAAAGAGGGTTGCTTCCGGCGCCCGCTCTTTTATATACTGCCTGGCGGCCTCCAGTATTTCGTCCACATTTACGTATATGCGCAGGTATGGCCTGTTGCCAAGAGTTGTGTTCAGGTAGCAGTACTCGCATTTGCCGCTGCAGCTGGTATTCAGGGGAAGCTGGTAATGGGCGGAGGGCTTGCAGGTCTCGAACTTTAATGTTCGCCTCACTCCCACCACCATTGTACGCTTCGCCTCGAAATAAGCTTCCTGGGCTGTTTTACCCGGAATCCCGGTAATGCGGTTGTGGCTGGCCGTAAAAATGACCGGTATGCCCTCGCTTTTGAAACGGTTGTACAGCTTCTGCCCCAGCGGGTAATTGAGCGCGTCCTTTTCGAAAAACACTCTTCCCGGGATAAATGACATAAAAAGCCCCCCTGAATTCAGACCAGTAATTCCGGCTTCCTTGGGCTATTTTATCCACGGTGGGGCATTAACATGAGTTCTATATTTTCAAGAGCTTTTAAATCGTTCAGGGGGTTGCCCCTGACTGCTATCAGCAGGGGGGGCAGCCCGGGCCTGACCATTCCCATTTCTTTTTCCAGCCCCAATATGGCCGCGCCTTCACGGGTGGCCGCTCCCAGTATCTGCTCCCTGGTCAGGCCGGCCTCTTCCAGCAGAAGCAGTTCCTCCAGGTATCCTTCACCGTGAAGCACACCGGAGGCCCCGGCGTCGGTTCCCACTCCCAGCCGGACTCCCAATTCCGAGGCCACTTTAACCATTCTTTGCTGCCTTTTATATGTATGTGTTATAACTTCCAGTTCTCCGGCGGAGTAGCGGTCTTTAAGGGGTTCCCTGGCCTGGAGGGCCACCGGGGCCAGGGTGGGTATCCATGGGATGCCCCTTTCGGCCATGGCCTCCAGGGTTGATTCTCTTACAAAGTAACCGTGCTCCAGGCTGTCCACCCCGGCTTCAACCGCCAGCCTCACCGCTTTATCGGAACTGGCGTGGGCCATAACGTTAAGTCCCCTGTGGTGCGCCACAGACACCAGTTCACGCAGTTGGCCCCCTGTAAACTGTATTTCTCCCACCCGGCTGTATTCCTTAAAGCTGACCACGCCTGAAACCAGTACCTTTATATGGTCGGCCCCCCTGCGGGTGATGTCGGCCACCGCTTCCGCTATTTTTTCGCCGGTCACCCCGGGGCCCAGGAAGGACCCGTATTTAACCGGGTTTCTCAGGGCTGCGCCGGCAGCCCGTATGAGGGGAACGGTCAGTTCCCGCTTTGCATCATTCCGCACCCTGATCGCTATCCAATCCCTGTCGCCCCCATCCCGTACCGCCGCGATCCCCCTTCCAAGTGTTCTGGCAAGGTCATCCCGGATTCTTTTCCTCAGGAGGTCCTCCTGTGACCACAGTGCCATGGCGTTATGGAAATCTTGGCCGTCCAGGGCCAGGTGCACATGGCAGTCCACCATTCCCGGCATAACGGTGTATTCCTGAAGGTCCAGGAATTCTTTAATCTCAGGGGCTGCACCGGGACTGTCACCGGAACAGGGGCGCATATCCCTTATTAAGCCTCCTGCTACTGTAATATCCACACCTTTGCCTTCAATTGCAGTAATGCCGTCATATACCCTTCCGGCGCGGATAACCATGCTGGTGCCTGAAGAGATGCCTATAACCTTCAAAGCCGTCCCTCTTTTCGTGTCTGTGCATTTTCAATCTACCACCGCAAGACCGGAGAGGTCAATTGTTTGCACGGTATCCAAAATGACATTTTTAAATAATTTAAAATTTATTGAGATTTGAATCCTGACTTTAACAGCATATGAGGGCAAAAATATGCCGCAACCCCCTGTAAACAAAGGAGTTGCGGCCTTCATATGTTTTCAGAAATATGTAGGGAAAACTTCATTTTTTGCTGTTGGCCAAAAT
>JBMOPB010000008.1:0-14109 GCA_049325055.1 Bacillota bacterium
CTTAACTTCATACTTAAGATTATTTCCCTATCCTTTCCAGAAAGGCTTGAACCCTGGTTTTAAACCTTCCTTCGTCCCCTGGCATGTACTCCTTTTCCAGAATCAGCGTGGGTATACCCGCTTTCTCCAGATCTTCAGCCTGCATCTGGGACTCCACACCGTGACAGTCACAGAAGGATAGTCTTTGGAATATCACCCCGTCAACTTTGGCTTCCCGGGCGATTTTGAGGGTGAAATCGGACCGTGTTTTATGGGAGCCAATCATTCTCGGGCACGGGTTGTGATAAAAATACCTTTCGGCAACGGATCTTATTGAATTATCCCCGGCTATTGCACCATCAAGGTACTTTCTTCCATAACACAAATTATCGGTTACAATTAACCCGCCCAGATCCTCGATCAAGTCGATCAAGTACGTGTCGTCCATAAAACCCCCGCCCAGCATTAATCTTGCCCTGTAATTTGAAATTCCCGGCCTTTGTTTTATTTCAACAATGGCTCTTTCCAGCATCTCATTGAAATCCTTTTTGGGCATATTAAATGACGCGCTTGTTATCTTCATTGTCTCCGACCCGCTCAATAAAGGCTTATCAATAGCCCTTAAGGAGTAGATCTCAAGCATTAAATCCCTGTACCTGTTGTAGACCGATATACTTTCCCTAATACCGGCTTCGGAGATAGACTTGCCGTATTGGGCGGCCGAATCACTTATCAGCTTGTTTATATCGTCCACATACCACTCAAACCTCTCCTTGCCCATGGCGTGGGGCAGGGTCACCATGCCCATAAATTCCGTCTTCACATGCTTCTTCCATATCTCAAACGTTTTCCTTAATTGATCGCACCCGTTTAAAAAGACAAACCCGTCAAGAAAGTCGTATTCTCCCGTCAGGCCCAACTGCAGGAGACACCTGGGATAGGTGCAGTGAAACCTGTGCAGGTAAATATCCGCATCGTCCGTGTTTGTTTCACCCGCCGCCCCGGCCCTGACCGGCAGGATACCCATGGCGTAAATTATTTCTTCCGGCACGTAACTGCAAATAAAGCCAAAAACCAGGCCACCTTCATCCTTCCAAGCTTTGATATAAGGATTTTTACCCCGCACCGGCATATTTACCAGTTCTTCCACAGCGCTTATTTTTTTCGCAGTGGCAACGCTTGAAGAAACCATCAACATCATGCTCCTTTCCGTACTAAATTAATAAATAGACAAGTATGCTGTTAATAAAAATTGGAATTAAAAGTTGAAAATTTGGTCCAGGTCTTCGCCTTTTACGTCAAATACCGTGTTGTGCGGCGGAAGAGCTTCAGTTTCGAAAAATTCGGGCAGCCTGTCATGCTCCCTGGTAAATCCGGCCTTGCGGTTAAACTCCCGCTCGGTATTGAGCACCTGCTGGCCCAAGGCGGTCACGTCGTCCAAGGTCAAACCGGTGCCGTACTGGGCGTTAATCATTTCCACCACCGCCGGCAAGCCCTCGGGGTTGTCCAGAACAGCAAAGGCGATAAAAAGGCACAAGCCGGTACTGTCAACCGCCGCTGTGGCAATCTGGAGATTTCGGGACAGATCCACCTGCCCTTCTGCCTTCAAAGGATCCACGTAGCCCCCGATCTTGAGAATATTGGTCGCCGTCGCGTAACCGGCGGTGTGGTCGGCCCCCATGGGGGAAGTGGCGTAGGTTACTCCAATGCCTTTGGCCCCCCTCGGGTCGTAGGCGGGAAAACCCTGCCCCTTCACCGCCGGCACCCTGGTGACACCGTAAATTCGCCCGGCCGCGGCCGATCCGCCTCCGATGACGCGCCCCAGCGGCGACCCTTTGCCTGCCTCTTCCAATAACTTAATAGCAGCCTTGCCGTCACCAAAGGGAATTACTCCGGCCTCCATCAACACCCCCAGGGTGCAGCCGGTTTCAATGGTGTCCATCCCGACGTCGTTGCAAATGTAATTCAGCCGGCCGACAACATCAAGGTCGTCAATTTCAAGATTGGGACCCAGCGCCCAGGCCGTCTCGTACTCTATTGGGGCACAGACCTTGCCGTCGGGAAGTGGGTAGACGTTGGAGCAGCGGATCACACAGCCCGGGTGGCAGGCATGGGTCGCCTTTCCGCCGCGCTGCACCGCCACCTCGGCCAGCTTTTCACCGCTGACCTTACCGGCCCTGTCAAACCGGCCGAAGCGGAAATTACGGGTCGGTAAAAGCCCCGCCTCATTGATGACATTCATCAATACGTTTGTCCCATAAGACGGTAAGCCCTGGCCGGTCACCGGGTGGCCGAGCAAAATGTCGGTAAACTTTTTGGCAGCCGACTTGAATCTCTCGGCATCCCTGACGGGAACATCGAAGATTTTGGGGCTGTCCACCACAATGGCCTTCAGCCTTTTCGACCCCATTACCGCCCCCAGCCCACCCCTGCCGGCATAGCGGCTGCTGTTTCCGTCGCCGTCGTTGTTGGCCACCCCGGCGGAAACCATCAGCATTTCCCCGGCCGGGCCGATGGTGATCACACCGACCTTTTCACCGAAACGGGCCCGGCAGGCGGCGGTTACTTCATAGGTTCCTTTTCCGGCCAGATCGTTGGCATTCAGCAGCTCAGCACCGTCCGGGGTTATTTTTAGAAGGCGCCAATCCCCGCCATCGGGCTTGCCCTCAATGATGACAGCCTTAATACCCAAATTGGCCAATTTTTGGGAGGTTATGCCGCCCGCGTTGGTTTCCTTAATACCGCCCGTCAAAGGGCTTTTGCTGCCCACCGACAGGCGGCCGGAAGACGGCGCCCGCGTACCGGTAAGCAGGCCAGGAGCAAAAACAATTTTGTTAAAAATCCCAAGAGGATGACAGGTAGGCGGAACCTCATCGGCAACAATCCGGGAGGTAAGCGCACGGCCGCCGAGAAGGGCATATTTTTCCGGTACGTTCTCAAATTTAACGGTACCGCTGGTCATGTCCACCCTAACAATTTTCATTTTTCTTCACTCCTTTGTTGTTTTTCAAGTTACCTTGCCATAATTTTTTACCACCAGGTATTAAAACACCCCCCTTTGGCTAATACAGTCTCCCGAAACCCGGGACGGCAATGACAGGCGCGCACCGGGAAAACGACAGCACTTAACAGTAATGATCCGCTTTATGACAATGAATAACTGACCAGTTCGGCAAGATCCTTTACTTTGACATCGTCTGCCCTCCCCTTGATCAAAAGGGCGTCCTCAAGCATAAGAAGGCAAAACGGACAGGCGGTAACCACAGTTTTTACTTTCCCGTACAAAGCCTGATCTATCCGCATTTCATTAATCCGCGTCCCCAGTTCCTCATGCTTCCACATGTGGCCTCCCCCGGCGCCGCAGCAGAAACTTTTGTTGCGGGACAGAGGAAACTCCACAAGCTTATCGGATACCGCCTGCACCACCTTCCTCGGAGGATCATAGACCTGGTTATGCCTGCCCAGATAGCAAGGATCGTGAAAGACAACTTCCCCCTCGGCTTTATGTACCCTAATACCACCCGTCTCCAGGAGACCCAGGATAAACTCCGAATGGTGCATGACCTTGAAATGCCCCCCATAATTCGGATACTCGTTTTTAAAGGTATTAAAGCAGTGGGGGCAATGGGTAATTAGCGTATCAAACCTGAATTTACCGATGTCGCCGGCGTTGCTTCGGGCAAGCCTTTGGAATAAACCTTCGTCTCCTATTCTTCTGACAAAATCACCGCAGCACTGCTCCTTTGAACCCAGCACAGCCACCCGTAACGCGCTTTTCTTCAGTATTCTGACCACCGCCCGGGCTATGTCCTGGGATCTTTCATCGAAATAGACGGAACAGCCGAGCCAGTACAAGACATCGTACTTTTCACTTTCCAGTGCCCGTTCAACCCCAAGAATAATGTTGGGAATGTTATCCCTGTTGGCCGGAGGAAGGCCGTGCGGATTGCCGTAGTTGAACGTCCGCTGCAGAACCAGCTTGTGGCCGGGGTCGAACCTTCCCTGGTAAACCAAATCCCTCCTGATCTCGATATTAATATCCATGCTCCGGTTAAAAACGGGGCAAACTTCAATGCAGGCACCGCAGGTAGTGCACGAAAGTATTCCGTCCGATGTCAGGCCGCGGGCCCGGCCCAGAATGCCGGCATCCTTTCCCTGCCCGCCTCCCTTTTTCCGGGCAACCTCTTTAAGATGTTCATTTATACCGACAAGAAGCAGCTTGGGTGAAAAAGGCTTTCCCGTCAGGTAAACCGGGCAGGAATCCTGACACCGGCCGCACTGGGTGCAGGCATAGCTCTCAAGCAGATCTTTCCAGCTTAAGTCTTTTACACCGGACGCACCCAAACGCTCTTCACCCAAATTGACAGGCGCTATGGCTCCCGGAGAGCGAAAGGACCTAAAAAATATATTAATGGGACAAAACAGGGGGTGCTGGTGGTGAGAGTAGGGAATATATACCAAGAACCCGAGAAGAACTACACTTCGCACCCACCAGACTATATGATATAATTTCCGCAGTTGGTCCGGCCCAGGAGACAGCCGATCGTAGATGGCCGAAAAAGCCGCCGCCACCGGAGTGCGAAAGGCATTGCCGTCAATATTCAGCCGGCACCCGTCAAGGGCGAAGTTGCATATTAAAAGCACGTAAACCGACAACGTTATTAATAGAAAGGTGGGTATTTCGAAATCGGGACCCAGCCTCGCAGGCCTGATAAGGGCCCTGCGGCCGGCCGCAAAACTCATGGCGATAAGAATAAGTATGGCTACCATTTCCATCAGATACATAAAGTAAGGGGTAACGGCCAACTTGCGAATAGCCCCGTCGATACCAAACCCGTCGCCGATAAAAAGGAAAACAAAATAGTAGACAGTAAAAAGAACAACACCCCAGAAGATGATCATGTGCCCGAGTCCGGCCAGGTCCCTCCAGGTAACATTTTTCGTATTGCACCTTTGCCCCAGTACATATGACAGTAATGTTTTTATCCTTTCGCCGGGGTTTTCAAAGCCTTCATTTCTCTTTCTCCGTCCCATTTTAATGGTGCGGTAGATAAAGGCTATTCGATGCAGGAATATACCCGCAGCAATTAAAAACAGCAGCCAAAAGATCAAACGCTCTGAACTTGTCAGCACCATAACCTCTCCTTAATGTTCACTTTTCAAAAAAGCCATTCCATTATCTTTTTGCCTACTTTTCTTGAGCCTTCAATGGACGATCCGTAAATTATCTCTTTTTTGTCCCCTTTTTCCCCTTTAAGCAACTTCATCATGTCTGCTATCGAAAGGCCGCTTATATTCTGACCGGATTTAGTGCGGGGTTTTAACTGGCCGACATTGACAAGCTTAACTAGAGGTGTTAGATTTAAGCCATTTAAATTCGGTTTTATAACTACAACCCTTTTGTTTATACCTTCCTCATATGTTTTACTGAAAAGAGCAACATACCTGGGATCGTTTATACGTTCGTCCACCGTAATGACTGCCGGAAGGCCGGCTGAATAGGTTTCCCTCTCGCCTCTCTCCAGCTTTTTATGGACAGTAATTCTCTTTTCACCTTGCACCTCAAGCTTTACAACCCCGGTTACCAGCGGTAAATTCAGCCTGTGAGCCAGGGCAACCCCGAAAAACTCACCGGCCAAATCTTTACTTTTACCCCCACAGAAAACCACATCAAAATCCACTATTTCCAGTATCTGTTTAATAATTGCGGATGCTGTCCACGTATCGGCTTCGGCCAGCGACTCCTCCCACACCCTTATCGCCTTGTCCGCCCCGTATATCAGCGCTTTTTTCAGCCCGTCCTCTCCCTCTTTGGGAGCCATGCTCACTGCAATGACTTCTCCTCCATATTTCTCCCGCATTTTAAGGCCTTCTTCCAAAGCACAAAAATCAGTGGGGTTAGGGATCAAAACCCTTGACGTTAATTTTTCACTGGCTATGTCAAACTGTATTATATTGGGGTCTAAAATCGGTTTTATACATACCACTATCTTCATTTTGGACCTCCCGGAGCCGGAATTTCTCTGGTCAACTCTATCAGGTTCGGTACCACCTCATATAAATCACCTGCAATTCCAATTTCGGCAAATTTAAATATGGGGGCGTCTTTTGCGATATTTACCGGCACAACGTGTTTTACATCCTTTATCCCTACGGTATGACGGTTAGAGCCGGAAATGCCGATGGGTATGTATACATCTGCACTTACAAACTTTCCTGTGGCGCCTATTTGTCTCTCGACAGGGATAAGTCCATTAAAAACCGCAATTCTGGTTCCCCCAATGACCGCCCCTAAAAGTTCAGCTAAATTTTCTACAATTTTCATAAACTCTTTTTTAACACCGCCTCCAACCCCTATAATTACAGGTGCTTCTGTAATATCGATTTCTGAGAGAGGTAATTTCCAGCTTTTCAAATACATTGTTTTAGTTTTAGGTTGCTCGGCTGTTTTATAAACAATCCCGGGTTTTATCTTTCCCGTCGCTTTTACTGCCTCCAGTGATTCCAAATTAACGGTCGCTATGTAGGGAGATCCGCTCAACCAGGTAAAATAACCGGACGCCTTACCCTCGAAAATTTTTTTTCTGGCAACGAGGCTCCCCTCTCTCATCTCAAAATCAACACAATTGGATATAAAACCCTTGCCAAGTTTGGCGGCCAGCCGGGCCCCCAGTTCAGCGCCGACAGGGGTGGCGGCAAAAAGAACAACCTCCGGATTCTCCCGGCAGACCAAAGAGAAGAAATTCTCGGCTAGAACTTCAGGTAGAAGGTTGTCCTCAACCTGAAAAAAATATATTTTTTCCAAACCGTAGGGTTCCAGTTCCTGCAATAAGGAAACAGAAGGACCAAAGAAAACACCGCAAGGCAGCCCGTTACACAATTTGCTGTCCCTTCTGGCTTCTGAAGCCATCTTAAACGCTGTGTCATGGAGTTTTCCCTTATCCACCTCGATAAACGACCATACTTCTTTAGACACACCTTTAACCCCCATCATTTTTCTGCGGTACCCGTTTGGAATGTGGCTAACAAGACTTCCTGTCACAGGAAGTCTTGTTAGCCTGAAGAACGTAAATCAGTACACACAATTATTGAACAGCTTCGGTTATCAGATCTTTTGGGCCAGTTCAAATCCGTCCCGGGTGGCGTGCATTAACGACCGCGGGGAAACCGCATCGCCGATTAAATGAGGCTTGTAACCTTTTTCTTTCAGTAATTTGTACAGCCAGTTGTTTTGCCGCCTGGTGGGCAACAAGACTATGCTGTCAAACTCTTCTTCCCAGGGATGTTCCGGGTCATACAGATAGAAAAGCTTTGCACCTTTATCCGTAATCTCGGCAATCCAGGTCTCCACCAGCACCTTTTTCGGGTTCCAGCGTTCGGTGCCGCCGGCTGCAACCAAATTGGCCTTTGCGATGACTGCTTCAGCGGTAAGGAACAGGAAAGTCGTGGCAGGCTCCGGCCGCATAGTTATATACAGGGGATCCTTGCCTTCTTTTAGGAGAGTTTCCAGCACCCGCATAGGCATCCGGTCATTCAACAGATCGGCCACCAACACCCTTTTGCCCAGTTTGCCGAAATCGAACCCATCAAGGCCGTATATGTCTTCGTAAGTAAATACATGGGGTTTATCCCAGCCGGGAACTGACGCGTGTGTTTCCGCGGAGATTGCCGTCCGGTCAACGCGTGACCCCATGGCGATCACTATTTCGTCGGGCTTTTCATTTGAGATGATTTCCGCTAAATTGGCCTCATTGATTTCGGTATTCAGTTTGACCGCAACCCGGAGCTTGTCCAGCTGCCTGGACATCCATTCCACGAAATCCATTACTTCGTTGCTGCCGGGCTGTTTAGCCCACATTCTGATCTGCCCGCCAAGGCCGTTACCTTTCTCATAAATTACGGGTTTATGCCCTCTTTCGGCCAGTGACCTGGCACACTCCATGCCCGCGGCGCCGGCCCCGATAACCAAAACCTTCTTTGCCTTGGAAGCCTTAACCCTGGCCCAGCTCCCCCATTTTTCCTCTTCCCCGGTGGCGGGGTTAACCTGACACCTCAACCCCCCTATGCCGCCGATAAAAACGCGGAACAGACAGCCTTGGTTGCAGTGAATGCAGGGGATGATATCCTCTTCCCGTCCCTCCATGGTCTTTTTGACGAAATGGGGTTCCGCCGCCAGCCCCCTGGCCATTCCCACAAGGTCGCACTTGCCCTCGACTATCATCCTCTCGCCGAGTTCGGGGGAATTGATATTGCCCACCAGGATAACCGGAAGCTTAACCGCCTCTTTAATTTTTGCCGTAAAAATAGACTCGTAGCCGGGCTCATAGCCGGCATAATAGGATGGGATCATAATGCTAAGGGACCGGTAAAGTCCTTCGGTGACGTTGATGAAATCAATTTGCCCGTCTTCCTCCAGCATCCTGGCCAGCATTACCCAGTTATCGATATCCGCGCTGCCTGGGAAGAAATCCGTTCCGTTTATTCTGATGCTGGCACTCTTGTCAGGCCCGGCTCCTTTCCTTAAATGCCTGGCTATTTCTAAAATGAATCTTGCCCTGCCTTCGCCTTCCCCGAGTCCCGTTGGTTCCCCTCCCCATTTATCGGTTCTGTGATTGAAAAGCGGGCTGAAAAATTGGTTGGGGAGCTTGCCGTGTCCAACCAAGCCTTCAACGCCGTCACAACCGGCAGCTATGGCCCTTTGCGCGGCAGCAGTATAATCGTCAAGTATCTTCTCGATATCCTCATCTTCCATTTCCTTGCTTACATAACATTGATAAGGCGGAAACTCTATGGCGTTTATTTCACTGGAGCTCAACGGAGGCTTGGAAATAAATTCGTTTCTCCATGGAACCTGGTGTGATCCGGGAAGGCTGAACTGAGCTATCACCGGTATATCATAAGAATGAATCGTATCAACAATCTCCTTTATTCCCGGAACAACATCATCTCTCCACCATCCGATCTGGGTAGTTGGAAAATAGCAGGCCGAATCACTGGGGCTGGAATTTCCAAGGTAAACCATCGCCACCCCACCGATAGCCCTTTCCTTGTAATAACTCAATGCGCGGGGTGTGGCGTGGAAGGTAACGGGATCCCAGTGGGCCGTCCAGTGAGGAGAAAATACCACCCTGTGCTTCAGGGTGAGCTTACCCAACTTTATTGGGCTGAAAAGATTTGGATATTTCGACTTGTAGTCGGCCATTTAGAATACCTCCTTAAAAATAACATTCCAACGATTTTGCAGAACAATCGCCAACCCTGACTACATTTTAGCCACACCACCTCTCCGTGATTTTGTCCCTTGAAAATTGCCTGTCGTGGATAAAAATGTTTTGCTGTAACCACCATAAATACACCTTCAAGTGTCTCACTTTTTTGTTTTTTATGAATTTTTTGACTCTAATATATACAGCAAAATCAGTACCATTTTCTTTAACCTTGAAAGGCCAAGATTAATATAGGTTTCAAATCATAGCACCTTCTCTTTGCAAAATTTTTTTCAAGAAAAATGAAAAAATGAAAAAAACCAGTTGCGCCGAAATTGCTATTTTCAAGCAAAAGACCCTTATTTAAGAGGCTCAGCTAAATTGTTGTTGTCACTATAAAATTTTTATTGTATAATACTTGTGCATAATTTCTTAATTTTCTGAAAACTTGTTCCGGTTTGTAAATATATAAAGGTGTGGACATTTTTAACGGCTAATTTGTGGCCCTGGTTTTACGATCTTGAAGCAGACAGGATCTAAAACTTTTTGGGGTGAAACATCAGCCCAAAAGTCCACGCCTTTTCAATTTTACGATTTCTCGACAAATGTCAGGGGAGGTGAATAATTTTGGATGAAAAAAATGAATTTAAAAAAGAGATGCAACGCTTAACCAATTTAATTGCTGCTACTTTTGGGGTGGATGTTGCAATTACGAGTGAAGGGTTAACCAACATCGCCGGCACGAAATTTTTATTTCAAAAATTCGGGTTGACTGTTCCTGACGACTCTCACGTAGCCAAAGTACTTCAAACCGGTGAAGGCTTTTTAGTCAATGATAGTTCCTGTTCCAAAGAATGCCTTTCTTGCGTTAAAAAAGGTTTTTGCCCCTTTGAAATCGTTTTACTTCAGCCGGTAAATGTTGGAAACCTGACAAAAGGTGTAGTGACCTTCTTGGCCAGTAATAACAGGCAAAAAGAAATTTTTTCAAAAAAACATGATTTGCTAAAGCGGTATGCGTCAACTACCGCTACATTGGTGAGTTATTTAATTGAGAAAGAGGAAACAAAACATATTTATCAATATCTAAATCCTATTTATAACTCCCTTGATGAAGGGGTCCTTATCATAAGTCCTGAAAAAAATATTACTTATTTAAATTATTCGGCTGAGGGTATATTAGGATGCAAAATAAATGAGGCTAATGGTCAAAACATTGACACATTTTTTCCTCATATTTTACCAGCCAATTTAATAAGCCTTATTAACAATAATAAAAATATTGAACTGTTCAATAGAAAAGAAGGTTTAAATATAACTATAAACCCAATTGTTATTAATAATCAGTTGAAAGAATATGTTTTGCTGATCAAAAACCAGGCACGATACAAATTAGGGAAAAGGTATACCCCTACCAACGGAAATGCGTCCATGGCCTATTCTGAACCAACGGTATTAGAAAGTATCATAGGTGCAAGTAAAGTAATAACCAAATTAAAAACTGAAATACTTCTGACATCTAAAACTGATTCCACAGTATTAATTTTGGGCGAAACAGGAACAGGAAAAGAATTATGTGCACAAACCATTCATAAACTCAGCTCGCGTAGAAAGGGACCTTTTATTGCTGTTAACTGTGGAGCTATACCGGATACTCTTTTTGAAAGCGAGCTTTTTGGCTATGAAGACGGAGCCTTTACCGGAGCACGTAAAACTGGTAAAACAGGTAAATTTGAAGAGGCAAATAACGGAACTTTATTTTTTGACGAAATAGGCGATCTGCCCTTAAGCATGCAGGTAAAACTTTTGAGGGTGTTGGAAAGTAATAAAATTGAGAGGTTGGGCACAAACCAATTAAAATCAATCAATGTCCGGATAATTTGCGCTACAAATCAGGATTTAGAGGCTAAAATCAAAAAAGGTGAGTTCAGGAAAGATCTATATTACCGCATAAACGTAGTACCAATTTTTTTACCGCCACTAAGGGAGCATTCCGAAGACGTGCCGTTGCTTCTTGACTTTTATCTCCGAGTCTACCAAAGCAGAACCCCTACCAATGTCCGTGAATTCAGTTCCGACTTGGTAAATTTGCTCGTATCCTACCCTTGGCCCGGTAACATAAGGGAATTAAAAAACCTGGTAGAGTATATTTGCAGCATGGAAATGGAAAGCATCGCAACCATAAACAGCCTCCCGCCAAGAATAAAAAATCAATCCCTGCAAAATGGGACCATAAATGTGGACCGAAATGAACTGGAACGATTAAAAATTAAGCAAGCGCTGAGAATGTTCGGCAATACCACCGAAGGGAAAAAACAAGCCGCCGATTACCTGGGCATAAGCTTAACCACACTTTACCGCAAATTAAAATCCAGGGGCAAAGCGGAATAGATTTTTTGATGCCATAAGCTTCCCCCGCTAAAATAGACACGGCAAATGGCTGGTTTTCTCTTGTTTTCATAGATTTAAAATTATCCCGTGGGAGGCAAGTGGGGACGGTTCTTGGCTTGCTAATAAATATAATTGATATACTCATTTCTCGCCCTTTGCGGCAGTAAACTATATCTTCTACTAATACCCCTTCCCAGGTTATAATATAACCTGTACCTAATTCCATATTTTACCTGGCATAACAAGAACCGTACCTACTTGCTCGAAATCGGGGTTCCTGCGTCCGGCAAGCAGGAATCACGAACAAAATGTCGAATAGGTGACTTTTGCCGAAGATATATCGTCCATATCACCCAAAACAAATACTTTTGTTGCCGCCTGATATGAGAAAGTGTCTGCCTGAAAACCACCTGGCGCACTTCATCAACGACATAGTAAGCCATCTTGACATAATACGAAAAGGAGTTGAGGGGCTAATCCTGAGGAAACTTTATAGCCATCTAAGGAGATGAGAAAGTGGACTTGCTAAATAAAGAGGAAAAATGCCTTGCCGCCTCACACGCCGCAACCACTGAGGCCTGCGGGGCGGTGGAGGTTAACATCCAGATCCTCGAGCTTTTGAAGACCAGCCTCGACCGCGTGCTCCGGACGCTGGGCCTGGAGATGGGGGCTGTCTGGCTCCATCCTTACAGGGTCACGCACGGCCTGCCGGAAAATGCAATTGAGATTGGGCAAGCCGCGGCTCATGCCGGCCTGAGCATCCTACACGTGCAGGCCGTTCCCGACTGGCAAAGGGTAGGAGAAACCCACCCCGGCCTTGCACCGCTGGCAGCCATAATGGGGCGTTTGGGTATCCGGGCTTCCATTGCCGTTTCCATGCAACACGAAGGGCGTGACGGCGGACTGGCCGTGGCGGCGTCCCAACCGCGGGAGTGGACCGGCACAGAAATAGCCCTCGTGGAAACTGCGGCCCACCTGCTTAAAGCGGCCATCGAAAGTCTGCGGGCGGTGGAAAAGCGGAAGGAAAGCATGCAGCGTTACCGCCACCTCTTCGACAACATGGGCAGCGGCGTGGCGGTGTACGAGGCCGTGGACGACGGCGTGGATTTCATCATCAAGGATTTCAACCGGACCGCGGAGCGAATAGAAAGCATCGGGAAGAGAGAGATCCTGGGCCGGAGGGTGACCGAGGTATTCCCCGGGGTCGGTGAGTCCGGTCTCCTGGAGATCTGCCGGAGAGTCTGGAGGACAGGCAAGCCGGAGCACCACCCGGCCGTCAGGTACAGGGACGCCCGCCGGGAAGGCTGGCGGGAAAACTGTGTTTATAAGCTCCCCTCCGGTGAAATAGTGGCCATCTATAACGATGTCACCGGGCGCAGGCAAATGGAGGAGGAAATACGCAGGGTTAACCGTGCCCTCAAAGTACTCAGCAAATGCAACAAGGCAGTGGTGCGGGCAGTGGATGAAACCGTGCTGTTACGGGAGATTTGCCGCCTGATGGTGGAGGATGGAGGCTACCGGATGGCCTGGGTGGGCTTTGCCGAACAGGATGCTGCCAAAACGGTGCGCCCGGTGGCGCAGGCCGGATTTGAAGAAGGTTATCTCGACACGGCCAACATCACCTGGGACGATTCGGAACGGGGGTGCGGGCCCACCGGCACAGCTATTCGCACCGGCCAGCCGTCGGTTGTCAGAAACATGCTGACTGATCCCGCTTTCACTCCCTGGCGCGAGGAGGCCGCCCGGCGCGGCTATGCCTCGGTCATTGCCCTGCCGCTTACCGCCGGTGGCCGGACATTCGGCGCGCTTAACATTTACGCTGCGGAGCCGGATGCTTTTGCGCCGGACGAAGTCGGGCTGCTGCGTCAACTGGCAGACGACCTGTCGTTCGGAATTCATACCCGGCGCGCCCGGGCCGCGCTGCGCGAGAGTAATGCGAAGTATAGAATCCTGGTGGAGCAGGCCTCTGCTGGCATTTTCCTGACCGACGCACAGGGGCGCCTTGTGGAGATCAACCCCAGCGGCTGCGCCCTGCTCGGCTATACGCACGATGAGATGCTGAAGCTCAACATTCGGGATTTGGTTCCGCCGGAGGACCTGATTGACGAGCCCCTCCACCTTGACGAGGTGCTGGCCGGAAAAGCCCTTCGCATCAAACGGCGGCTGAGGCGTAAAGACGGATCCCCCGTACCGGTCGAGATCAGCGCCAAAATGCTGAACAACGGGCTGTTGCTGGGCATCATCCGCGACGAAACCGAGCACAGGCAAATGGAGGAGGAAATCCGCCGCCAGGCCGCCCGTGCCGAGGCGCTGTTGCGCATCGCCTCACGCCTGAACGCCCAGATCAACCTGGACCAAGTGCTAAAGGTTGTTTGCAAGGAAACCCGCGCCGCACTCCACATTCCTGTAGCGGCCGTCCTTCTGTACGACGACCGGCGCGAAACGCTCAGCCTGGCCGCCGAATCGGGCTTGCCACCGGAACTGGCCGAGCGGATGAGGCCGCTTCCGCGGGCCCTTTACGAAGAGTTCGTCCCAC
>JBMOPB010000009.1:0-13940 GCA_049325055.1 Bacillota bacterium
GCTAATTTTGCCGCCGCCTTTTATGTCGCATTTTATATTGTGTGCAACAATTTTTGCCATGGTATAGGTCATGCTTCCGGTTTTGGGAACACCGGTGGGTATGGGGGTATTCTCAGGCGGAGCTATAGCCAAGGCTACGCCGGCCCCGTATATATTCTGATATTTATGGTGACGGTAATGCTCGTCTGCAATCAACCACCCCTTCGGGTTTCCCAATCCTGAATCAATGACCGCGTCTACTCCTCTAAACGGCGGGGCAAACATGGAAAACTTAAACGGCAGTTCCGTTCCGTCCTTGAGTTTTACCCGATCGGGCAGAATCTCTTCAACAACGGCATTGCAGAATACTTTTATATCCCTCTCTGCGAACTCATCTTCCATCATCCGGCGGGATTTACCAACCCCACCTAAACCAAAGTGGCTCAAATACGGCTCGGAGGTAACAAAACATAGCGGCGTTTTGCTTCTTTTACCCAGTTTTCTTAATTGATGATCTATTTCAAGTATCAGTTCATAAGACGGGCCGAAGCAGCTTACCCCCTGAGTGGCGCCAATTACTACGGGACCACCTGTTTCTAAATACTTCTGCCATGAAAGATAAGTTTTTTCAGCATGCTCAAGCGTGAAGATTGATTCGGTAAAGCCTTTTTCCGGCCCCAGCCCCGGGATAGCTTTAAAATCCAGGTGCGGGCCTGTAGTAATTACCAGATAGTCGTAGGGTATAACACCCTTATCGGTAATTACCTTCTGCTTGTCGGCATCGATGAATCTGGCAGGGCTGTGGGTAAAATAAATCTCCTTTGACGGCAACAATTTTTTTAAATCTATGGTTATATCTTTAGCTTTTCTCCAGCCCAGGGCAACCCACGGAACCGAAGGCATAAAAACAAAATTATCATTATCTGAGATCACTGTAATCCTGTGCTTATTTCCAAGTAAGCGTTTAAGTTGAATGGCTGCTGTAAGTCCGCCAAAGGAACCCCCTATAATAACAATATTTGACATTAGCTTCCTCCCACTAATTTTTCTTGTACATCGTTAAAAAATTTTCATTTTTTTAATAAATTTCAACTTAGATGAGGTCCCCGTACTTTTCTTTCCACCACTCCCAATATTTCTTGTCGTCTTTATAGGTACCATCGTTTGATGCAGAAGCATCCTCTTTAATTAAAGAGTGCTTGCCCCTATTTTTATCTCTGGTAAGTATTTCATAGGCTTCGGATACCAGTTTGAACTTGTCGGTGGCCGTCATGTCACCACCGTTTGTGTCCGGGTGGCATTGCTTGGCTAACTGCCTGAATGCAAGCCGTATCTGGTCTTTGTCAGCGTCATCCGGCACCCCTAGTATATTTCTGGCTCTTTTTTCAAGCTCGACAGATATCATAGCTTAAGCCACCACACTTATTTCTCCGGAAGTTTCAATTATTTCCCCAATTTCTGCTGCCTTCAGTATTTCTTTTTCTTTTTTGAGCTCGGTAATCAACCGTTCCTTATTATCAGGGGACACTGCCATCAAAAGGCCGCCCGATGTCTGAGGGTCGCATAAAATAAGCCTCATTTCTTTGGACAGGGAGGGGTCCCAATTAACCGCATCCCGCAGGTAGCGGTGGTTTATGTGAGTTCCTCCGGCCACCGCTCCCGCTTGTACCAACTCCTCCGTTTCCGGGATAACGGGAACCCTGGAGGCTGTTATACGTGCTCCCACGCCACTGGCTACAAGTATTTCCCGCAGGTGTCCCAACAGCCCGAAACCTGTCACGTCGGTACAAGCGTTTACCCCGACGTCAAGCATAATTTCCGATGCCCTTTTGTTTAAGGTGGTCATAATCTTTACTACCCGGCTGACGGTGTCGTCATCTACCATTTTGTGGTCGATCCCGGTAGTAATCACACCTATACCCAGTGGTTTTGTAAGAACCAGGGTGTCTCCCGGCTTTGCGCCGCGTTTGGTTATCATGCGGCGGGGGTCAACAAATCCCGTGACGGCAAGCCCGTATTTGGGCGCATGGTCGGTTATAGAGTGCCCTCCGACTATGGTGACACCGGCCCCGGCTGCCATGTCCGCACCACCCTTCATGATTGACTCCATAATTGACAGGGGGAGGCTCTGATTGGGGAATCCTACAATATTGAGCGCTATAACCGGCCTTCCGCCCATGGCGTATATGTCACTCAGGGCGTTGGCGGCCGCTATCCTTCCAAATTGGTATGGATCGTCCACAATAGGCGTTATATAGTCCACGGTCTGAATAAGCGCCTGTTCTTCACTTAATTTATAAATCGCCGCGTTTTCTTCAAGTCCTGTCAGTACATTGGGGTCCTTAACCGGTGGTAAGCAGCGCAGTACCTGCGCCAGGTCCGCCGGACCTATTTTGCACGCTCAGCCGGAGCCGGGCGAGTATGAAGTCAGGCTGATATTCTGGAATTTATTGTTCAAAAAAGACACTCCTTCAGTTGAACTTGTTTACAGGTTATCATGGCAATAGGTATAATACAAATGAATAATATGCATACATTCTATGCATTTATGTAATATATGCTTTTGTGCAAAAGGAGAGCCAGTATTGTCTGAATTAAATCTTTACCAGTTGAAGGTTTTTTATAGTGTGGCCAGGCGCCTTAATTATTCAAGGGCCGGGGAAGAGTTGGCATTAAGCCAACCTGCAGTCTCCCGCCAGGTAGCGGCGTTGGAGAAAAGCCTCGGCCTTGAGCTTTTTGTTCAAAGAGGCCGACAGGTAGAACTCACCGATGCAGGCCGCAATCTTTTCGAATACGCCGACCGTATATTCGACCTGACACAACAAGCTGAACGGACTATGTCTCAATTTAAAGACCTTGAACGTGGGCGGGTAATAATTGGCGCCGGCACAACAATAGGAAGCTATATACTACCGCCAATACTTCGGGCATTCCAGGAAAAATACCCAAATATTGATACTATTTTAAGCCTGGGAAACAGTATGGCAATAGAGCAACTGGTTTCTGAAAGGAAGCTGGACCTTGGCCTGGTGGGCGGACAGGTGAACAACCCCGCTCTCCATGTGGAGCCATACATCCAGGATGAATTGGTAATGATATTTTCACCAGATCATCCCCTGTATAATAAAAAAATCCGGGTTAAGGACTTTGAAAAAGAAACGCTTATATGGAGGGAAAAAGGTTCCGCAGCACGCATCATTGTGGAAAATTTTTTGGATGATAAAAAAATCGTTTTCAACAAAGAGGTCGAAATAGGAGACACAGAAGCAATAAAACGTTTGGTTGCCGCACAAATGGGGGTTGCTTTTGTTTCAAAGCGTGCAGTAACTTTAGAGCTTTCGGTAGATGTTCTAAGGTTGATAAACAGCAATGAACTTGTAATCCCCATTCAATATTATGTCATTTCGGCCAAAGACCAGCATTATTATCCAACAGTACTGGCGTTCTTAAATTTTATCCGTAAATGGTCACCCCAGGGTGGTTGTTAACATCGCTATTTAAGACATCCTTCTAAAGCACCGGTACTTTCCAGCTTTTGAGCATGTCCCTATTGAAGGAGTAATCATTTCCTCCTATAGCAAAAAGGGGCTGCCGCCCCTTCGGACGGTATCACGTTCTCAGCCCCGCACTGAAGCAATTGGGTACACCCCCAGTGTATAGGAAATTACCCACAAAATTCCTTTCAGCAAATTTCCTATATCTATCAAAAAATTCTTTGACTTTCAACCCACGGTATGGTACGATAACAAAAGTCCATGGGTTAGGTCCTGCAATTTCCCGCTCCTCAAATCCATCTGGTTTAGGAGAGTCGGATTTGCGTCATCTCCTAATACTAATGGAAAAAATTTGAGGAGGGTTTATATGTATCAAGATCGAGTACTGACATGCCGCGACTGTGGAGTGGAGTTTGCATTTACCGCATCTGAACAGGAATTCTATGCGGAAAAAGGCTTTACAAACGACCCCGGTCGCTGCCCGGAATGCCGCGCAGCCCGCAAGCAGCGTAACAGAAGAGATGGCCGCAGTGATTTCGGCGGCAGGCGCGAGCGGGTAATGTATCCTGCAGTGTGTGCAGCCTGCGGACAGCAAACCGAGGTGCCGTTCGAGCCGCGCCAGGATAGGGCGGTATATTGCAGAGAATGCTTCAGGCAAGCACAAAGTTACTAAAAAGGTAGTCAAAAATAGACCTGCTTCATAGCAGGTCTATTTTTTATGTGTACCAATATTAATGACCACGGATGAATTTTTTAAATAGCTGCAGAGAAGTAGAGGTTTCCGGGACAATTTGCAGAATATTATCCCACAAGACATATTATCCAGCTTTAAAATCAGCATCAGAATTAAAGTGTGGCAACGTCAAGCTGTAATATATGCAAAGGAGGTTTAGACATGTATAAAAAAATTCTTGTTCCAATCGACGGGTCCGAAGGGTCATCCCTGGCCCTGCAACACCTGCTGGGAATGCTGGAAAATCAGAAGCCTGAAAAAGTAATGCTTTTTCACGCGGTAATTTACCCCACCCAGTTGGAATCTTATTCCGGCAAGATGCGTGGACCCATGGCGCAGTTTAAGGAACAGCTCCTGGAACACGGTGAACAAATACTGAACGAGGCCAAAAACAGAATTGCTGAAAGAAAACCCGGGGTTTCCGTGGAAACAAAGCTGGTCTGGGGCGACCCGAAGTATTCGATAACCACTGAAGCGGACGAGGGCAAATACGATTTACTGATTATGGGCAGCAGGGGGCTAAGCGGAATAAAAAGCTTCCTGATGGGAAGCGTCAGCAACCACGTGGCGCAAAATGTCAAGTGCACGATAATACTGGTGAAAGAATAATACATCAATACCAAGGCCTCCGGGCTTTTGCCCGGAGGCCTTGGTATTGATGGCATCCTAGCACCAGTTTACGAAATAAATAATTTTAGGCCCAATTTGGGTCATTTCGAAGCCGCAAGCACTTGAAAACAAAGGATTCTTAAAATTGGAATCGTAGTACGGAAAAATGAAACAGTAAGATATAGTGTGCTACAACGAACTATGCCAAGGATGTAGCACCTAATAAACAGTATTGATCTCAAATATTCCTATTTGTTCCATTTAGCCAAGATCGGATCAAGTTAACGTTACTACATGTTTCTTTTTAGCTCATCCGGGTACTTATCAAATATCTCTCTAAAAAGGGCCTCCTTTCTTATAAACGCCTGCAGGACGGCTGGATCAAACTGATCCGGACGGGTCCTCCCGTCGCCGTTCAATATCGTTCTTACTGCCTCCTCGTGGCTGTACGCCTTCTTGTACACCCGCCGGCTGCGCAGGGCGTCATAAACGTCGGCCAACTGGACGATGCGCGCCGGGAGAAATATTTCCTCCCCCTTAAGCCCGTAGGGATAACCACTGCCATCCCAGCTCTCGTGGTGGGCCAATGCGATACCGGCTGCCACGGCAAGCCGCGGGGAGTCACCCAGGATGTTGCGGCCGTAAACAGTGTGCAATTGCATGACGGCGGTCTCCTCGGGCGACAGGGGACCCGTCTTGCGCAGGATGTCCGGGTGAATGTGTATTTTCCCGACGTCGTGCATCTGGGCGGAGTATCCTATTACCTCGACGAGTTGGTCCGGGAGCGAGAGTTCCACTGCCAGCGCCCGGGAGTACTCGTTCACCCTTACAATGTGGTCGCCCGTATCCTCGTCATTGGCCTCGGCCGCCCGGGCCAGGGCGCCTATGGTGTAGAGAAAGCTGTCTTCCAGTTCCCGGGTGAGCCTGGCCACGGTGTGGAGAAACTTCTTGTTGACCGCCAGGCTCTTGATTACCTGTACATCAAAGCGGTTTACCCTTTTCAGATAGTTGATGGCTGCCAGAAGCTGCCCGCCGGCCGCGTAGCTGACATAATTGTTTATTTTCCCGACCGCGCGCTCGATGTCCGGGTGGAAACCCGGACTGTCGGCCGCCGCAGCAGTTCCGTCCCCGGCGTTGAATATATTCCTTTCGGTAAATACCCGCAGTTCTTCCACCGGAATGTACAGGTGCACCTTCCTCATCCCGCCGGAGTTCATAGCCGACCCGTAAAGCACGCACTTGGCCGACGTGTCCCCGTGGCTGCAGACCAGAATAATGGCCGGCCGGTCATACTCTTCATCCGACCGGCGCAGGAAATTCATGATAATCTCGTCTTCCGCCCGGACATCGAAATTAAGTGGGTCAAAACCTTTCAGAATCACCTCAGAATAATCAGTAATGTTCAAAATGCTCCGGTAAGATTCCTCGATCCTGTAATGGTAGTCCTTCGTCCGAAGCAAAGACTTCACCCGCGCCTGCAGTTCCACAATATCCAGGGGCTTGGTTAAAAAGTCGTCGGCTCCGCTCTTTAGCCCTTTTATTCTGTCTTCCCTGTTTCCCAGGGAAGTCACCATCAGCACCGGGATACCTCTCGTGTCTTCATCCCCCTTGAGCATCCGGCACAACTCGAAGCCGTCAAGCCGCGGCATCAGCACGTCAAGAAGAATCAGATCGGGCCTGGCTTCAGCCACCCTGTCCAAAGCTTCCCTGCCGTCAGCAGCGAAAACCAGGTCGTATTCCCCCCCGGACAGGCTTATGCCAAGCAAGCGCCGGTTTTTCTCGTCATCGTCCGCGATCAGGATCCGGTGCCTCTTCATCGTATCACCACCTACAAAAGTGTTGCACCTTTGTTTTTTTAACTGTCCCCGCACACAGGAATGTCAAAGCAGTAGCTGAATGTCCCTGACCGGCTTTCAGTCCAGGTGCGGCCGCCGTGCAGTTCCACCAGTGCAGAGGCCAGGGCCAGTCCCGGCCCTCCCTGATCGTATCCTGGCGGATGGCCGTCGGGCCTGAGTCCCTTGATCCGGACCGAAAAACGGTGTATTCCTTCTTCCCAGGCGTATTCCAAGATCACTTCCCCGCCTCTGTCGGTATGCCGGATGGCGTCCGTCACTATTTTGAAGACGACTTGTTTGAGGAGGCGCATGTCGGCCGTAATTAAGCCCGTGTCTTCCGGCACGTCCAGGCGGAGGCAGATCCCGTTCCTCTGCGCCTGGTCCTTTGCCAGAATAAGAACGTTTTTCATGAGGGAAGGCAGGTCAAACCGGGAAAGCTCCGGTTCCGTACAGTTCGCCTCGGCTCCGGCCAGGTCCAGGATGTCGTTAACCAAGGACAGGAGCAGGTTTCCGCTTTCCAGTATGTCGTTGACGCACTGCCTTTGCAGGTCGTTGAGCGGGCCGGCGACCTCAGCCTGCAGCAGAAGATGGGAGAAGCCAAGGATGGAATTCAGCGGAGTGCGCAGGTCGTGGCTGACGATGGAGATTAGCTCCTTCTTGATGCGGTTGGCCTTTTCAATCTGTTTTTTCAGCTTTTCCGTTTCCCGGGCCGCAACCACGGCATTTTTGTTCCCATATCGCCCGACCGTCTCGGCTTGTTCGTCCTGGCTTTCATACAGGTATGCCTCAACGAACCTTTCGATTTCCCCCATCGCCGAGTAACCGCCTTCCAGGATGTCCTGTGTAAACTCCCGCTGGGCCCCGGACAATGGTTCGGTCACCGACTCGTCCAGAAGTAGCATGGAGCAACCGATTACAATATTAAGCGGGTCTCTCACTGCTTTGTTCAGGCTGTTCACCAAGCTGCGCTTTTCGTGCGCACTGTTTTTCAGAATGCGGATCCTGTCCTCCAGGTGCGCCAGCCTGCCCTCCAGGGAAAGCCTTCCGCTTAAAGCCGCCTCTATAAACCGGGCAAAATCCCGGGCTTTAACGATTTCGTCCCGGCCCGGCGGGCCGGGCTTTTTTTCGGAAGCCAGCAGGATGGCGGTTTCAGGGGGTCCCCCGGTGTTCAGACCTATAAAGATGAAGGGGTTGCGCATGGGCGGTTCCTGTCCGGAACATAGTTTTTCAGGGTCGATAAACGCAACGCTTCCGTAAGATTCCTTTATACTGCGAAGCCAGGGGGCCGGCAAGTGGTAATCCGGGGCCAACAGCAGCGGATGACCGGCTTTTTCTTCTGTCAAAATGTAAATGTCATATTTCGAAAACAGGATCTTCGCCAGCCTCTTCAGCGCTTCGGCCGCCCCCTCCGGTGAACCCAGGGCATCCAGAAAGCCGCTGGCTGATCGCAGGCAGAAATTGGGACTGCCACCCAGCATTTATACCACGTCCTCCGGTGTTGTTTTAGCAGTACAGATCCTTACGCTTTAAAAAAGTCCATCTGTAAGTCGCCGCTATCGCCCAGTCCGGCCGTAAGATTTCTCGCCTCGCCGATTACCCTTCCCACACGCCGGCCCACAACTATGGTGACTCCCTCATAGCAATGCTGAATTTTGACTTTATTGTTTTTCTCGACTTCAATTACCGAACTCGCTCCCGTTTCAGTTCCGGCCTCGTTAATTTCCACCGAACCGCCTGCAAATATCCTGCCTCCCCGGAAAACACTGTCGATCCTGACGCTGCCTCCGGCGTGAATGGTTGAATTAAAGCAGCCGATTTCGCGTATGTTCACGTTCCCTGTGGCGCAGATTCTGGAATTAACGGCCCCGGCGAGGTCGACGTCAGCCTTGTGTTCGCTTAAGCCCTTGAAATACTGCTGGACGATCTCGATTTCCTTCAGCAGGATCGATATGTCTTCCTCGTTGGCCAGCCTGTGCGGGTCCGACAACACCCGACCGACTTTCAGGATGGTCCTTTCCACTTCTTCAGGCGGGTATAGGAATTCTTCCCGACACATGCTATTTATGATTTCCAGTGTTTTTGGAAGTTCAGTCATCTTTTTTTCAATTACCACCCTGACAATGTAGCCGTAGTTGAGCCCTGCCGCCTGTACTTTCTCCTGTTTTGACAATAGGCCGACAATGTCTTTAACCTTTCTTAAGCCCTTTTCCAGGCTGCCGACGCGATCAACGATCCGATCCAGCAATTCTTTCGCCGTACCGGCGCTAACCGTGCTATTGATGACGTTTCCGTTTATCCGCAGGTGGTCGCCCGTGGCCACCCTGGCCCCGGACACTACCCCGTCGATGATGGTCATGCCTATGGATCGGACTTCCATGGACTCCAGGACGTTGCCGCGAACCACAAGCAGGGTGCCCCTGAAACGTATGTTGCCGGTTCTCAGGTCAACGTCCCCGTGATGAACCATAACGTCTTCAACGTCTATAAAATATACACGTCCCGATTGTCTTAAAACCGGGCGGCCGGTCCTTCCGGCGTAGACCCTGCCCTCCTCCTCCACCAGGCGTGCCCCTTTGCCGGTGCGGACCACGGCCCTACGCGGAGGCAGCGGCAGGATTTCCCTGCCGCAAACGTCAACGCCGGGGGTGCCCGGAGTCCCCGGGCTCACGACGGCAAGCAATTCACCGGCCTCAACAAAGAACATCTTTTTGACGTTGTGAAAGTCCACGGTGCCGTCATCTCTTACCAGCGGCACCGGTTTCACTTCCTGCGGGAACAGGATTTCCACTTTTTCGTCAACCGGCAGCCCGGGAGGCTTTCCCCTGGCCACCACTACCCTCGCCCGCTCCGGCTTCTGGATGATCCTCAATACCGCCGAGTAGTCTATTCCCGACACCACCCCGGCTTCAGCCAGGGTCTTTCGGAACTGGCTGAAATCAAAGGGGCATGACAGGGTTTCCCTGGCGAACGTCTTCAATGTCAGCCGGTTTTGCGGTTCCTGATCGTAAAGCTGGTGTGTCAGCACTCGAGTCGGTTCTACGTCAAGGTACGCCTCCATCCTGTCATCGGATAGATCTACCCTGAACCGCCCCTCGGCAGCCTGTTCCAGGGGAATTGTCACGATCTGGTCCGAGGACAGTACCGGGATCGGTTCCACTCTGTTCGTCCCGTTTACATAAAGTTCCACGCCGGAGCAAGGCTCGACTGAGGCGGGACGGCCCGTCCCCCGGGGGTCACTGACAAACACCTTCCCGTCCCTGACCCAGGCCAGGCCGTCCCCCGGCACGTCCCCTCCGCTTTGCTCCCCAGGCTTGCTGTCTTCCAGGGTGCGCTGTTTCGAATCCTTGAGTATACTCTCCAAGAGCTTGCTCAATTCTTTTTCAGATAGCACTGCACACCATTCCCGATGTTATTGGTCCAGCCGACGGCAGACCAGGTTTTTAACAGTCTCCAGCATCTCTTCAATGTTGACCGGCTTGGTCAGGTACGCGTCGCAGTCGGACGCCAATATTCGATCCCTGTCCTCCTTGCCGACGTAAGCGGTAAGAACCAGTACCTTGATGTGGGAAGTGGCCCCGTCGCCCTTTATAATCCCGGCAGCCTCGATCCCGTCCATGCCCGGCAGCTGTATGTCCATCACCACCAGGTCCGGCTGCAGGCTGCGGGCCATTTCCACGGCCTACCTTCCGTCCCCGGCCTCCAGCACTTCGTATCCCCTGGAGGCCAGCACCAGTTTTAGCAGCCTTCTGTTTTTTTCGTTGTCCTCCACCACCAGTATTTTGGACACGGGCCTATCCCTCCTCCTCATTTATGATCCGGTACAGCAGCCTGTTCAGATCGCCTACGTCATAGGGCTTGGCTATCACTCCCTTAAAGCCGTGCCTTTCATACTCTGCCATGACTGGGTCGTTGGAATAGCCGCTGGACACTATGGCCCTGACTCCCGGGTCCAGCTTCAGGAGTTCCCGGATGGCCTCTTTGCCGCCCATTCCTCCCGGCACGGTCAGGTCCATGATCACCGCAGCGAAGGGCTGCCCCGCCTCCAGGTCCCTGCGGTAAATCTCCACGGCCTCGGCGCCGTCGCGGGCAAACTCCGCCCAGTAGCCAAAACCGGCCAGTACGCCTCCAAGGGAGGACCTTATTTTTTCATCGTCGTCCATCACCAGGATCCTTCCACTGCCCCTTAACAGTGGATTTTCCTTTTTTGTTTCCGGAACAGGCGCCTTTTGCGCTGCCGGCAGGTAGATGTGGAAGGTGGTCCCTGCGCCCTCCTCGGACTCAACGGATATATGGCCGCCGTGTTTCTTTATTACGGAGTAGGATGCGGTCAGTCCCAGGCCGCTTCCCTTCTGCTTGGTGGTAAAGTAGGGGTCGAATATCCTGCCCATGTTCTCGGGCGCAATGCCCGTGCCGTGGTCCCTGAAGGATATCCTGACGTATTTCTCAGCCCCGAGGTTGAATACATCTTTTTCACCGACGGTCACGTTCTGGGCCGACACCTCGAACAGCCCCCCGCCTGGCATTGCCTGCACGGCGTTTATTGCGATGTTCTGGACAACCTGGCTGAACTGCCCCTCGTCCAGGTCCACGGACCATAGATCCTCCGGAATTGAGAATTCGCCCCTGACGGCCGTTCCCCTCAGGGCGAAGGCTGTGACCTCCCTGATCAGGCCGCCCACGGTGGCGGTTTTCAGGATGGGGGCCCCGCCCCTGGCAAAGGTGAGCAGCTGCTGGGTCAGGCCCTTGGCCTGCATCAGGGCCTCCTCGGCCTCGGCCAGTATTTCATGGGCCATGCTTCCCGGCTGCAGGTGGCTCCTGGCCAAGTACAGGTGCAGGCCGACACCCATCAGTATGTTGTTGAAATCGTGGGCTATGCCCCCGGCCAGGACGCCCAGGGACTCCAGCTTGGCGGCCCTCTGGACGTCCTTATCCATCCTTTTGCGTTCGGTGATGTCCCGGGCGTTGATAACAAGCCCACTTACCGCGGGGTCATGGATCAGGTTCATGGCCGCGTACTCCAGCACCCGCCAGGACCCGTCCCGGTGCTTTAAGGAGACCTCCCCGCGCCTGATGTCACCCGGTTTTTCATTAATATCGGCCAGTTCTCCAAGAACTTTTTCAACTTCGTCAGGGTGTATATAGCCGGTTACATTAGCGCCCGCCAGGTCTTCCAGCCTGTAACCGAACACCCTCTCCACCGAGGGGCTGAGGTAGCGGATGACCCCTTTCCCGTCCAGGATGGCAATGATGTCCGAGGAGTTCTCGATCACGGACCTGAAGTGCCTTTCGCTTTCCCGCAGGGCTTTTTCGGCCCGTCTATGGCGGATCACCCCGGCCAGCACTCCCGCCACATACTCTATCAGCTGTTCGGCCCTCTTGTCGCGGCGGCATCCTTCTTGCACGTACAGGTTTATTACCCCTGAAACCCTGCCGGCTGAGATGATGGGGACACAGTAATGGCCGTGCGGCGCCATGCCTTCGTAGCGGATCGCATGGCGGTGGTCGATGCGGTCGGCGAACTGCGTCTTGGCCTCGGCCGCCGCCAGCCCGCAAAGGCACCGGCCGAAGGCCACCCGGCGGCACTCACTCAGCGCCGGGCCGTCAAGCCCCCTCCAGGCCTTCAGCACCAGCACCCCCGGGTCGTCCTCCACCAGGAAAACGGCCCCCTTTTTTTCCAGGGCGATCCAGGGCAGCGAGATCAGCAGGTCAAGAGCGCGGGCCGCCAGTTGTTCCATTTCGGGATCTTCCAGTGAATAGCTCAAAATCGAGTTGATCACTGCCTGGGCGCTGCTGTTTAGCCGGAGATCCTCCTCCACTCTAAACCGGTGGACGATCTCTCCCACCAGGGGCGCCAGGGTCTCGACCATTTCCACTATTTCCGGCGTGACCATGTTTTCCCTCTCGTCCAGGAGATGAACGGCCCCCACCGCCGTACCGCCGTGCCGCACGGGCACCAGGGCGGCCGACTTGAAGCCGTGTTTCCGGCAGACGCCGCGGTATCCGGCCCTGTCTTCCTCCGGCAGCCCATCGACGAAGGCGGGCAGGTCGTTGCAGTACACAGTTCCCCCGGGAGTGACCGCCGGTGACCTGCCCGCCTCCAGCTTGCCTGTGATCAGGCGGGTGCAGAGGCACTGGTCCCCTTTCGTGGATATCCACCGCTCACGGGCCAGGAAATCCTCGCTGAGGCCCACTGCGGCCTCGTAGGAAATGTTACCCTCTTCGTCCAGCAGACGTATTCCCACGCAGTGGCAGCCGGTCAGCCCGGAAATCAGATCGGCCGCCGACTGCAGGTATTCCCGCCGGCCGGTCTTCCCGGCGAAAAGCCTCAGCAGGGAGGCGGTGGCCCTGTTGACCGTCTCCGCCTTCTTGCGTTCGGTGACGTCCCGGGCGTTTATGATTATCCCCTCCACCGACGGGTCGTCCAGGAGATTTCTGCCCGTGGTCTCAACGAAGCGCCAGGACCCGTCCCGGTGCCGTACGCGCACCTCCAGGCGCCTGACGTTGTCCGGATCCGCAAGTGTTTCGGCCAGTGTGGCCGCGGCGGAAGCAACGTCGTCCGGGTGGATAAAGTCCAGTATGGGCCTGCCCGCCAGGTACTCCGGGTCGTACCCGTGCAGCTTTTTCACGGACGGGCTTGCGTAACGCACGGCGCCGGCGGCGTCCAGGATCAGGATGATGTCCGCCGAGTTCTCGATCAGGGAGGAGTAAAAGGCTCTGCTCCGGGCAAGGGCCTCCTCGGCGCGCTTCCTTTCCGATATATCCCGGTTGATAACCATAAGTAGCATCCTTTCTTCCGTTTCTAATCATGCCCAGGCCGACTCCACCGGCAAGGCGGTGCCGTCCCCGCGTCGGTGCAGGGACTCGTCAACCACCCCTCTCCACGGAAGCGGAGACTTGAAAAGGAAACACTTGCCATAGATCCACTCTCTCACTTTTTAATGGTAAACATCGTCATCCAAGAACTTGCCAATGAGCTTAAAAGCTGTAGAGTCCTTAGATAACCCGGCTGTCATAGCATAACGCTTTAGACCCGTGGCTTTGCGTCCCTAACTTTCGTACATGTATGCCTTTAGTGAAGTTAATTCTTAATCCAACTTACAAGCGAAGCTTTGCCTGAAGCCGATAAGTAAAACTTTTAAATGTTTTAAATGTAGGAATGTTCTTGGTAGATTACGAAAGCGCAAAGGAGATGGTGCTAGTGCAATCGTTACTTCGATAAGTATCGGTAAAATCCTTCAATATCAGTGAAAATAAACCGATATCAATCCTTCAAGAGAACGGTATCCGGGC
>JBMOPB010000010.1:0-13619 GCA_049325055.1 Bacillota bacterium
AGGAAGATGGGCATAAGCCCCTCAGTGTGGCACATCAACGAGGGTCATGCGGCCTTCCTGGTTATAGAGAGGCTGCGGGAGCTGATCACTGAAAGGAGGCTTTCTCTTGACACGGCAATAGAGGTGGTAAAAAGCAACACAATATTCACTACACATACTCCGGTTCCGGCTGGTCACGACCTGTTCCCCGCCGAGATGGTGGAACACTATTTCAGGCATCTATACGACATGCTGGGGGTGGAAAGGGAGGACATTTTAAACCTGGCCTGGGACGACGGTCGCAAGATGTTTAACATGACTCTCCTGGCCCTCCGCCACTCGGCATACTGCAACGGGGTCAGCCGGCTGCACGGTGAGGTTTCCAGGGAGATGTTTTCGTACCTTTACCACAGGATACCCACCGAGGAGATCCCTATATCCCATATAACCAACGGGGTGCACACCATGACCTGGCTGGCCCAGGAGATTAAAGACCTTTACACTATATATCTGGGTTCCGACTGGCATGAAAGGGTCGTGGACAGACAGATGTGGAAGAATATCAGTGAGCTTCCCGACAACCTCCTCTGGGTGGTTCACCAGTCTTTAAAGGAGAAAATGATCCGTAACGCCAGGAACTGCCTGAGAAAACAGAGAATAAGGAACCAGGAGCCGGCCGAGCGCATAAGGGAAGTGGAGGATTTCCTGCGGCTGGGAGTTCTTACGGTGGGTTTTGCCCGCCGCTTTGCCACATATAAAAGGGCCGGACTGCTGTTCCGGGATATAGACCGCCTGTCGGCCATGGTCAATCACCCCGAAAGACCGGTGCAGTTTGTTTTTGCCGGGAAGGCTCACCCGGCCGATCTGGCGGGGCAGGAAATGATAAAGCAGGTATACGACATCTCAAACCGTGAGGATTTCAAGGGAAAAATAATTTTCCTTGAGGACTATAACATAGAAATGGCCCGCTACCTGCTGCAGGGGGTTGACATCTGGCTGAACACGCCCAGGCGCCCCCTGGAGGCCAGCGGCACCAGCGGTCAGAAGGCGGCGGCCAACGGGGTGATCAATGTCAGCATACTGGACGGGTGGTGGCCTGAAGCCTTCGACGGCAGAAACGGTTTTGCCTTAGGTGAAAAGCGCAGGTATATAAATGACGAGATGCAGGACAGGGACGACTGTTATTCGCTGTACTCGGTGCTTGAAGAAAAGGTTATCCCCGCCTATTACAGGCAGGAAATGGGCTTTCCCAGGGAATGGGTCCAGATGATGAAGCACTCCATGAAGACCATAACTCCCGTATTCAACACCGAAAGGATGGTCATGGAGTATTGCGAAAAATTCTACATCCCGTCTATAAAGAGAATGGAGTATTTTTCCGATAACAATTACCGGATGGCTGAAAAAATGAGGGGATACAAGAGTTTCCTGGCGGAAAACTGGCGCCGGGTGGAGATAAACCGGGTTGATACCAATGTAACCAGGGAAATGAATGTCGGGGAGGCACTGGTGGTGAATGCGTACGTAGGGCTGGGTCCCATAAGCCCCGACGACGTGGACGTGGAAATTGTTTACGGGAATGTTGCAGAAAAGGGCCTCCAGGGTCTAAGTACCGCTCCCATGCTTTTAGAGAGCGTGACCGGTGAGGGATTGTTTGTTTTCAAGGGGCAGGTTACTCTACCCCAGGGGACATTTGGTTACACTGTAAGGGTAAGGCCGGGAAACCCCGACCTGGCAAGCAAGTTTGAACTGCCCCTGGTTGCCTGGGCGGAGAGGTTTTGAGGCCCGGGAGCATTCTCCCGGGGCGGAATCCAGGAGGGGCGCTAATAAGAATAATTTAGTTATTGATGGAGGTCGGCAGGTGTATTTTGCAGGAATTGACATTGGGTCCATCACGGCAAAGTGCGTTATATTGAAGGATCAGGAAATTGCGGCCTCGGTGGTGGCCTTCAGGGGGTACAACAGCTCTGCTGCGGCGGCGGCTGTGCTGGAGGAGGCCGTGGGGCAGGCCGGCATTGACAGGAAGGATATAAGGGCTATAGTTTCCACCGGGTATGGCCGTATGCAGGTAAAGGAGGCCGACCGGCAGTTCACAGAGATATCCTGCCACGCCCTGGGGGCCAGTTATCTGGTTCCCGGTGCCGCCACGGTAATTGACGTTGGGGGTCAGGACTGCAAAGCCATTTCGGTAAGTCCCGGGGGTAAGGTGCTGGATTTTGTGATGAATGACAAGTGCGCCGCCGGAACGGGGCGTTTCCTCGAAGTGATGGCGCATGCACTGGAGGTGGACCTCGATGATTTCGGGTCAATGTCGCTGGCGGCATCCGGCAGGGCCGAGATAAGCAGCATGTGTACCGTTTTTGCCGAGTCCGAGGTTATATCGCGGATTGCCGCCGGATCGCCCAAAGAGGAAATCATTGCTGGCATCCACGAGGCCATGGCCTCCAGGATTGCAGGTATGGCCGCCCGTGTGAAGGTAAGGCCGGAAGTGGTGATGACCGGGGGTGTTTCCAAAAACATAGGCTTAGTGAAGGCCCTGGAGGAAAAGCTGGGGCTGAAGATGATCATCCCTGAAGGGGCCCAGATAGCCGGAGCACTGGGGGCGGCACTCATGGCCGGGAGACTGTTTGAAAAGAAATAAAGCAAGTTCGCCGCCCTTATAGGCGCCAATTACATAGGTTCCTTTCTTTCTCTCACCCGCGGTCAAATGGAAAAACTGGCATTTAATTAAAAAACAAGCCCCTCTGTATATGGCCGCCTTTGGCGGTTTTTTTCTTGCATGCATTTCCATTAATGGCTTAATAATCATCACGATGAAATAATTACTTAAAGATAAAACCGGAATCAAATGGACATGTGCCAAAATATCGGCCATTATGTCAAATCAAGGTAGCAATTTCCCTTTCTGTTGAATAACCTGAATTACGTCTCAAACAAAGGTTATTAGCAAAGAAAGGAGATAAAACATGATCCCTGCAGATTATGGAATTAAATGGAGGGAAATGGTTAAACATCCACTGGGGGGAAGACATCCCAAGCCCAGAAACCAGGGTCTTACAATGATCATTGACAAGGGATTGGGCCTTGCAGAAACCAAGGACTTATTAAATATCTCTGGTGAGCATATCGATTTCATTAAGCTGGCCTTTGGAACTTCGGCATTATACAATAACAACGTGCTTTTGGAAAAAATAGAGCTGGCCAGGTCCTACGGCATAGAGATATATCCGGGCGGTACATTTCTGGAAGTTGCCATACTTCAGGAGAAAGTGGAAGATTACCTGTATCTGTCAAGAAGCCTCGGGTTTACATGCATAGAAGTCTCCGACGGAACCATTACCCTGGATAAAGAGGTGAGAGAAAGGGCCATCACCCGGGCATGCGAAATGGGGTTCAAGGTTCTGACAGAGGTGGGTAAAAAAGATGAAAATGACGATACTCCTGTCTCGGTCTTCGCCGCCCAGATAAAAGAGGACCTAAAAAACGGGGCTTTCAGGGTTATACTGGAGGGGAGGGAATCCGGCACCAACGTCGGTCTTTATGACGAGAAGGGAAATTTCATAAAGGATGACCTGGACCAGCTTCTGGAGGAGGTTGAGGACCCGAGGATCATAATGTGGGAGGCGCCCAACAAAAACCAGCAGTTGGAGTTGATTACCCGTTTTGGGCCAAATGTAAACCTGGGGAACATCCCCACCAGCGAGGTCCTGGCCCTGGAAGCCCTGAGGGTGGGCCTCCGGTCAGACTCACTTAGAATAACACTTTAAGATGAGTGTCACTCCGGCAGTCGGTCTTTAACCCGTACCGGGGGTTCCAAGGGGGCGCGTCCCCTTGCTTCAGTGCGGGGTTGAGGACGTGATACCGTCCGAAGGGGCGCCCAGCCCCTTTTTTCTGGTAATATAATCCATCAGGATGGCATATAAATATCCTCAGACTGAAGAAGTTAAAAAAAGCAGGGGATGGATATGCCGGGGTAAGTATGCTGGTGGTTTTACTGATCATAGGGATAATAGCCCAGTCAAACCTGATAGCTATAGCTGCCTGCGTGCTCCTCATTTTAAAGTTCTCCAGGCTCAATTTCATATTTCCGGTTCTGGAAAGGCGGGGCCTTGAAGTGGGGCTGCTTTTCCTTTTACTGTCTATTTTAGTCCCCATAGCCCAGGGCGTTGTGACAGAAAAAGACCTGGTTTACAACATGACCTCGCTTCCGGGGATAATGGCCATAATCGGAGGTGCGGCGGCCACCCACATGAACAGTGAGGGGATAAAGCTTTTGGGGGCAAAGCCGGAAATTATTTTTGGGCTGGTAATCGGATCTATCTTCGGAATAGTATTTTTTCACGGTGTTCCTGTGGGCCCTCTGATGGCGGCGGGGATTGCCGCCCTTTATCTGGAGATGTTCTACCGGAGGAGGTAAATTATTAAAACAAAACGCTACTTATATCTGATATTTATCCTGGGACGGATCTTGTTTTTATCCTCTTTAAAAAAACCATTTAAATCGCATCCTTTTATTGCCTTATAGCCCATAATAATGGCAATAAAAGTGGAGATGTGTCTTTGGTCAGTGTATTATTTTGTCTAAAACTTTTTGCAGTTCTTCCGGCAGCGGGGCCTCAAAAATCTTTTTTTCGCCGCTGCGGGGGTGGACGAACCCCAGAAAGGCAGCGTGCAGAAACTGCCCATCCAGGCCGAAGGGGTTTTTGGCCGGACCGTACTTGGGATCGCCCACCACAGGATAGCCCAGGTAGGCCATGTGCACCCTGATCTGGTGTGTCCTGCCGGTTTCCAGCCGCAGCTCCAGATATGTGAAACTGCCGTACCGGCCAATGACACTGTAGTGCGTTACCGCAGGCTTGCCGTTCCTAGGTTCCACCGCCATCCTCTGCCGGTCCCTGGGGTGCCTGCCGATGGGGGCATCTACTTTTCCCCGGTCATACTTCATAGCGCCGTGAACCAGGGCGAGGTAGCGCCTTTCCACTCTCCTTTCGCTCAGCTGCCGGGCCAGCTCCACATGGGCGAAATCGTTTTTTGCCACCATTAATAGCCCTGATGTGTCCTTGTCCAGCCTGTGCACGATGCCGGGCCGCATGACCCCGTTTATTCCGGAGAGGTCCCGGCAGTGATACAGAAGGGCGTTGACCAATGTGCCGGTGTAATTGCCCTCCGCCGGGTGAACCACCATTCCCTTGGGCTTGTTTATAACCACCACGTCACTGTCCTCGTAATATATATCCAGCGGAATAGGCTCGGGCTCCACCACCAGCTCGATGGGGGGCGGGATTCGTAAAACCACGGAATCTCCTTTTCTTAGCCGGTAGTTGGATCTGGCGGACATGCCGTTGACGTCCACCATTCCCTCGGAAATCAGCTTTTGAATATGGGAGCGGCTCAACTGGGGGTTTTCGCCGGTGAGAAAAACGTCAAGCCTCTGCCCCGAATCTGATTTTCCGGCATTAAAGCAGTGAATCTGGTAAACCGTTCCTGTGTTATCCATCAGGTTTTGCCCTCCAGCCTCCAGAAGACAAGGACCAAAAGTGCCGCCCCCACTACGATGGCCGAGTCCGCCAGGTTAAACACCGGCCATACCCGGAAATCAAGAAAATCAACAACCTCTCCAAAACGGACCCTGTCCACCAGGTTTCCCAATGCACCCCCGGCTATAAGCCCCAGGGTAACCTGAACCGTTCCCTTCCCGCCATATTTTTTATAGAATACAATTATTCCCAAAACCACGAGAATGCTCACCGCTATAAAGAAAGACGTGCGGTAGGCCATCAGCCCGAAGGCAGCCCCGGGGTTGCGTATGTAAGTGATGTGAAAAACATTGGTGATTACCGGGATGGACTGGTTCAGGAACATGTTGCCCATGATAAACATTTTGCTGGCCTGGTCCGCAAGGAAAACGGCCAGGAAAGTAAGCCAGAATAGCATTTATTACCTCCGCAGCTTAAAATATTTTTGGAATGCCGTATTAAACTACCGCCAATCTTTATAATAACATCTCCAAACACTGCCAACAATCGCTATTAACACATCTATACACAAATGATATATTTATCTGTAATCATCACTTTATTTATTCTGATCTTCCTCTTTTTATTTAAAAGGACTTTTGTAAAGAAAATAGAATTTTCAATAATAAAAATAAAATGTATCTTATTTCGACAGTTGAAGGGGGAGATTGGCTTGCTTATGGATGACATAGTTATTGCCGCAGGGGCAAGAAGCCCGATAGGAGATTTTGGCGGGGCCTTCAAAAACCTGCTGTCCAATCAGATTCTGGTGCCTGTTATGAAAGAGGTGATATCCAGGTCCGGAATAAGCGCGGACCAGATTGACGATGTGATAATGGGCTGCTGCGCACAGCATACCGCGGAGCCCAACCTGGGCCGCACCGCCGCCCTGTTGGCCGGGCTTCCCAAAGAAGTAACCGGGATGACCATACAGCGTCAGTGCTCGTCAGGGATGCAGGCCATAGTGAGCGGCTACCAGCAGATAGCCACCGGTGACTCCGACATTGTTATCGCCGGGGGCGCCGAGTCCATGAGCACCGTTCCCTATACACTGAAAGGAGCCCGCTGGGGGCAAAGGCTGCAGCACGGCCAGATGACAGACGCCCTGTGGGAGCTGCTTATGGACCCCATTCACAAGATAATGATGGGCGAGACCGCCGAAAGGCTTGCCGACAAATACGGCATCTCCCGGGAGGAGCAGGACATAGTGGCCTTCAGGAGCCACCAGAACGCCATCAGGGCTATAGACGAGGGCAAATTTAAAGAAGAAATAGTCCCTATCCCTGTACCTCAGCGTAAAGGAGACCCGCTGGCGGTTGACACCGACGAGCACCCCAGGCGTGACGTAACACTGGAAAAACTGTCCAAACTGCCCCCCACCTTCCGCAAGGACGGCACGGTTACCGCCGGCAACTCATCCGGGCTGAACGACGGCGCTGCCGCGGTGGTGCTGATGACAGCCAGAAAGGCCAGGGAAATGGGCATCAAGCCTCTGGGGCGCATCGTGAGCCATGCCAGGGCGGGAGTTGAGCCCGACCTTATGGGTTACGGCCCTGTACCTGCCATCAAAAAGGCGCTTCAGAGAGCTGGCAAAACCCTGGCCGACATGGAGCTGATCGAGCTGAACGAGGCCTTTGCCGCCCAGTACCTGGCCTGTGAAAAGCTCCTGGACATGAACCGGGAAATCACAAACGTAAACGGCAGCGGCGTCGGCCTGGGCCACCCGGTGGGCTGCACCGGGGCCAGGATCTCCATCACGCTGTTGTATGAAATGAAGAGGCGGAACCTGCGCTGGGGACTGGCTTCAATGTGCGTGGGCGGCGGTATGGGCATGGCTATGGTTTTCGAAAGAGAGAAGGAATAATTGGGCGGAATACAGTAGTCAGAATCCAGTAGTCAGAATCCAGAATTCAGAATAGGGAAGGCATGCCTTACAAGCCCTTAAAAGGCTGCCAGATATATGTGTAATTAAGCCACATTCCACATGGTTTGTCTCTAATATTGGGCTGACAACTAAAGCTGACTAGCAAGGAGCGTGAGTATGTGGATATCAAAACCATTGGCGTTATAGGCGCCGGAATAATGGGGTCGGGCATAGCCCAGGTGGCCGCCAGGGCCGGATTCAACGTAATTATGCGGGATATTGAAGACTCCTTTGTGTTCCGGGGACTTGGTGTAATAAGAAAAAACATTGACCGTGACGTTCAAAAAAACCGCCTGACCCGGGAAGAGGCAGACGGCATACTGAACAGGCTTAAGGGGACCACCGATATCAATGAACTGTCCGCCTGCAATTTTATTATAGAAGCCGCCGTTGAAAGGATGGACCTGAAAAAGAACTTATACAGGGAGCTGGACAGTATATGCCCTTCCGGGGTTATATTCGCCTCCAACACTTCCGGGCTGTCCATCACTGAAATGGCCGCCGTTACCGGGAGGGCCGATAAATTTATAGGCATGCACTTTTTCAACCCGGTTCCGGTTATGAAGCTGGTGGAACTTATAAAGGGGGCAGAAACCAGCAACGAAACGCTGCAGACGGCCACCGACCTTGTGGAGAGGTTCGGCAAGGAGTCCATAATGGTTAACGAGGCGCCTCTTTTTGCCGTAAACCGAATACTGGTTCCCATGCTGAACGAGGCCATGTTCGTACTTATGGAGGGAGTGGCTTCAGCGGCGGACATCGACAAGGGGATGATGCTGGGAGCCAACCACCCCATCGGACCGCTGGCACTTTCTGATTTAATAGGTCTGGATACACTTTTAATGGTCATGGAAACACTGTATAATGAAACCGGGGATTCCAAGTACAGGCCGTGCCCGCTGCTCCGCAAACTGGTGCGGGCGGGGCACCTGGGAAGGAAGACCGGACGGGGATTTTACATTTACAACGGACAAAAATAATTTTTATTTTAAAACATGCAGGCTGTTCAACTGATTACGGAGGTGGGAATTGATGAATGACAGGAATATACCCCTGGGCTATATTCCCGATGAGGCTACTGGTTCCGGCCAGAGTATAATACGCAAGGTGGAGGATGCTATCTACCGACATCCCGGGGTGGACGAGGTTGTGGCCCTGTTTATGCCCGGCATTGACGGCAATTATGACCTTGCGGCATTTATCGTGCCTTCGGACGCTGGCTTGAACCCGGCCATGATCAGGCATTTTGTAGAAAACTCTGGTCTGTTAAGTGCCGAAGAACTCCCCCGCCGTTACCACCTGGTGCCGGAAATTCCCAAAACGCCCAGTGGAAAATGTCAGAAGCAGAAACTTGTGCAGATTTTCATTGGAGATGACTGATCGGCCTGCTGTTGTGGAGGGTTTCGCATGTACAAACTTACCGAGGAACAGGAACTGTTAAGACAGACTGTCCGCAGGCTTGCTGAGACTAAAGTGGCTCCCCGGGCGGCTGAAATTGATGAAACAGATATATATCCCCGGGACTTAAAGGATCTATTTGCGGAACAGGGGCTCATGGGAGCCGGGGTTCCCGAGGAATACGGCGGCACCGGGGCGGGATTGCTGTCGGTATGCCTTATTACCGAGGAGATTTCCAGGGTTTCGGGTTCCGCCGCCCTTATCGTGGCTGCCCAGGAACTGGGTTTGATGCCGATACTGGTGGGAGGATCGGAGGAGCAAAAGAAAAAATTCCTGCCGGACCTTGCGGCCGGAGATAAAATAGCGGCATTTGCCCTTACCGAGCCCGACGCAGGTTCCGACGCCGGCAGCATGAAAACCACCGCCCGGCTGGATGGTGACAAATACATACTAAACGGCACAAAGTGCTTTATCACCAACGGAGGCATAGCCGACACCTACACCGTTTTTGCCAAGACGCAGCCGGATCAGGGTATCAAGGGCATCAGCGCCTTTGTGGTGGAAAAGGACGCCCCCGGATTTACCATAGGCAAAAAAGAACACAAGATGGGAATAAGGGGCTCCCAGACCACCCAACTTATCTTTGAAGACTGCGAAGTGCCGGCGGAAAATCTTCTTGGCAAAGAGGGCAGCGGTTTTAAATACGCCATGATGACCCTGGACAGGACAAGGCCGGTGGTGGGTTCACAGGGACTGGGTCTAGCCCAGGGGGCTTTTGATTACGCGCTTAATTACGCGAAGGAAAGGGTGCAGTTTGGAAAGCCAATCATAACGTTCCAGGGCCTGCAGTGGATGCTGGCCGACATGCGCACCAGGATAGAGGCGGCCCGACAGCTTTTGTACAAGGCAGCCTGCATGATCGAGGAATACGAGTCAGGCGGCGTCTCCGCCAACGAGTTGAGCCTCTTCTCGGCCATGTCCAAAACCTTCGCCACCGACACCGCCATGTACGTCACCACCGAAGCTCTGCAAATACTGGGCGGTTACGGGTATATGAAGGAGTACCCACTGGAAAGAATGATGAGGGACGCCAAGATCACCCAGATATATGAAGGAACCAACCAGATACAGCGGGTTGTAATATCCCGCTGCCTTATGGAAGGGTAACAACCAGAAATTAGAAAAGGACAGACCGGCTATCCGGTCTGTCCTTTGTTGATCTAATGTTTTTGGATTCCGCCGCCCTGACGGACGGCATTTTCACTACCTGTTATTGGACGGCGGCACGATTCCGGTAGGCTTGGGCGGTTGCCTCCGTTCCGCCGGAACAGTGTTTACCGGCTGCTTTGGATCCGTACTGCCGGGTTCAAGCGGTGGAAGCAAAATTCCCCCGGGACCGTGAATGGTGCACTCCTGGGTGGGTACACGGTCACGGAAATCCCCCACCGTCTCGGGCACACTGTAAGGAAGCTTAACCAGGTTGCGTATAATCTTGTCGGGACAATATTTATTGGGTAGTTGCCCGGTGGTGGCGCAGATTTCAACCATCACGTGGGTATTGTCCACCGCAGTGGGAACTGTTCCCTCGGCAAAGTAATCGGTGACCTGATGATCAGGCGGCGTATTCGGTCCCGGCAGGAGGCCGGATTTGCTGTCCACTGTAGCGCTTACAATTCCCGGAGGCCTCTGGAAGTCCCTTACCGGGTAATTCTTGTGGGCCTCGCTCATTATCTTCCGCCATATTTTTGCCGGGAGCCCGCCGCCAAAAGCCTCCGGCATGGGCGTGGGGTTGTCGAAGCCTATCCAAACTATGCCAACGAGGTCCGGGGTGAATCCGGCAAACCAGATGTCCTTGCCGTCGTCGGTGGTTCCCGTTTTGCCGGCGGCAGGCCTCCCGAAGTATGCGTTTGTCCCCGTTCCTTCCTGTGTAACAGATTTCATCATATCAGCCATTAGAAATGCCGTTGTCGGCTTCATTGCCTGCTTCGGCTTTGGCTTGTGTTCCTCCAGCACCGTGCCGTCCGCGCTTTCCACCTTTAATATGACCACAGGCTCGTTATATAACCCATTGTTTGCAAAGGCGCCATACGCACCGGCCAGCTGTAGCGGGGTTACCTCCTCTGTTCCCAGCGCCAGGCTGGCCCCGGCGGAATTCCCGTTGATATCAAATCCAAGTCTTGATGCGAATTCCGAGGCCTTTGGTATTGACACATGGTCAACCAGCAGCTTTACGGCAACAACGTTGACCGAGTTTACCAAAGCCCTGCGCAGAGTAATAAGCCCACTGTGTTTTTTATCGAAGTTTGGCGGTTCGTAGTTTCCGAACCTTGTGGGTACGTCGTCAACAACCGTGGCTGGCCCCATTCCCATGTATTCTATGGCGGGCCCGTAGGCTATTATGGGCTTAAAGGAAGATCCCGGCTGCCGTCCCGGCTCCCTGGTGGCCCTGTTCCAGCCCAGCCTGCTGGTATGATCCCTGCCTCCCACAATAGCCCTGACGTTACCATTGGAAGGATCTAGCACAACCACCGCCCCCTGAGGCTTTTCCTTCTTCTGGGAGGCTGGATAGTTTTTATCGTCGGACATAACGTTTTCAGCTATGGTTTGTACGTTGGGGTCCATGGTGGTGTATACTTTCATCCCCGAATTGTATACCTGTTCTTCGCCGTATTTTTTTATAAGGAGTTCGGTGACATAATCCACGAAATACGGATATGGGTATCTTGATGGGGATTTGGTTATCTTTATGGGTTCATTCATGGCCTCGTCGGCCATGGACCGGCTGATAAACCCATATTGCACCATTAAATCCAGTATTAATTCCTGCCTTATTTTACCCTGGTGAGGCTGACCCTCCGGGGTATCCTTGGTTGCAAGAGGATCGTAATAATTGGGGCTCTTTGGAATGCCGGCCAGCAGGGTAGCCTCTGCAAGGGAAAGGTTCTTGGCGTCCTTTTTAAAATAAGTCTGGGAGGCCGCCTGGATTCCGTAGGCCCCCTGGCCGAAATAAATTTTGTTCAGATACATTTCAAGTATTTCTTTTTTTGAATAGTAATGCTCAACCTGGACCGCCAGTATAATTTCCTGTATTTTCCTCTTGAATGTCTTTTCCGGAGTAAGGAATGACAATTTCACAAGCTGCTGTGTTATTGTACTGGCTCCCTGGTGTTTTCCGGCTCCGGTTATATCCCTGAAAATGGCCCTGGCAATACCTATAAAGTCGATTCCATGGTGCTGGTAAAAGCGGTGGTCCTCTGCCGCCAGAAATGACTGCTGCACAAACTCAGGGACGTCATTAACCGATATGGGCACCCTGTTTTCAACGCCCACTTTGGCCATCAGCTTTTTATCCTTATCATATATAAGTGTCGAATTGGACGATAGCAGCGCCTCGCTGTTCCAGGCGGGTATATCCTTTATAGAGACGGCCAAAAGGCCGATGGCCGATACCCCCAGTATAGCGACACAGAGAAGCCCTGCGAGAAGAAAGAGCCTTCCCGGTCTCAGCCTTTTTCTTCGCCCGGAATTTCTGACCAAGATGTTGCCCTCCCCTTTGTTATTGATTTCAAGACATTATACCACAACTAAAAAATTTATTAATATACTTTTGACTCATTATGAATATTGATTACCATATTATAACTACAATGGTATTTTTATAAATTTTCCCGCCTAAGCCGATTGTTAAACTTAAAGATCGACCGGGCGGCATATAATGAAATGCGGTTTATCTTCAGGCAGCAGTGTACGACTGAGGGTGGTAAAATTGTTTAAAAGGAAAAAACCTTTCAAAAGGTTTATTATTCTCATGTTTCTGGCAGCCTTTGTTTTGCTTCTGACTACTTTCAATGAACAGATATCGTTAACCGTTTATGAAATGGCCGAGGCAAGATCGGTTCAAATGGCCACCGAGGCAATAAACAACGCCGTCCGGGCAAAAATTGCGGAAGAAAACATGCGTTACCGGGATCTTGTTGAAATTCACAAGGACAGCAGTGGAAAAATAGTTATGATACAGGCCAACACCGCCATGATAAACAGGATATCCGCAGAAACGACCCTGGCGGCCCAGGCTGCCCTGCTGCGCCTGCGTGAGGAGGCGTTTTACATACCCCTTGGACAGGTTACGGGGGTGCATGTTCTTTCTAATCTTGGTCCCGGCATAAGGGTTGAAGTGGTGCCCATGGGCACCGTGAGGGTAAATGTTGATGACAGGTTTGAACAGGCGGGCATCAACCAGACCAGACATTCAATCTATTTTAATTATGATACCGACGTCCGCATTGTAGTCCCGCTTAAGAGCGGGAGGAGCAGTGTTGCCACCCGGGTCCCCATTGCCGAAAGTATCATAATTGGAGAGGTCCCCTCAACATTTGTATCTTTGCAGGAAGGATTTTTAGGAGGAGGTATAAACAGGTGAGTTCCATGATAAAATAAATACCGTTATAAGGGATTTGCCATTATAATAAAACCAGGGTATGCCATAAATTACCTGTTGATATTTCACCTGACAAGTGGTATAGTTAATTTTGCGCCGGTGAGCGCATGCAAAAAATGACATCAATCGGGATAACCCGAGAGCGGCCAAAGTAAAAATCACAATCTAATCAAGATTTATATTGACAACAGTGCGTGATTGTGATAAGTTTAAGAAGTGTCGCAAAATATGCAGACATGGTCCTTGAAAACTAAACAGTGTAGATGGATCGAAATTAAGCCAGACCCCGTTTCCCGGGGTTCGAAACTCGAAGTTTGAGAACCGGACCAGGGGAAAAGGGTAAGAATGTAAGAGCTAGAAAGCT
>JBMOPB010000011.1:0-13048 GCA_049325055.1 Bacillota bacterium
AAGCTTTCTAGCTCTTACATTCTTACCCTTTTCCCCTGGTCCGGTTCTCAAACTTCGAGTTTCGAACCCCGGGAAACGGGGTCTGGCTTAATTTCGATCCATCTACACTGTTTAGTTTTCAAGGACCACGCTTACTGAACTTATTTCGTCAGCAGCATTTATGATTTTAGCACAACGGCTTTTCGGTGTCAACTTCTATTTCTACCTTATTTGGCCGTTTTTCTTTCCAAAATTCTGCCGGCCTCAACCGCCTGCAAGAAATCATTCTATCACTTCCGGCCTCTGCGGTCAACAGTTACTTTCTGCCAACCGCTTAGCCTTCCGTTTTTCGCCGTCGGCCGCTCACGGCTGCCGGCAAGAAGTTATTTTATCACTTCACCAGCAGGGAATCAACAGGTATTTTCTGCCGCCCCGGTCAGTCCTTGGGTTTCATCAGCGGAAACAGTATAACATCCCTGATTGAAGGGGATCCCGTAAGAAGCATGACCAGCCTGTCTATACCTATGCCCAGTCCTCCGGCCGGAGGCATGCCGTATTCCAGCGCGTTGACATAGTCCTCGTCCATCATATGTGCCTCATCGTCCCCGGACTTTCTCTTTTCAACCTGTTTTAAGAACCTCGATTTCTGGTCTATGGGATCGTTAAGTTCCGAAAAGGCATTGGCCATCTCCCGGCCGTATATAAAAAGCTCAAACCTGTAGGTCAGCCCTGTCTGATCCTTTTTCCTCTTGGCCAGGGGTGAAATCTCTATGGGATAATCCAGTACAAAAGTGGGTTGGATCAGGTTTGGCTCAACCTTTTCCTCAAATACAGTGTTGAGTATATTTCCCCACGAGTCCGAAGGGCTGACTTCCAAGCCAATATCCCTGGCTGCCCTGTAGGCCTCCCCTTCCCCTTTGAGTTTTTCAAAATCAAGCCCGCTATACTGCTTTACGGCCTCCAGCATGGGAATCCTCTTCCAGGGAGGAGTCAGGTCTATTTCAACCCCTTCATACAAAACGGAGTTCATCCCCAGAACTTCCCCGGCCACTGTAAATATAAGATTTTCCGTAAGACTCATCATATCCTCGTAATCCGCAAAGGCCTGATAAAGCTCCAGCATGGTAAACTCCGGGTTGTGCTTGGTGGAAATACCCTCGTTCCTGAAATTCCTGTTTATTTCAAACACCTTTTCAAAGCCGCCCACCAGAAGCCTTTTTAAATACAGTTCCGGGGCGATTCTCAGGTAAAGATTCATATCAAGGGCGTTGTGATGTGTAATAAAAGGCCTGGCGGTGGCTCCCCCGGCTATTGGATGCATCATTGGGGTTTCCACTTCCAGAAAACCTTTCTTCTCCAGGTACCTTCTTATGGAATTGGTAATTTTGCTTCGCAGTACAAAGGTATTCTTGACCTCCGGGTTCACTATAAGGTCCACATACCTCTGGCGGTAGCGAAGCTCCACGTCCTTTAGTCCGTGCCACTTTTCCGGCAGGGGGCGCAAGGATTTGGAAAGAAGCACAAATTCTTCCACCTCTACGGTTACCTCACCCATGCGGGTTTTAAAAACCTTTCCCCTGGCCCCTATGATATCCCCGATATCCAGTTTGCGGAAAAAGTCATAGTCATCCGATCCAACACCGTCAAGCCGCACATATACCTGTATTTGCCCGGACATGTCCTGTATATGGGCAAAGCTGGCCTTTCCCATCACTCTTTTGGCCATAATTCGCCCGGCGACACTGACAACCCTGCCCTCAAAACCACCGTAATTGTCTGTAACCTCCTGGGCAAGGTTTGTTCTTATGTATTTGCCCCCATAGGGTTCAATGTTCTTTTCCTTCAATTCGGCCAGCTTTTCACGCCTGACCTTCATTAATTCGTTAAGATCTTCCTGATCCTGCAGTGATGAAATGCTTTCACCTTCGCGTATATCGCCCGACATACTGTAAATCCTCCGAAAAAGTCCGTATAAAGGCCTTCATATATTTTATCAGGTCATTACGGGCGGCAGTTCAAACAAAAAAAGGCTTGTACACAAACCCTTAACCACACCAACAACCTGAATTTTCAGTCGGCCTCGGGAGTCTTTAATTTCTTTTTATCTGGATACGTTTTATTTGAGAATATCCATAATTTGATATTTCAAAACTCCGGCCGGCACCGTTACCTCCACCACATTTCCCTTGGCTTTTCCCAGTATGGCTTTCCCCACCGGAGATTCGTTGGAAATCTTGTTGTTCCCGGGATCCGCTTCCAGGGATCCAACGATGGTGTACTCCACCACTTCATCATACTCAAGATCCCTGAGCATCACCGTTGACCCCAGTGAAACCTCTTCGGTGCCGATATTCTCATCGTCAATAATTTTGGCGTTGCGGAGCATTTTTTCAAGGGTAAGGATCCTGCCTTCAATCCACGCCTGCTCGTTCTTGGCATCCTCATACTCCGAATTTTCACTGATATCGCCAAACTCTATGGCCTGCTTTATACGCTCAGCAACGTCCCTCCGCTTTACCGACTTGTACTGCTCCAACTCCTTCTCGAGCTTTTTCAGCCCCTCTACCGTAAGCAGGACCTCTTTTTCTCTCATATGCTTCTCCTCATCATAACTGTTATTATTTATCAGCCCGGAAACAAACCAGTCAAAACTTACAAAACAGTATATGTTCTTTGCGCGATAATATTAATAAAAAAAGCAGGGTAAATCAGGCAGGGAAAAGACCCCCATACTACAGTTAAGCACTGCAAGGCAAACCCTTGCAGTGCTATGTATTTTACCTGACCTTCAAAACATTATAAGAAGTGTTACCAACTTTGTCAAGGTATTGCAGCCTCGCTAAATCCGTTTTTCCGGGCGGTTAATTTTATTCTTTCAACATCCCGTTGTGTAATGACTTCTTTGTGTCCTTTTATTCCGGCCATTTTAAAACCGTGCTTGTCAGCCAGGGAAGCAATTTTTTTAACCTTTTCTAAACTGACCCCGTACCCTGTGATGTTCCCGGCGGTTCCTTCCAGGGCCATTATCATTGCCTCGGCCATTTGCGCACAGATCATCCCCGGAGGGTATCGGGGATCAGAATGACAGATTCTGCTTCCGGGAAAACTCACCAGACCACCCTCAACCACAAGAACATCATCCCTAATCTCAGCAATACTTTGACTTAAAAGGCATGTCCCGGTCAGGACACAAACTACTGATCCCGGGACAAAATCCTCCGTCCCTACAACACCGGCCCCCGGACCCGCAATCACTATCCGGGCTGATTGCAGTTCGCTTTTGGCATCCCGGCAAATCCTGGCCGACAGGCCGCTGTGGTAAAGCACTTTTTCTGCCAGTTCCTTCAGTTTTCCTTTTTCTTTGTCCACCAGAGTCATCCGTGACACCCTGGAGGAAAGCATCACTGCGCAAGTACTCTCAACCTGCCCTGCAGCCCCCAGAATCACCACACTGCTTTTCTTAAGATCGTATCCCATCAAGGCAGCGGCTTCTCCAATGGCTTCGATGCTTATGGCTACGGTGTAATTCATTCCGCTGGTCACCGCAATTTTAAAATTTGCCGGGTCGATCCCCACCCTCTCGGCCACCGGCGTCAGCCCCCCCAGGCCTATCACACCGGCTCCCAGTTTTTCGGCCAGACTTATGGCCCTGAAAATGCGATCCGATATGCTGATTGCGGATAAGCTGCTCATCTGCCTTAAGGTCAGGGGAACGGCGATCTTAAATCCCTCGGCCCTGCCACTGGAGGACTCTATACCAGCAATATCCGACAGCTTGAAGGGCGGCGCATAACCTGCAGCCTTTTCAACAAGCCAACCCGGCAGATACCTGGCCATGGGGAACCTGCGGGCGATGTCGCCGGCCCCCAGGGGATGGACGATAAAAGCGAATTTGCCCAAAGATCACACCCCCTTTGTCTTACTGAACAGTAAATCCGATTACTGTAAGCACATTTTCCTATATTTACCGGTATGCGTTCAGTGCCGGCAAAATACCTCCAACCGGTTAAAAATTAAAAATCCCCGGCCAAGACGCCCCGCCGGAGATTAAACCGCCGTCCCGGCGGTCTCAAGCCGCATTATAATCTCTATCATTTCCTCCTTTAACCGGGCGCTGTTTAACTCCTGCCTGACCCTGGCCGCCCCCCTAATCCCTTTTAAGTACCAGGCCGAATGTTTGCGCATTTCCAGTATGCCGGTGTGCTCTCCCTTAAACTCTACCAGCAGGTCCAGGTGCCTTAAGGCCGTGGTAATCCTCTCCCGGGCCGTGACCGGGGGAAGTTTTTCCCCTGTACGCAGGTAATGGATAATCTCCTTAAAAATCCACGGGTTGCCCATAGCGGCCCGGCCCACCATCACCCCGTCGCAGCCTGTTTCCTCCATCATTTGCCGGGCGTCCTCCGGGCTTCTGATATCGCCATTGCCTATCACCGGGATACTTACAGCATTTTTAACCTCCCTGATAATGTTCCAGTCCGCTCTGCCACTATAAAACTGGGACCTGGTCCTCCCGTGAACGGTCACGGCCGATACTCCAGCCTTCTCCATCAGGACGGCCATCTCCACAGCATTGACACTATCCTCGTCCCAGCCCTTTCTCATCTTTACAGTTACCGGAAGATCCACCGCCGATACCACGGCCCTGGCAATCTCATAGGCCAGCCGGGGGTTCCTCATCAGTGCCGATCCCTCTCCGTTTTTTACTATTTTGGGAGTGGGGCAGCCCATATTAATGTCTATCAGTTCAGGCCCCCTGGCAGCAACCAGCCTGGCCGCCTCTTCCATGTATCCGGGATTGGACCCGAAAATCTGCACACTGAGAGGCCCCGGCTCCCCCTCAATATTAAGTATGGTATTGGTCCGTGTGTTGCCGTAAATTAAGGCCTGGTCGCTTACCATTTCGGTACAGACCAGGCCGCAACCGGATTCCCTTGCCAGTACCCGGAAAGCCCTGTCGGTGACTCCAGCCATGGGAGCCGCAATAACCGGGTTATCCAACCTCACACCGGCGATATGCATATACTGTTATCCCTGGTTCCTTTCATAAATGACTCTCAAACCCGTAAGGGTAAGCAAAGGGTCCACCCTGTCTATGGTCTGCGATTCCTGGGCTATAAGCTCAGCCAGCCCTCCGGTGGCCACGACCATCGGATTGCCTGTAAACTCTTTTTTCATTCGGGCAACGATTGCGTCCACCTGCCCGGCAAATCCGTAAACAATGCCTGACTGCATGCTGTTGACGGTGTTTTTGCCAATTACTGCCGGGGGCTTGACCAACTCCACCCTTGGAAGCTTTGCAGCCCTGGCAAACAAAGCCTCGGTGGAGATACCTATCCCGGGCGCGATGGCACCCCCCAGGTATTCCCCCTTGGCGGTTATGGCGCAAAAGGTTGTTGCAGTGCCGAAGTCCACTATAATCAGCGGGCCTCCGTATAATTCATATCCCGCTATGGCGTTAACTATACGGTCGGCTCCCACTTCACGGGGGTTATCGTATTTAATCTGAAGCCCGGTCTTTATTCCGGGTCCCACCACCAGGGGCGGAAAGCCGAAATACTTTTTGGACATGACGTCCAGCGTTGTCATCAGGGGGGGCACCACGGACGAAATAACTATTGCCTTTATATTTTTTAAAGACAGTCCGGATTCATTAAAAAGCGCCCTCAGCAGCACGGCATACTCATCGGCGGTACGTTGCGTGGCCGTGGAGACACGCCAGTGTTCCAGAAGGTTCTTTCCTTCGTAGACCCCCAGCACTATGTTAGTGTTGCCTATGTCAAATACCAGTATCATTGTTAAGCCCCCCGCCAAAAAAAGAATTAAACAAAAGACCGCCATAAAATTAAAGCCCAACATCTCATGACGGCCCTTAAGCAATTTTATCAAAGGCGGTGCTTATCTGCAACAAAATAAGCCATTCAGTATATACATAAATCTGCTATTTTACCCCGGCCGCAGTTTTAACACGCCTTACAACAGCCATGGCAAGGAATGACGCCAGAACCCCTTTTAAAAGGTCAAAGACTATAAAAGGAGCAAATCCGATCTGGATAACCTTTAATACGGGAAAAGTTTTCCCCACGTAAAAATTAAGTATTACATAAAGATATGGCAGTCCCGCCAGGTAAATTGCCGCGATCCCTCCCAGCGAGGCCAGAAGGTACCTGATAATTCCCGGATTACCCTGGGACGGCAGCATTTTTCCCGTTACGTATGCCCCCAGTATAAAGCCGATAAGGTACCCGAAGGTGGGCTGCAGCACATACGCGGGCCCTCCGAAGGGAGGCTTTTCAAAGACCGGCAGACCCAAAAGCCCCATTACAACATAAACTGCCATGCTAAGAGCACCCAGGCGGGGTCCCAGGAGCATCCCCGCCAAAAGTACGATTAGAGGAACAAGGCTGAAAGGAACATGATAAAAGGGAATCACAATGATGCTGAACCGGGACATAATGGCTGCCACCGCAGTCAGTGCGGCAAACATGGCAACCAGGGTAATATCTTTGGCAGTGAGTTTCACAAAAACGCCTCCTTGTAAATAGCTTATCCTGAAGACCTTCGGGGTCGGAATCCAGAATCCAGGGGCCAGAATCCGGAACCAGAATAAAATGATATGTTAACTCAGGCTGTTCACAAGGTTAACATTTGTAGCGTAAAAAACTTTAAGCATTTCTTAACGACACCTCCCCCGCTACGAAGCTTTTCATTGTCCCGTCGGGCATACGCATTACCAGCGCTCCGCTGTGGTCGACATCCTCGGCCCAGCCGTCCCAGGTCTCTTTGTATGTACTGACCCGCACGGGGCGGTTAAGGCTCACACACCTTTTCTTCCACTCTTCCAATACCGGCCCGAATCCCCGGGTCATCCACTCCCGGTAAAAGTATTCAAATTCCATAAGGTACTGTCTTAACAATTCCAGCCGTGACACGGGCTCTTTCTTGATATGGTAAAGGGAGGTGGCAATATCCTTCAATTCTTCCGGGAAACTCTCCCCTGGAATATTGACATTGATTCCTGTTCCCACCACAAGAAAATTTATCCTCTCCATTTCGGCATTAAGTTCGGTAAGTATGCCGCAAATTTTTTTGCCTTCCACAAGCAAATCATTGGGCCACTTTATCCCCGGCGAAATTCCGGACACCTTCTCCACAGCCCGGGCCACAGCAACGGCCGTAAGCATGGTGACAGGAGGGGCTTCCCCCGGATTGATTTCAGGCCGCAGCACCAGTGAGCACCATATCCCCATTCCCCGGGGGGAAAACCAACCCCTGCCCATCCGGCCTTTCCCCCCAACCTGCTCCTCGGCCACCGCCAGCGTACCACCGGGAGCGCCGTTGGCAGCCAGGTGTCTTGCCTCACGGTTGGTGGACTCTACAGTGTCATTGTAATAGACTGTTTTTCCAATAAACTCTGTATTCAGCCCCTGCCTGATCTCATCAGGGTACAGGCGGTCGGGAATATCCAACAGCCTGTATCCCCAGCGGGGGACGGCATCAATACCGTATCCCTCCTCCCGCAGGGCCTTGACATGCTTCCAAACCGCCGTCCTGGACACACCGATTTTTTTACATATCTCTTCTCCCGAAACGTATTCGGGCATACTTTTTTTCAAAAGCAGCAATATCTCGGTTTTTTTCAAGAGATTCCACCATTATCTGTTATTGTTTATATAAATATTATTGACACAGCAAAACCTTGTCAACCGTATATTATAAAAAAGCTAACAAGAACAGAAGGGGCTGCCGCTATCGAAGCGCCTCGCATACCTTCATAATTCCTTTAAGCATAATTTTTTAAAAAAGCGCTAAACGCGCTTTTATGTAAACAATGCCTATATTATTACCCCCGCTATGGTCTTCATTTCTCCCACATCAAGGCTTATGTCCAGTGCTTTCACCGAGTGCGTCAGGCTTCCCACTGAAATCAAATCCACTCCGGTTTCAGCTACATCCTTGATGTTTTCCTCGCTTACCGTGCCCGAAGCCTCCAGAAGCACCCTGCCGGCGGCCAGCTCAACCGCCTTTTTCATTGAGTCCAGGTCCATATTGTCCAGCATGATGACATTAGCGCCGGCGTTGATAGCTTCTTCAAGACTTTCCAGGCTTTCCACTTCAACTTCTATCCCCATAGTGTGCGGGGCCCGGAATTTCGCCCTGGAAACAGCTTCGGATATGCTCCCGGCAACCTTGATGTGGTTGTCCTTTATCAGGATGGCGTCATAAAGCCCGAACCTGTGATTGTATCCGCCGCCGACCCTGACAGCGTATCTCTCCAACACCCTCAGCCCCGGGGTGGTCTTTCTGGTATCAGCCAGCTTTGCCCTGTATCCTGCGATAAGACCGGCCATGCAGGCCACCCGTGTGGCAATCCCCGACATCCTCTGAAGAAAGTTCAGGGCCACCCTTTCCCCGGACAATATCGCCCTGGCGTCCCCCTCAACCCTGGCCAGGAGCTGCCCCGGGACAACCCTTTCGCCGTCCTTCACCCTTGGCTGAAAGGAAATATCCGGGCTTAACTGCAAAAAAACTTCCCTTGCCACATCCAATCCTGCCACCACGCCCGGCTCTTTCGGCCTGATAAAACCAATGGTTACGTAATTATCGGACACTATGGCCTGAGTAGTAATATCTCCGGTCCCTATATCCTCTCTCAACGCCCGGACAACAATTTCTCTTAGAATTAACGGATCGAGATCCATGGCATAAACCTCCCGGCACTGGTTTACTTTTTAATTACTATATGTTTCAGCCACCTGTCCAGGGATTCGGGATAATCCAGCCTGTAGTGCCCCCCCCTGCTCTCGGTGCGCATCATGGCTGCTTCGGCTATCAGGCCTCCCACCTCCAACATGTTCCTTACCTCCATGTCCGAAGAGGTTGGAGCGTGAATTTTTTTAAGGTACTCATATCCGGAAAAAAAGTCCAGAGCCTTTTTAAGTCCGTGCTCGTTCCTTACCGGCCCAACGTATTTATTCATGACGGCCCTCATCTCTGACCGTATTTTACTGTACGGAACCGTCATGTTTTCAAGCCAGTCACAGGCAAATTCAATATTCTTTTTCTGTTGCCCCAGTTTGTATTTTTTTACGCACTCCACTATCCTGTATCCGAAAACCAGGCCGTCCAGAAGCGAATTGCTGGCCAGGCGGTTGGCGCCGTGGACGCCCAGACAGGATGTCTCTCCGCAGGCATAAAGGCCCCGAATGCTAGTCTCCCCGTTAAGATTGGTTTTAACCCCTCCCATCATGTAATGGGCCGCAGGGGCCACCGGTATCGGGTCACAGGTTATGTCGAGGCCGTACATGGCACATGTTTTCCCGATGGTGGGAAACCTTTCTCTTACCAGGTCCGGAGACATGTGCGACAGGTCAAGAAACACCTTTTCCGAGGCGGTGCCGGCCATTTCTGATAGTATGGCCTTTACAACAACACTTCTGGGGGCCAGTTCCGCCAGATGGTGGTAACGGGTCATAAACCGTTCCCCGTAACGGTTGCGCAAATAAGCTCCCTCACCCCTGACCGCCTCGGATATGAGAAATCTCGGCGCGCCGGGAAGGCTGAGCACGGTGGGGTGGAATTGAATAAATTCCATGTCCATCACTTCGGCGCCGGCCCTGTATGCTATGGCAATCCCGTCCCCTGTGGCCACTTCCGGATTGGTGCTGTGATCGAACAACATTCCCAGGCCGCCTGTGGCCAGTATCACCGAAGCTCCGCGGAATACAAGCAGTTTTCCGGTGTCCCGCTCATATACAAGTATGCCGTAACAAACGTTTTCATGTACCAGCAGGTCAACTGCCTGGTGGTTCTCCAGAACCAGAACGTTTTTGTCACCCCTGATCCTGTCGGTAAGCACCCTTTGTATTTCAGCCCCGGTGGCGTCTCCACTGGCGTGCAGAATGCGCCTCCTGCTGTGCGCCCCTTCTTTTGTAAGGGCCAGTTCCCCGCCTTTCCGGTCAAACCGGGCCCCTATACGTATCAGGTCCAGTACCCTTTCAGGTCCTTCATTTACCAGTATTCTGACAGCGTCTTCATCACACAGCCCGGCTCCGGCCACAAGCGTATCCTTAAAATGCAGATCAGGGGAATCGGATGTGCTCAAAGCAGCCGCGATCCCCCCTTGGGCCCTGTCGGTATTGCTATGGTCAACCTCCTTTTTTGTTATGACCACAACTTTTTTTCCCATGGCACTGGCAATTGACGCAGTATACAACCCGGCGATGCCGCTCCCTATAATCACATAGTCCCAATAGTCCTGGGGCAGCTGCCGGGTTTCGAAATTAACAAGGTAATGGGTCTTCACAGAACTTCCTCCAGAGCAATGTAACGGGCAACGGTCCCTGGAAAAACAGCCTTCAGGCGGTTTTCGGCAATTTTCTCCTACCTTACCGCAAGCATCCGCTCTAGGGAATTAAGCGCCCTTTCCCTGATGCCGGCAGGTACGGTGACCCTGGGCTCCATGGTTACCAGGGCGCGGTGTACCTTTTCCAGCGTGGTTGCCTTCATATTTGGACAAACCAGCTTGTTGGTCACAGGATAGAACTTTTTATCAGGATACCTTTTTTTAAACTGGTGCAGTATACCTTCTTCGGTACAGACAATGAACTCCCGGGCCGTGCTTTCCCCGGCATATTTCAGCATCCCCGACGTACTTGCCACCATGTCGGCCAATTTCACCACATCAGGCCGGCATTCGGGGTGGGCCAGGACAACGGCATCAGGATGATCCTCTTTGGCCTTCACCACATCAGTCCCGGTCAATTTATCATGGGTATTGCAAAAGCCTTCCCAGGCCACAAGATTCTTCCTTCCCGTTTTGCCGGCCACGTAGGTGCCCAGGTTTTTATCCGGTATAAACAGTACGGGCAGGTCTTCGGGAATGGAGTTAACAACGTTGACGGCGTTTGCCGACGTGCAGGCGATATCGCTTTCCGCCTTTACCTCTGCGCTGGTGTTTACATAGCAGACCACCACCGCTTCGGGCATCTGGGTCTTTCTGGCCCTCAGGGCCTCGGCGTCCACCATGTCGGCCATGGGACAGCCAGCCTTTAGCTCTGGCAGGATCACAATTTTTTCCGGAGAGAGAATGGCGGCACTTTCCGCCATAAAGTGAACACCGCAAAATACAATGACTTCGGCGTCGGTTTTGGCGGCTTTCCTTGAAAGCTCAAGGGAATCCCCCACAAAGTCCGCTATTTCCTGAACTTCGGGCCTTTGATACACATGACTCAGAATTACGGCCCTTCTCTGTTCCTTTAGCTGTCTGATTTCCTCTGAAAGCCTTTCTAATCTGTCCATTAGTGTGTTTTATGCCCCTTTTCCCGGTGGTTTTGTTTATAGATACGGGGTAAAACCATGAAATTATTCTAACCATTCAAGCCTGCCGGTGTCAAGGCCGCAGTTCAGCCTATATCACCGTGGTTTTCGACCCTGCGGATCTCTGCGATCCGGTTGTCCCTGTCCACCATAACCACGGTGGGGCTGAATGATGATGCTTCCTCCATGGACATCATGGCGTAGGTGATTATTATCACGGAGTCACCGGGCTGAACAAGGCGGGCCGCCGCCCCGTTAAGACATATCACCCCGGAGCCTGGCTGCCCGGGAATGACATAGGTTTCAAACCTCGCGCCATTATTGTTGTTGACTATTTGAACCTTTTCATTGGGAAGTATGTCGGCCGCCTTCATTAAGTCACGATCGATGGTGATGCTTCCCATATAGTTAAGATTGGCCTCGGTGACAGTGGCCCGGTGGATTTTTGATTTAAACACTGTAATAAACAACTTCTATTCCCCCAATACGATGTTGTCTATCAGGCGCGTTTTGCCGAATTTCACAGCCAGGGCCATAAGTGAAGGGGCATCCACCACTTCCTGTTCCTTGAGATCCGGCAACGATCTTATCTCCACGTAATCTATTTCAGCACCTTCCACCCCGTTTATCATTTCCCTGACCATTTCAACCAGCTTGTTTGTATTTCGCTCTCCCGAGGACACAGCTCCGGCCGCCGCCCGGAGGCTGCGGATTAAAACGGTTGCCTTTTCCCTCTGGTCCGGGGTGAGATATACATTCCGGGAACTCATGGCAAGACCGTCAGCCTCCCTGGAGGTGGGAACGGTAATCACTTCAAGGGGCATATTGAGATCCTGAACCATCCTGCGGATCACCAGCACCTGCTGGGCGTCCTTCTGCCCGAAATAAGCCCGGTGGGGCTGCACTATATTGAACAGCTTGGTCACCACTGTGGCCACTCCGCGAAAGTGGCCCGGCCTGGATTTACCGCAAAGGCAATCGGTCAGCCCGGTCACCTCAACGGCGCTGCAGTAACCGGCGGGATACATTTCCTCCCCGGATGGGTAAAACAGGGCGTCAACCCCACATTCCCTGAGCATTCTGGAATCATTTTCAAAGTCCCTGGGGTAGACGCTGAAATCCTCTTTGGGTCCAAACTGCATGGGATTTACGAATATGCTCACTACCACCGACCCGCACTGGGCCTGGGCCCTGCGCACAAGGGACAGGTGCCCGTCGTGAAGGTATCCCATTGTTGGCACAAAACCCACCGTTTTTCCGGCAACCTTTTCCTTTGCCACAAACTCCCTTATTTCGGCGATGGTTTCACAGATTAACACCGGAGAAACCCCCCTTTAAAATGAACTACCTTCATTTCCGATTGAAATTATGGCCCCAAAATACGTATCCGGTCAGTCACCAGGATGACAAGAGTGAAGGAAATTTTTCGGGCGAAGCTTTTCACGGCCCGTAAAAAAAGCCTCCCGGCACAAGTACCGAAAGGCTTTATATCTTTCCCTCCCGTCTCGGTCCTTCCCGGCTCCAAGCGGATAATTATCAATTTTTGATTAATAGTAATCAAGTGTTAAGAAATTAGGTAAGGTTCCACTAAGGATACCTATCCTAAGTCGATATTAACACAGATCTATTCAAATCTCAATAAATTTTAAATTATTTAAAAATGTCATTTTGGATACCGTGCAAACAATTGACCTCTCCGGTCTTGCGGTGGTAGATTGAAAATGCACAGACACGAAAAGAGGGACGGCTTTGA
>JBMOPB010000012.1:0-9165 GCA_049325055.1 Bacillota bacterium
CGCAAAACTTCCGATTGTCCCCTATACGAACCGTCCCCGCTTGCCTCCACTTGCCTATGTCAAGCTTTTTCACCGGGAGAAACTATGCTCTTGAACCTTTTTTGTTCCTGTACATTTCCCGGTCCGCCCAGGCAATCAATTCTTCTTCATTGCGCCCGTTGGTCGGGTATTCTGCCCCGCCGAGGCTGAAGTTTATAAAAAACCTCTTTTCCCCGTGGCAAAATTCCCGGTCCGCAAATTTTTTCTTCAGCCGGCTGATAACCGGGACGGCCAATTCCATGGGAGTATCGGAAAATAAAATGGCAAACTCATCCCCTCCGAGGCGGCAGAGCACGTCTGTTTTTCTCAGGCTGCCTTGAAGAAAATCGGCCAGGTTAACCAGGACTCTGTCGCCCGCGGGGTGCCCGAAGGTGTCATTTGTTTTTTTAAAATCATCGATATCCAGGATGAAAATTGAAAACCGGCTGCCGCTGCGCTGGCACCTGGCAATTTCTTCGGACAGGCGCTGGAAAAAGTACCGCCTGTTGAAGGAGTTGGTGAGGGGGTCCTTTATGCCCAGCTGGCGAAAGTAATTGCGCCGTTTGATCATGGTCTTTACCCTGGCCACCAGTTCGTCCAGGGCGAAAGGCTTGGAGAGATAATCGTCCCCCCCCACCTCAAAGCCGGAAATTTTACGGTTCAAGGAGTCCTCTGCAGTCAGGAATATTATGGGAATTTCTTCCCTGAACACGTTTTCCCTGATTTTTCTGCAAAGATCGATGCCGTCCATATCCGGCATAACTATATCTATCACCAGGACGTCCAGATCGGGGTCGTCTTCTATAATGCTTAAAGCCCGGGATCCGCTGTTGGTGGTAACCGTTTCCACCCCCTCTATTAACAGGCGCTCTTTAATTGCCAGCAGCAGGGCGTTGTCGTCGTCCACCACCAGAACCCTCCCGGTTTCAGCAGAGGCAAATGCCGCAGCCGGTTTTTCCTCGACATCATCGGGCACATCCGGAATAAGGTTTTCCAGCCGGAAGAGGAAGCTTTTCAGCATTAACAAGACCTGCCTCGGGTGGCTGTAAGCCTCCCCTTTCTGCAGGGATTCCAGGTAATTAAGGGCATCGCCGGCCAGGGTGGAAATGTCGCCGAAGCCGATGGTCTGCCCGGTGCCCTTCAGGCTGTGAAACATCAGGTAAAAGCTGCCGATCAGGCCCTCTCTTATCTCCCTGTTTCCGTGCGCTGCCAGCAGTTCCCGCCTTTGGGCTATTTTCTCCCTGGTTTCACTGACAAAGATCTTTCTGATTTTAGTATAAAAACCCTCTGTCAGGTTACTATTGATCATCATTTACCCCCTCCGGCTTTTGGGGCGGCTCAGCGCTTTCCACCACCACAAAGATAACGTCGCGATCATCTATTATGTCTAAAATGGTGAGCCCCTTTTCCCTTAATTTGTTTAAAATCCACTCCCTGGCCCTGGGGTGGCCCGGCGTGGCCATATTGGGGCGCTTTGACCCTTCTTGGCCGGCCAGCTTGTCAACTACTTCAACAAGCCTTTGCGGCGGGAAGGGTTTGACCAGGTACTCGCTGGCACCCATGGCCATGCCCATTTCTTTTTCGGCCAGGCAGCTGGATATAATTACAGGGATGGCGGCCGTATCCGGGTCGCCCTTGAGGCGGCTCAGGACGTCCCACCCGCTTAATTTACCGGCCAGAAGAATATCCAGCACTATGGCGGCCGGGCCCACTGCCTTCACCGAAGCCAGTGCCCCTTCGCCCGAGGTGTTAATTCCCACCTGATAGCCGGCTTCGTCCAGATGCCCCTTGAAAAGCGCGGCCAGGCTGGCGTCGTCTTCCACCAGCAGAACCACCTGCTTCGACCGGGCTGCCGCCGCCGGACTGCTGGAGAGTTCCGGGTCCCGGCCCTTCTGCAGGCTGCCCGCCGCCGGCCGCTCACTCTTTGCAAAGGGCTGTTTGCCCCGATCTGACAGCTTCAAGGTAAAATAAAACGTGCTGCCCTGGCCGTGCACCGACTGGACCCATATCCTGCCGCCGTGGGCGGTTACAATCTCCTTGCAGATGGCCAATCCCAGGCCTGTGCCGCCTATTTTCCTGCGGTCGGAGTTGTCTACCCGGTAAAACTTGGTGAAAAGGTTGGCCTGTACATCCTCCGGAATGCCCAGCCCGCGGTCTTTAACGGAGAATCTGGCGAAGTCCCCGTCCCGCTCCAGGCCGACAGTTATTTCGCCGCTGTCCGGTGAAAATTTCACGGCGTTGGAAAGAAGGTTCAGCAGCACCTGGGTGATCCTCTCCCTGTCGGCATGCACCCGCAGATCACCGGAGGCCTCAATTTTTAGTTTATGATTGTGTCCCCTGGCGCTGAAAGATTCCACGACTTCGTTAATCAGCTCCCCGGCGGCGATCTCCTCCATGTGGTAGGTCTGGTGGCCCGATTCCATTCTTTGAAGATCCAAAAAGTCATTTACCAGGTTGGTGAGCCTTTGGGCTTCCTTATGAATTGTAGATATGTACTTTTTGCGGGTGTCGTCGTTGAACTCCTTTATCAGGAGAAGTTCGGAGAAGCCCAGTATACTGGACAGCGGCGTCCTCAGCTCGTGGCTGACCGTGCTGACAAATTCCGACTTCATCCGGTCGATCCCGGCTTCCCTGGTAATGTCCCGGTATACAAAAAGGCGCCCCAGCACCTTGTCATCTTTTCCCAGCACCGGGCCGGTCCAGATCTTCAGAACCCGGTTCTTCTGGATGGCCTCGGTTTCGCCCCTGGACATTTCGCCGGCGGTAGCTTCGGCCAGGTCGGCAAAAACCTGGCCGGAATTTTCCAGGTTGGAAATCGTCTTTTGATAAAGCTCTTCGGCGCTCAGGCCGTACAGGCTTGACTCCTCCTCCCCGAAGAAGTCCTCCCAGCGCCGGTTTGCCGCCGCCACCCGGCCGTCCAGGCCCAGCATCACCACCGCCTCGTCCAGGGAATCAATCACGGACTGGGTGATCTCCTGGGCGCGCTTTAGGTTCTCTTTTTCGGTCTCCAGCTGTAGGTTCAGCTCTTCCACAGAGGCGGCCTGATCCAGAACCTGCTCATACATTTTTTCCACCTGCAGGTGTTCCAGGGCATTCTTCAGCGCGATGGCGCCCTGCTTCATCATGTCCTTTAAGAGTTCGATATCTTCCTGGGCGAAGGGGCCGCCGTCCAGGCGGGCGGCCACCAGAACGCCAAGGGCCTTTCCCTGGAAGACAACCGGAACGTAGACTTCGTGGGCTGTATGACAGGGGGTGTTGAGGAGCACGGTGGAGGTTAGCGCTGTTTTCGGATAGCTGACGTCCAGGGTCGCCTTCTCTTTGAAGCAGCGCCCGGGCAGACCGGTCAGTTCCGTGATCTCCCCCTTTTCGCCGAAAATGCCGGACAGCCCCGCCGCAGCCACATTTTTAATCTTTCCGCTGTCCTGCTCAACGACAACAAGGGCACAGGCCCCGGCCTCAACCTCCCTCATGCAGGCACCCACAATATTGTCGCAGAGGTCGGGTAGACGGATGGAAAGGTTCAGGGACTCATTAAAGTCGTTTAGCGCCGCCAGTTTCGACCGATCATGCTTAAGCTGTTCCATGGTGGCCATCAGCTCTTCTTCCTGGGCCTGGATCTCTTCGTTTTGGGCGGTCAGCTCATCCCTCTGCTGGCGAAGGCTGCACACCATATTGTTGAAGGTTTCGCCGAGGGTGGCGATTTCGTCCCTGCCCCTTATGTTGACCTGCACGTCCAGGTTGCCGCCGGCTACGGCATTGGCGCCCTGCAGCAGCTGCCTCACAGGCGCCGTTACCCTGCCCGCAAGCAGGATGGTGAACAAAGTACCGATCAAAACGGACAGGGCGCTCAGGACCGGAACCAGGACAACGGCAATTTTTGTAAACTGTTGAGTAGATGTCATGGCTTTTTTTAATTCTTCAAAGCCCTTTTTATCGAGTTCGTCGATTAGCTCGTAAGCACGGGTGAAGACAGGTATGGCCTGGTTTCTGGCTACGTCCCCGGCCTTTTCGTACAGCCCTGAGTCACCCAGCGGCTTAATCTGTTCCTCGATGATGGTTTCATACTGGCTGGCAAGCTCTTTAAATTTGATAATCAATTGCCTCTCCACCGGATCCGCCGTGCCGGCCAAAAGGGCGTTAAGTTCCATATCCATCTGGTTGTGGTAATGCTGATACTGTTTATAATATCTATCTTCCTTGTAGAGAAGGTAGGCGCGCCCTGAGGAGGACTCCATGACCAGATAGTACTTTATTTTTGATATGTTCTGGTGCCTGTGATGCAGATGTAAAAGGCGCTCTTCATTGTTGTACTCCTGCCTCAGGCTGATGGTGGCTAATGTGGCTACAAAAACCATCAATAGCAGGACAAAACCAAAACCGAAGGTGATTTTAACGCCAAATTTGGTGAACATAAAAAAAGTCCTCCCGTGACAGAGCTGGAAAAACCCGTGTTGGCTATTAGTCCTGTTTTAATATATCCCCCACCAGCACGATCAGGTTTGCCGGGCTGAAGGGCTTGGCCAGAAAGTAGTCCACCCCGGCCGCCGTGGCCGCCTCCCGGTCCCGCTGCTGGCTCTTGGCGGTAAGCAGGAGGATTTTTATGGACGAGGTGGCAGGATCCTGCTTCAGCTTCTGGCAGACCTCCAGGCCGGTAATGCCCGGCATCATCATGTCCAGAACAATCAGATCCGGCAGGACTGTCCGGGCCAGATCCAGGCCGGCATAGCCGTCTTCAGCTTCGAATATTTCGTAGCTGTCCTCCAGGGTGCCCCGGATCAACATGCGCAGCACAAGTTCGTCGTCCACCACAAGTATTTTTTTCATTATTCCAACTCCCCGACCGATTATACTTTTTCAAGAATAATTGACATTAAAGGTCTATATTTCTACAGTGAAAACCGTTATCCTTCTGAATTGCATATTTATGGCCTGATTCCAGACCGAATTAATGCAGGAAATTTATTTGATGTTGTCTAAATATATTTTTATATCCCCTTGGGCCCCGGTCGCATTGCCCGCAACCATCTCGAAGCTAACGGCCATTGAAACCAAATTATAGGCGGCTTCTTAAAGCCGTTAACAATAAATCCGGAGGAGACAGGCTTTGAAAGGTATTCAGCAGGTTTTTGCCGAGGAGAATCTGGACAAGATTCCCAAAATACGCAAGGCAATAAGCATTTTAAAAGATCAGCCGAAAAACCGGGCCTGCATGGATATTCTCCACGGTTTTTTCCATACAATCCACGGTACGGGTTCCACCATTGGCCTTGATGAGGTGGCCGGTCCGGCCGGGAACCTTGAGGACAGGCTTTCCGCCCTGGTGGAAACCGGGCGGGCGGCAGGATCCGAACTTTTAAGAGAACTGGAAGAAGCCGTAAACACCCTGGAGGAAAAGCTGAAAGTTTTAAAAGAAATTGAAGAAATCAAGCTGCCTGAAGATCCGGACCAGCCCCTGCCGAATACACCCCGCCGTGAAATACTCATCATTGACGACGATTCCGCCATAAGGCAACTGGTGACCGATGAGCTATCCAAAAGAAACTTCGGCGTGGCTGGGGCCGGGAGCGCCGGCGAGGCCAGAAAGGTTCTCGATCATTACCTGCCGGACCTGATCCTCCTCGACATCGTCATGCCCGACAAAAGCGGTCTGGAACTGATTAAGGAACTTCGCCAGGACTGGCGCTTCAAGTGGACGCCCATCTTCTTCCTCACCGCCCGGTCCGATCCCGCTGAAATAATTGACGGCATTAAAACGGGAGCCGACGACTACATTATAAAACCATTTAACGTGGAAGAACTGGCCACCCGGATCGAGGCCAAGATCAGGCGGATAGAAGAGCTGTACGACATGGCCATCAGGGATCCGCTGACCGGTTCCTTTTCCCGCGGTTATTTCATGGAACGGCTGGCGGAGGAAATCGGCCGCTCATCCCGGCTGAAAAAGCCCTTTTCCGTGGTCATGTGCGACCTTGACCACTTCAAGGAAGTTAACGACAAGTACGGCCACCAGGCCGGTGATTTTGTTTTGCAGGAATTCGCCTCTTTCCTGCGCGGCAAATTTCGACACACCGATACCATCGGCAGGTACGGAGGGGAAGAATTCATTATTCTCCTTCCCAATGCCGACGGTGAGGCCGCTTATAAAATTCTGGAAAGGTCAAGAGAAGAATGGGAAAACACCCCCCTGTTCGATCCTTACCAGAACAAACAGATCAAGATAACCTTCAGCGCCGGAATAAGTGAATTCGACAGAGACGGCAAAACCGATCAGGACATCATCAGGGCCGCCGACAGCGCTCTCTACCTGGCAAAAGAAACGGGCCGCAACAAAGTGGTGCTGGCCGGCCGTTCCGGCCAGGGCGCCAAGATTTCCCCGCCCAAGATCCTGGTGGTGGACGACAGCATCGTAATCAGGAGCCTGCTGGCGCAGAAATTGAAAAAAGACTTCCGGGTGTTCCTGGCGGAAGACGGGGAAAGCGCACTGGTACAGGTTAAATTGTCAAAGCCGGACCTGATTATCGCCGACCTTATGATGCCGGGCATGGGCGGCATGGAAATGGTCAAAAGGATCAGGTCAAACCAGGAAAACAAAGATATAAAAATCATTGCCCTGACCGGGGTAAGGCAGAAAAAAACCGTTTTTGAGGCCATAAAGTCCGGAATAGACGACTATGTGGTTAAACCCATTGATTTTAAGGAACTGGAGGCCAGGATAATCAGGCTGCTAAAAAGAAAAAAGCCAGCAGGATGATGGTCTCGGCCCCGGAGTCGGCCAGTTCGTACGCCAGTTCGTGATCGTTGAACAGGGGGTTGGCGGGCACGGCGCCTATTTTCCATGAGCTGCAGAGCGAAATAATGAACCAGGGGCAATTGTCCAAAAAAAACACTCACCCGGTCGCCCTTTTAACCCTTATCTTTTAACAATTAAGCAAGCGATGAAAAAAAGTCTGATCTGCACTCTTAGGATTTACTCCTTCCTTTATGTATGAACCCCCTATTGGTAAACTAGAGGCGACAATTTGGCTGAAATATTGACAATAAGGGAAAATATTGCTAACATAATCCCTAGTAAATCTATACTGTTTATGGTTATATGTGAAATTACTTTTACAGAAAGGTTGCTCCCTATGAAATTATCGACCAGGGGAAGGTATGGATTGAGGGCTATGTTAGATATTGCCCTTAATCAGAAGGAAGGCCCGGTTGATTCAAAGTATAGCAGAACGCCAGGGGATATCATACAGATACTTAGAGCAGTTACTGTTAAACCTTAAAAAATCAAGCGTGGTTAAGAGTGTGAGGGGCTCTCAGGGCGGATATATTCTGGCAAAAGAACCAAGGGATATAACGGTAGGGAATGTAATTTGCCCATTGGAAGGTCCGATATCACCGGTGGACTGCGTCGGTGAGGTTCCCGATAATTGCATCCGGGCAGAATTTTGTGTTACACGTCTTGTCTGGTCAAGAATCAGGGACAGCATTAAAGGGGTACTGGATTCCACAACCCTGGAAGACCATGTTGAAGAATCTGAAAAAATTTGTAATCAAAGATGTACCTTTGGTGATTAATTGCTTGATAAGGTCCAACAGTAATAATGGGTGTTTTGTTTTATGCCCCATTTTTGACTTAATAAAAATTTGACTCTAAAAGACAGGGCATTACGATGATTATGCCCTGTCTTCTTTGTAAGGGAGGAGATAGCTGAGAACAAAAAACCCCTTTAAAAACCTGAAAATATTGGCTTTGCAAGAAGAAGTTAACCCCCCTGAAGTAGAATTATGCAAAAACAGAAGAAATTCAAAGCTACAGAGAGCTAATTTAACTTCAGGAGGCTATAAGGTGTTTAGGGAGAATAATGCACACCAACAACGTGAGTTGTTCAATAGTTTCAACGATTTACATCCAAAGATCCAGGCCATGCTGGAAAAAAGCTGGGCGCCCATATATTACGAACATGTCTTCTGCCAGATAGACGAAAGCAAGTTTGCAGAAATCTATTGCCCGGATAACGGGAGGCCTAATTTTCCAGTAAATATCCTGCTCTCTCTTGAGTTCCAGGAGCGAGGAAAGTAACATCGTTTTGTACAGCTTTACTATAAAAGGCGAGTCTCCGGCTGATTTTGCAGCAAAATCAAACGCCATTTTCGGCAACGGCAGGTTTATATATGAGAGGTTAAATAAAGATTCATCATTAAGCCTATATAACTTGTATCATTTTATTGACAATTACAATTTTGTCAGCTGGATCGGGGTATCACCTCAGGACACGGTTAAATATACAGCCAAGATCAGTGGAACTATTACAGATTCCAGGGGAAATCCCATTGGTGACGGGAGCAGCACCATTGAAAAATCCTCCCAAGGAGGGAACATCAGCGTAGACGTATGGGTCAGGGAACTGTCAATGGCCGGTGTTGCCGGAATTGCCGTCATAGTCATCATTTCATTGGGAGGAGTGACTTTCCTGATTTATCTCTACAGGAAAAACCCCGAAAAATTCCGCATTCCCCGGTTTGGAAAACCTTCCGATGCCGCAGGACAATCGGAAGTTCTTTCATCATGCCCGTCATGTTCTTCAAAAATAAAGCCCGGGGACATGTTTTGCGAGGGCTGCGGGGCAGAATTGGACAAGGTTCCCCGGTGTGGAAACTGTGGCCATATATACGCTCCGGAGGATAAGTATTGCTTGATCTGTGGGACCAGGCTGGAAAGGCCTGCCGCTGAGCGGAACGAGGGCGGGACGGTTACTAATGTCCGGGGACAGCTTGCAGCAACTGCAGATACTGATAAGGAATAGATTTAAAGAGTTTCTGAGGAGGAGTAAAGATGGTTAGAAGATATGTTTTTGTGCTGTTTTTTGTATTGCTTACTATGACACTATTTAATATAAATCTGGCTTTTGCAGCTTCTATAACCTTAAATAATCCGTATAACGGAGCAAATTTCACTATTGGTGACACGGTATCCCTGTCAGCAAGCGCAACAGGGGTGGACTACGTCAAGTTTTATGTGGGAAGCGAGAATCCAGGTGCAAAAGTATACGGGAAGGGGACATATACAGCCAGCTGGTCAGCCAGCGAAGCGGGCAGTTATAAAGTTACAGCCGTAGGCTATAAAAACGGCAGTGAAGTGACGCGTACCAGTAC
>JBMOPB010000012.1:9265-13014 GCA_049325055.1 Bacillota bacterium
AGAATCCAGGTGCAAAAGTATACGGGAAGGGGACATATACAGCCAGCTGGTCAGCCAGCGAAGCGGGCAGTTATAAAGTTACAGCCGTAGGCTATAAAAACGGCAGTGAAGTGACGCGTACCAGTACCATTTACATCACAGTAAAAGCGGAAGAACCGGCCAGCATCAGCCTAAACAGCCCATACAGCGGTCAGATCTTCAAAGTGGGAGAGACGGTATCCCTGTCAGCAAGCGCAACAGGGGTGGAGTACGTCAAGTTTTATGTGGGAAGCGAGAATCCAGGTGCAAAAGTATACGGGAAGGGGACATATACAGCCAGCTGGTCAGCCAGCGAAGCGGGCAGTTATAAAGTTACAGCCGTAGGCTATAAAAACGGCAGTGAAGTGACGCGTACCAGTACAATCTACATAAACGTAACATCAAAAAAAGATACAAAATCCCCTGTAATATTCATTACAGAACCGAAAGACAACGCAACAGTAACCAAAGGCGATAAGGTGAAGATATCTGCTAAAGCTTCTGACAACGATAAGGTAGAAGCTATGGGGCTGTACATCGATGATGACAGGAAAACCAGGCCGACCGGCGACACCGTGAGTTATAGCTGGGATACCAGTGGCGTGTCTGTTGGTAGTCACACTATAAGGGTTACCGCTATAGACCCCAGCGGCAATTGGGATGAAAAATTTATTGCGGTGAATGTTCAGGAAGAACAAGTTATTAAAAAAGACACAACGTCACCCGTAATATCCATTACAGAACCGAAAGACAACGCAACAGTAACCAAAGGCGATAAGGTGAAGATATCTGCTAAAGCTTCTGACAACGATAAGGTAGAAGCTATGGGGCTGTACATCGATGATGACAGAAAAACCAGGCCGACCGGCGACACCGTAAGTTATAGCTGGGATACCAGTGGCGTGTCTGTTGGTAGTCACACTATAAGGGTTACCGCTATAGACCCCAGTGGCAATTGGGATGAAAAATTTATTACGGTAAATGTTCATGAAAAAGAAAATATCAAGAAAGATACAAAACCACCTGTAATAACCATTACAGAACCAAAAGTCAGCGCAATAATTAACAAGGGCGACAAAGTAACTATAACAGCTGAAGCTTCTGACAACGATAAGGTAGAAGCTATGGGGCTGTACATCGATGATGACAGGAAAACCAGGCCGACCGGCGACACCGTAAGTTATAGCTGGGATACCAGTGGCGTGTCTGTTGGTAGTCACACTATAAGGGTTACCGCTATAGACCCCAGCGGCAACTGGGATGAAAAACTCATTACTATTATTGTTGGATTAGATTTCACGGTAGATAACCCGGTGTACAAAGTAACTTATAATCCTAAAGCTAATCCAGGCCTCGTTGAATTAACCCCTATTATCCCGGAGGTTGATAAAGACAAATTCAGATACTCATTTTTCATTGACGGGGATAGGCAAAACAAATATAAGTCTGGTTTATCATGGGATATTAGTTATACTTCGGTGGGAAAACATACTATTACAATGATTGCAACTAACAAGCAGACGGGGCAAGAGCTAATATCTGATCCCAAAACGATTGAAGTTATGTATGGCCCAACTCTATCTTATGGCGTGATAAATCCTATGTATGTAAAAGTCATGAAGTCTTTGTTGGCTAAATGGAAATATCTAACTAATGAGGAGGTAACAGAATATTTTGATCGTTATACCGAGAATGCAGTCAAAGAGTTTCAGGAAACCAACGAATTAGAGCCAGATGGAATAGTAGGTGATAAAACGTGGAGCAAATTGCTTGACAGCCAGGTGGTTAGCTACAACCTTGAGGATCCATTGGTTTTAAGACCGTTGGTCAATAAAAAATGCTATAAGAGAGCATCCATCAAGTATATACAAAAAATCCTTCTAGATGCGAAATATTTGTCTAACAAGAAGGAGGTAGACGGGGTTTTTGGTGATGTAACCCAGGCAGCTGTAAATAATATGCGCAAAAAGAACGGTAGAGAAGAAACCGGCGAAATTGACGAGGAGATGTGGGATTTAATTGCTAGTAAAAAATATGTTGCAGCAGATTATTCACCAATTATTGTAGCTAAGCAAAATCTTGAAAAATTAGGTTATAAAGACCTCAGAAATAGTAGTGGTCAATTAGATGAAGTATGGAGTGAAAACTTTAATAATGCGCTTTGGGATTTTATGGAAAAATATGGACTTAGAGAAAAGTATGAAAGGTCTAATTACAATGCATTTACTTTATACAACTGGATACAACAGGCTGTAGACGGCAAAATTTTTGCTTTATCTTATGTTATTGATGAAACTATAGGAATAATGCCAGAATATATTTCTTCAAATAAGCCAACTTTTAGGCCATCAAATGAATTTGTTCAAGTTAAAGTAGCATCAGATTATGATATAAATACTTTAACAAGATTATTAGGAAATAGATTTGATGATCCTGAGTCCCACTACCAAATAGGAGTAAAAGTGCAGACATTGACTGGTAAACCTCTGGAACCATATAGGTATAATGAGGCAGTAAATAACTTGTCGTATCTATATTTTTCGTTAAATAGGGATATGATGCCAATATTATTCGACCGAGCAGATGTTGTTGAAAAAAACATTAATAATCCAGTTCTTAAGGGTATACGTTTTAGTATGGATCTTTCAACGAACCTTGGCTCTTATCTGGAACAGGAATGGAAATACACTAATAAATTAGAAAAAGATATGAACTTGTACTCTTATAAGGATCTGAATAATATTAAGTTGTATAAAAAAATTATTTATGACATGATAACTTCAAAGGACTATATTAGTATAATGGCACAAAAAGCTGTTAGTGATTTTCGGGTTCAATCCAAATTAATTCTTAATATAGACAAGAATTTACTAACAGCTGGATTAGATCAACTCTCCGATTTCAAGGAAAACACTATTCCAAAGTTACCACCAGAAAAAGCAGTAGAAGCGACTGCATTAATAAAGGACCTTGAAAATAGTGCAAAATTTGTCAAAACACTTGGAAAGGCAATTGATAAAGGTGGGTTTTTAGTTTATGAGATACTACTATTGTCATCTTGCACTCAATACAATACACAACTATTAGATAACATAGAGGTGTCCCTGCAAGACATTAATGATGCTGCTTTGAAGGAGGCTTTCAAACAGATAAGAAATGAGATTGAGAATAAAAATAAAGCAAATCTTGAAGAATATTTTTATTCACCTGAATTTATTCAGGCAAGAGATAATTTGCGCACCTATATGGTTGACTATGTAAAGGGCAAATCATTAACGTTTATAAACCCAATGCTAGGGCTTGCAGAATCAGTATTTAGTGGAATGGTTAAAATATCCGGTCTAGAGGAGAATTTGAACAAAAAAGAAGAAGTATTGGCGTATTATAATCTCCATATTTTTGGACAAGAAAAATTTAATAAAGCTCTAGCAGAAATTAGGGAAAATCATAAACGAGGTGATAATAGCGGTGTCCCAATGAGAAAATTAGAAAGGGCTTCAGTAGTCTACTTTGTAGCTGCGCAGAGTGCTAATAAAAAATATTTGGAACTCTTAGAAAGTGAAAAGGGTTTGGGAGATGCTCAAACTTATAAAGACGAGATTAAGTATATAAAAAATATTCTAAGTAAACTTGGTGGTTTGTCAAAGTCATTTTTAACTAATTTTGGAGCGCGTGTTAGTATAATAAATTAGCAACAGAGCTAAGGTGATAGACAGGAAAGGAATGTTATA
>JBMOPB010000013.1:0-85298 GCA_049325055.1 Bacillota bacterium
GCTTGCGGCAAGGGTGGTCAGATACCGTGAGGTCCCCCTTTCAATAGGGCTGGGGCCGTCCATGCTGATCGGCGTGATGCTGGTGGGGCTTACATACCTGTTCGTTGTTCCCGTTCTTCTGGGGGAAATAGGAGTGGAAAGCGGGCTGTTCCCGGTGGCTTTGTCCACCGTTCTGATGGGCTGCTTCTTCATGGTCAGCAGGCGTTCCGCCTTTAATCAGATGATTGGGATCATCGTCATGGAAAACGGGCTTTTCCTCTGCGCCATGGCCGTTACCGGAGGAATGCCGCTAATTATAGAGCTGGGTGTGTTTTTTGACCTCCTGGTGGGGGCCCTGGTTATGGGGATGTTTGCGCACCGTATAAGGGGGACCTTCGATACCCTTGACACAAAAGCTTTAAATAATCTTAAGGGGTAATGGACATGCTTTACCTTTTGCTTGTGATACCGGTCCTGACGGCGGCAGCCTGCATGCTGCCCCTGGGAATCCGCTGGTGGGAGCGATTAAACTGTACGGGGGCCTTCTTAACCGGGGCAGCCGCTGTTTACTGCTCTGTCAGTGTCTTTGGTTCCGGAAATGACCTGGGTGCCGACTCGTTTATCTTTATCGACGAGCTTTCGGCGGTGCTGGTGTTTGTCATAGGCGCAGTGGGAACCATTTGCTGCCTTTACGCGACTGCCTACCTGCGGAATGACCTGGAAAAAGGCAAGCTTGCTGAGTCCAGGGCGGGCCGCTTTTTCGGGCTGATGCACCTGTTTGTGGCCACAATGTACCTGGCAGTGCTGGCCGACAGCCTCGGGGTGATGTGGGTGGCCATTGAGGGAACCACCATAGTGTCGGCCCTGCTGGTGGGTTTTTACGGAGGCAGGCCGGCCCTGGAGGCGGCCTGGAAGTATATCATTATATGCACTGTGGGCATTTCCTTCGCGATGCTTGGTGTGATACTGACCTATCATGCCGCCGGGGGAATACAGGGGGCCGGTGAAACAAGCCTGGGCTGGCGTTTTCTGTACCAGTGGGCTAAAGGTCTTGATCCTTCTCTCATGAAGCTTGCTTTCATTTTTGTCCTGGTGGGATATGGTACCAAGGCAGGTCTTTTCCCAATGCACACATGGCTTCCCGATGCCCACAGCCAGGCTCCTTCCCCGGTGAGCGCCCTTCTGTCCGGGGTGCTGCTTAACTGCGCCATTTACGCCATTGTAAGGTTTCACCTTATTGTTTCACAGTCGGCGGCCGGTTTTTCGGGGAAGCTGCTTATTGTGTTCGGCATACTTTCGATGGCCGGTGCGCTGCCCTTTATCCTGGTCCAGAAAGATATAAAGCGGCTATTAGCCTATTCAAGCGTGGAACACATGGGGATAATGGCGCTGGGGTTTGGCCTGGGCGGAAACCTGGGGTATATGGGGGCTCTGCTGCATCTTGTAAACCATGCCCTGGGCAAGTCTGTACTTTTTCTTGCCGCCGGAACACTGGCCCAGAAGTATCACAGCAAGCTAATACCAAGAATGAAAGGCATCGGCCAGATCCTTCCCATTACCTCCACTTTTTTTATGGCTGCACTTCTGGCCATAGGGGGAGCGCCGCCCTTCGGGCTTTTTATCAGCGAGCTGGAGGTTGCCTCCCGGGGCTTCCAGTCCGCAGGGGCCGGACTGGGGTTTGTGTTTCTGTTGATCGTGGCGGTGGTGTTTGCGGGTTTGATTTATTTTGCCGGTAAAATGTATTTCAGCGACCTTCCCGCCCGTTTCAGGGGAGGGGAAAGGTTTTCAGCCCGTCACGTCCTGTTGCTGATTCCCGTTTGCCTGCTGGTGTTCCAGGGAATTTACATACCCGGATCCGTACAGTACTTTTTTTCAAAAGTTGTGAGTTTTATGATCTCTGCCGGGGGTGCTTATTAATTGCTTGACTTGTTACTGGCTGAAGAAATAGGGAATCTGGATGGATGTAAAATTACTCAGGAAAATTATTCCCGTCAAAAAACCGTCAAGATTGAGGTTGCGGCGGAAAGTCTGCCCGGGGCGGCGGCCCTTTTGAAAAAGCACGGGGCTTTGCTTCTTACCATGGCGGGGGTGGACCGGAGGCCGGTTGACGGGGTGTTTGCGGTATACTCGGTTTTTGCCCTGCCTTCCGGGATAATAGTTGAGACATGCACTGCCCTTGACCCGGATAATCCGCGCTATCCCGCCGTGACCCCGGTCATACCGTCGGCACACTGGCTGGAAAGAGAAATCCGGGACATGCTGGGTATTGTCCCCGCCGGCCACCCGGACCCGCGAAGGCTGGCGGTCCACCCGGACTGGCCGGAGAATGTTTTTCCCCTTAGAAAGGATTTTAAGGCCGGCAGCAAAGTCCCCAGGGTGGAAGGTGAAATGGATTTCTGCCCGGTGGAAGGGGAGGGGCTTTACCAGATCCCGGTGGGGCCTGTTCACGCCGGTATAATAGAGCCGGGGCATTTCAGATTTTTCACCTTCGGGGAAGACGTGTTAAATTTGCAGGCCCAGCTTTTCTACACCCACCGGGGCGTTGAAAAGGCCGCAGAGTCCATGCGGGCTGATGATGCCGTGCTGGTGGCCGAAAGGATCTGCGGGGCCTGCTCGGCCTCCCACGCGGTGGCCTACTCCCAGGCCGTGGAAAGCCTGGCCGGGGCTGAGGTTCCCCCCGGGGCCAGATACATCAGGACCATATTGCTGGAAATGGAGCGGCTGTATAATCACGTGGGGGATATCGGCAACATGTGCGCCGGCATCGGCTATTCCTACGCAATCAGCCGCGGGGCCGTTTTAAAGGAGAGCCTCATGAGGATGAACATGCGGCTTTCCGGGCACCGGTATCTGAGAGGGATGGTTATACCCGGGGGCGTTACGTCGGACTTGCGTGAAGTGCCGCAAATAAGGGCCGATCTCGACCGGCTGGAAAAGGAATTAAAAGAACTTACCTGCGTAATGCTGTCATCCCACTCACTGCTTGACCGGATGCAGACCACCGGGGTTCTCCCCGTCGAGGCGGCGCATGACCTCGGGGCTGTCGGCCCGGCTGCCAGGGCTTCAGGGGTGGACAGGGATTTGAGGAGAGACCTTCCCTATGCAGCATACGGTGAAATCAACTTCAGTGTTCCGGTCCAGGAAAAAGGAGATGTTTTCTCCAGGTTAAAACAGCGCATAGACGAGTGCCGGGAGTCATTTGACATTTTGAGGCAGGCCTTGGAACATATTCCCCGGGGTGATTTGGCGGTGAAAATACCTGACCTTCCGCCGTTCCAAACCGCCGTGGGATACACCGAGTCGGCCAGGGGGGCAAACGTGCACTGGATCATGACCGGCCCCGGCAGCACAATATACCGTTACATGGTGCGATCGGCATCTCACTGCAACTGGCCGGTGCTCCCCCTGTGCCTGCCCGGCAATATTGTTCCGGATTTTCCTCTGGTCAACAAAAGCTTCGAGTTATGCTACGCCTGTCTCGACCGGTAAGGGGTGATGTGGTTTGCTTAAGGAATTAAAAGGCATAATAAAATCAAAAATTGTGACGGAAAAACCAGGGAACTGGGGGGAAGGCCCGGGGAGGGGGCTGCCGGTTATTAACCCTGCCATATGTGAGGATGGGTGCACCCTGTGCCAGGATGCCTGCCCTACCGGATCCCTTTACAATAAAGCCGTTGACCCCGGAATGTGCATTTATTGTCACCGGTGCGTGAGGGCATGCCCCGGGGGTGCCATTACCGGGACTGAAATCCCTCTCATCGAGGGTGGGGAAGTAAAGGATGAACTGGGGCGGGCGCTGCGGGAGAAGATAAAAAGGCTGTGCAAAAGGTCACTGCATATCCGCTATGTTGATGCCGGCGCCTGCAACGGCTGCGATTTTGAAATCAACGCCATAACCGGGCCGGTCTACGACATACAGCAGTACGGGGTGGACTTCGTGGCTTCCCCCCGGCATGCCGACATGCTGCTGGTTACCGGGTCGGTGACCAGAAATCTTGAGACGGCCCTTAAGAAAACCTATGAGGCGGCCCCCGGGCCGGTGCTGGTGGTGGCAGTGGGAGCGTGCGCCTGCGGGGGAGGGGTTTTTAAAAAAGCCTATGCCGCAGGGGGAGGGGTTGGCAGGCATGTGCCGGTGGATGTATTTATACCGGGGTGTCCGCCCACCCCGGCCATGATTATACAGGGTATTTTAAAGGCAGTTAAAAGACTTTAGTCCATATGATTTTTGACCTTTCCTGCAGTCCGGTGTACAATTAATAAAAAAACATTATGGCAGTCTGACGGGAAGTGATTTAATCTAAAAATGGGAGTCAAGGTAAATGAACCCTATATGGTTGACGATCTGGTCGTTTATTTCGTGTCCGAAAAAGAAGCCCTGGTTATCGATTACGATTGCCGCTGGGAGCTGAAAACCACGCCGGAGAACTGTGACTGCTGCACCTTCAGGTTCCGGTCATACCGTAGTCCGGGCTTCCAGTGCAGGCACATCAAGGCAGTGCGCCGGTTGCTGGGATAAATACGGTCCGGGAAGAGGGAATGTAAATGTCCAAAGCCTTGAAGGAGGAATTCGTGGCCCTTCTGAAAGAGCGGAGAATTGACCGGATTGCCGGGCTGGTGGCTGAAAAAAGAGGTAACCTGAGATACTTAAGCAGGCTTTTGTATCACCAGGAGGACCTGGTGCGCTGGCGGGCCATCGAAGCCATGGGAGAGGTGGCTGACAGGCTGGCTGATGATGACCCGGAAGGGGTCAGGATTATTTTACGCAACCTTCTCTGGTCTATAAACGAGGAGTCCGGGGGCATTGGCTGGAGCGCCCCGCACTGCATAGGTGAAATTGTCCACCGCCGCCCGGACATGTTCGGGGAGTTCGCCTCCATAGTGCTTTACTTTACCGACGAGGAAATGCTGAAAAGAGGGGTTCTGTGGGCGGCGGCCAGGATCGCCCAGTCGAGGCCCGAACTGGTAAGTGAGGAGGTGCCCCGGCTAACCGGGTTTTTGGAGGACCCTGACCCGGTGGTGCGCGGATATACACTGAGGTTCCTTGCGTTTATGGGGGAGAGATTGGATTTTGACCATTATTCCGGCCTGCTGAACGATACCGGAGAGGTTCCCGTTTATGAAAACGGGGAGCTGAAAGTTACCACTGTGGCGGACTTGGCCGCGCGGCTGGCAAAGAAATAAAAATACTCCTGCAGTAGGGTGGGAGGGTGACTTTATTTAGCGGCGGAGGACTTGCTTTATTACGCACGGGACTCCGCTGTTTGTTTTATATCCCGGTTGGCTGTGTTTCCCGTGAAACAGTGGGCAGGGCTTTAAGGGCATGCAGGAACTTTTATAAAGGTGGAGAAAAAGGGAAGGGAAAGTTCGGGAATCTCAGGAGGGAAATTCATGACATTAGCCAGGGAAAAAACTGTTATAGGTTTTGTCGGCACCGGGGTTATGGGGAAGAGCATGGCAGGACACCTGATAAAGGGTGGATACCCGGTTGTTGTGTATAACCGCACGGCATCAAAGACAGAGGAACTTGTCAGGATGGGGGCCGCCCGCGAGGACACGGTGGCCGGGCTGGCGGCAAGATGCAACGTTATAATCACCATGGTGGGCTTCCCGGCGGACGTGGAAGAGGTATACCTGGGCGAAAAGGGTATTATCGCAAACGCCAGGCCGGGGACATACCTGATTGACATGACAACATCCTCCCCGGCTCTGGCCGAAAGGATTTACCGCGAGGCTGCGGCAAGGGGATTAAGGGCGCTGGACGCCCCGGTCTCCGGCGGCGACGTGGGGGCCCGGGAGGCCAGGCTGGCCATCATGGTGGGCGGTGACAGGGAGGATTTTGAGGCGGTGCTGCCTGTTTTCGGCCTGATGGGCAATAACATTGTCCTGCAGGGGAAGGCCGGGGCCGGCCAGCATACCAAGATGTGCAACCAGATTGTTATTGCCTCCACCATGACGGGGGTCTGTGAGGGTATCGCCTATGCCAAGAAAGCCGGGCTTGACCCTTCCTCAGTACTGAAGAGCATCGAGACAGGGGCCGCAGGTAACTGGTCGCTGAGCAACCTGGCTCCCAGAATGATTGCCGGTGATTTTGAACCGGGCTTTTACGTAAAGCACTTGATTAAAGACATGAATATCGCTCTGCAGGCGGCCGGGGAGATGGGGCTGGCGGCGCCCGGGCTGGAACTGGCCAGTTCCCTGTACCGGAAGCTTGCGGAAGAAGGGGAAGAAAACAGCGGCACCCATGCGTTGTTCAAGCTGTATGACAGGTGAGCCATTCAGTTGAGGAAGAACATGTTAATTTAATCTGTGGTGTAAAAAAAAGCAAGGCCGCCCTGAAGGGGCGGCAGCTTCTTTTTTAAACCGTGTTTTTCTCTCCCTGACCGGCCAGTCGCCGGGATGCGTAGTCATGCAGGCGCATGCTGACCGCCCGGATATCTTCAGTGCCGGGCAGCAAGTCTATTAATGTTTTTATATAGCCGTTTTGTATTATTTCCGAGAGAGTATGGGAAAAGTTAATGTCGTAAACCCAGGAGAGGAGCAATAGCTTCCTGTCGTTGAAATTCCTCACGTCTCCGTAGTTGCACCCTTCCCCCCGCAGCAGGTTTTCCACAAGTACCGGGGAGCAGCCCGGCGTGTCGGGCAGGCCGGACTCTATCACCGGGTCTGGGTCGCGGTTTTCACGGCAGTAATAAGATGTAAATGTATCAAGTATGTCAAGTTTGTCGGCGTCCCTGATAAGCCTCGTGAACAACAGTGTCCGGCTTTTCAGGTCCTCCGGAAGGTTAAAGCTGCCATGGTACTTCACGGCGGTGGTGATAATGTCCTTTTCCCCGCTGGCCAGGCTGTTCAAAACCCCGGACTTTTCAATCTCTTTAACCCCCAGAAGGGCGTGGTTTTCCGACCGGCGGTCGTTGAATGTGCGGTAAACATGATACTGCCTGAACCGACCCACGTCGTGCAGCAGGGCCACCGCTTCGGCCAGGAGGATGTCTTCGTCCGGCAAATCAAGGGATCCCGCTATACGGACGATGTTACCGCAGACCCTGCCGGTGTGGTGCTCCTTAAATGTAACGGCTGCCTGTATTCCCGGGTCGCTGCTGTAAAATCCCCTGACGTAGCCGGCAAACCAGGAGTGCAGGTCATCCATCTGATCTTTAAGCAAATCATGGCCTCCTTTTCTCTGTTTGCAATGTAATATGCTTTTCTATAACTCCGGTATTAATCCCTTCCTGAAATATATTGCATATATAAACAAACAAAGCACTTTTCCGGGGGCACTCCCTGTGTTATTATCATATTGTCAACCTATACGGAATAGGTGGTTAACGTTTCCGGGGAGGGTAAAGTATGAATCCACAGGAGTCCATTTACCGGGAATTGGCTGAAAAAGACAAGAGGTATGTGTGGCATCCTTTCACCCAGATGAAGGACTACCTGGCCGATGACCCGGTCATAGTCGCCGGGGGCCAGGGGAGGAAGCTGTACGACGTGTTGGGAAACCAGTACTGGGACGGGGTTTCTTCCATCTGGCTGAACGTACACGGACACCAGGTGCCGGAACTGGACAGGGCCATCCGGGAGCAACTGGGGCTGATTGCCCATTCCACCCTGCTGGGGATGGGTAATATACCATCCATACTGCTGGCCGAACAAATCATTCAAATTATGCCTGACGGCCTTGCCAAGGTGTTTTATTCCGACAACGGAGCCACATCGGTGGAAATCGCCGTTAAAATGGCTTTTCAGTACTGGCAGCACAGGGGCCGGCCGGAGAAAAAGCGTTTCATAACCATGAATGAAGCCTACCACGGAGATACCATCGGAGCGGTGTCCGTAGGGGCCATCGACCTCTTTCACCAGGCCTTCTCGCCACTTTTGTTCCCTGCCATTAAAGTCCCGTATCCCAATGTATACCGGTCAGAGTTCAGTGAAGACCCCGGGAAGGTGTCGGAGGTACACCTGCGGCATCTGGAGAGGGCTCTGACAGATCACGCGGACGAGGTGGCCGCCGTCATCGTGGAGCCCATCGTACAGGGCGCCGGCGGGATAATTGTAATGCCGGAGGGGTTTTTAAGGGGGATGAGGGATCTTTGTACCCGTTATAATGTATTGATGATAGCGGATGAGGTGGCCACCGGGTTCGGCCGGACAGGGGCCATGTTTGCCTGTCAGCACGAAGGGGTGACCCCAGACATAATGACGGCCGGCAAGGGGATTACCGGAGGGTATCTCCCCCTGGCCGTCACGGTTACCACCGACGAGATTTACAATGCATTTCTCGGCGATTACGAAGAGAAAAGAACATTTTTCCACGGCCACAGCTATACCGGCAACCAGTTGGGGTGCGCCGTGGCGCTGGCCAACCTGGATCTTTTCCGGAAAAACGATCTTGTCAACGAGGTGGCACGCAAGTCCGTCAGCTTAAGCCGGCGGCTGAGACCGTTATACAATTTACCCCATGTGGGGGATGTGAGGCAGAAGGGGTTCATGACCGGTATAGAGCTGGTGGTGGACAGGAATACCAAGGAGCCCTACCCCTGGGCCGAGCGGATTGGCGTCCGCGTCTCAAGGCGGGCTCGGGAACTGGGGATGCTGACCCGACCGCTGGGCAACGTTATAGTCTTCATGCCCCCTCTGGCATCCACAGTTGAGGAACTGGACACCATGACGGACATTCTTTATCGTGCTATAGCCGATGTTACCGGGGAATAGCCGGGCAAAAGGGAGGTGCCGGTTTGAGCGGGTTTTTCGTAACAGCCACCGACACCGGGGTGGGAAAAACACTGGTTGCCGGCGGATTGGCCGGGGCGTTTCGCCGCCGGGGAATTGATACAGGAGTGTATAAGCCGGTTCAGAGCGGCCACCAGGTTGGTCACCCCGAAGGGGACGCTGTACGGCTGCGCTACCTTTCCGGTGTGGGGGATGACGTGGAAATTATCTGCCCCTATGCCGCGGAGGAGCCTCTGGCGCCGTTGCTGGCATTGCGGAGGGCGGGGATTACCGTAAAGCTGGCCGATATAGCCGGGGGATATGAAGCCCTTAAAAGAAAGCATTCTTATTTATTAGTGGAGGGGGCGGGGGGGCTGGCCGTTCCTTATGCTGAGGACGGCCTGGTGGCGGACGCTGCAGTGATGCTGGGTTTGCCGCTGGTGGTGGTGGCCCGTCCGGGACTGGGTACGGTGAACCACACACTGCTCACAGTTGATTATGCCCGGCGGCGCGGGCTGGAAATCGCCGGGGTGATATTTTCGGGCCAGGGCCGGGACCCTGCGGGGTTGGCGGAGAAGACCAACGCCGGGATGATCACCCGTTACGGGAACGTGCCCTTCCTGGGCTCGCTGCCCTGGATGGGAGAAAACCCTGGGCGGGATGAAATAATTGCCGCGCTGGAGGAATGGATTGACCTGGAGACGTTAATTGCCTGTCTGACACGGTTCGAAGGATAGAAGGGAGAATATGGTGTCCTGGATGGCTGAATTGCAGGAAGAACTGGAAAAGCTGGATCGTGCGGCCCGGAGGAGAAGCCTGTTGGAGGTTGACGGGGCGCAGGAACCCTGGCTGAGGATTAACGGCCGCAGTATGCTTAATCTGTCGTCCAACAATTACCTGGGTCTGGCCGGGGATGAGAGGATTAAAAGGGCAGCCGTCGAGGCACTGGAAAAACACGGCGCCGGGGCCACCGCATCAAGGCTGGTGGTTGGCAACCACCCCGCATACCGGGCTGCTGAATCTGCTCTGGTACGGTGGAAGGGTGCCGGGGGCGGTCTTATATTCAACAGCGGCTACGCGGCCAATACAGGCATTATACAGGCCGTGGCGGGGAAGGATACGGCTGTTTTCAGCGATAAGCTCAACCATGCCAGCATAATAGACGGCATCATTTTAAGCAGGGCTGAAAAAATCCGTTACCGCCACAACGACCTGGACCACCTTGAATGGCTGATCAAAAAAACTCACCCGGACAGGAGAAAGCTGATTGTCACCGACTCCGTCTTCAGCATGGACGGCGATGTGGCCTGCCTGGAGGGGCTGGTGGATATTAAAGAGCGCTACAATTCCATCCTGATGGTGGACGAAGCCCACTCCAGCGGTGTTTACGGCCGCCGGGGCGAGGGTATGGCTCATCACCTGGGGCTGCAGGACAAAGTTGATGTCCAGATGGGGACGTTCAGCAAGGCGCTTGGATCTTTCGGCGCTTATGTTGTTGGCAGTCATTGGCTGATTGACTACCTTGTGAACAAAGCCAGAAGTTTTATATTTACCACCGCTATGCCCCCCGCCGTTCTGGGGGCCATAGAAGCCGCCATAAATATTGTTTCGGAGGATAGTTCCCTCCGCAAGAATCTTTCAGACAACAGCCGGTATTTCCGCACCGCCCTGTCCCGGCTTGGGTTTGACACCTGCGGCAGCCAGTCGCAGATCGTTCCCATCGTAATAGGGCCCGACGAAAAAACGGTGCTGTTCAGCCGGCGGTTGCAGGAGGAAGGGATCGCCGCAGTGGCCATCCGGCCGCCCACGGTTCCCGAAAACACGGCTAGAATACGCTTCAGCGTCACGGCGGCCCACCGGCGGCAGGATCTGGAATGGGCCGTCGACAGGATAGCATGCGTAGGCAGGCAGATGGGGGTAATATCATGAGTATGGAGGATCTTATACTGCTGCCGGGGTGGGGGATGGAGATGCCGGCATGGTCTTCCATCCTTAAAGGCCTGGCTGATGTCTTCAGGCTTCATTTTGTTGAATGGAACGGTATGAGATCCACAGGCTGTTTCAGGGAAAGGGTCATGCGGTTGGCGGACGGGCGGGGAATGCAGTCTTTTTCCATACTGGGGTGGTCTCTGGGTTCCCTTGTGGCGCTGGATATAGCCTGCTCATACCCGCTGCGGGTTAACCAGCTTATTTTACTGGGAGGCACCAGCCGTTTCACCGTGGATGAATCCGGAGAATACAGGGCCGGCTGGCCACGGGAAATAGTGGAGAGGTTGAAGGTCCGCCTGGCCAGGGACAGTGAGAGGACTTTGCAATCCTTTTACCGTTCTATGTTTTCCCCCGGGGAGCTGGAAAAGGGGGATCTGGAAAGGTTTTTGAAATCCGCAGTTCAGCGCTTCCGGGGCGTTGAAGAGGGTTCTCTGCTGGCGGGACTGGATTACCTGGTGGAGGCGGACTATCGGGGAAGGATGGAAGAAATACAGTCACCGGCGCTGTTCATTCACGGTGAGGAAGACCTTGTATGTCCTCCCGCAGCATCCCGTTACATGGCGGGCAGGATCAGGGCCAAGGCCGGTTTAAGGTTAATCCCCGGCTGCGGACATCTCCCGCACTTTACCCGGGCGAACCGGTGCCTGAAATGGATAAAAGAGTTTACCGGGGTGGGGAAAATTGATTGACAAGAAGCTGTTGAAAAAAAGGTTCAGTCAAAATGCCGCTACCTATGACCGCTACGCCGGGGTACAAAAAAGGATGGCCCACCGGCTTATGGCGGAAATAGATCTGGAAAAACGGGAAAAAACGGAAGGGATGAGAATACTGGAGGTCGGCTGCGGAACGGGCTACCTGACCGGTATGTTGTGCCGCTGTTTTCCAGGCGCCCGCATCACCGCCGTGGATATTGCCCCGGGTATGATTGAGGTGGCGAAGAAGCGTACAGCCGGTCATCCGGTCAATTTTTGCTGCGGCGATATCGAGGAATTGACCCCGGAGGGGGAGTATGAACTGGTCGTCTCCAACGCCACATTTCAATGGCTCAATCACCCGGGCAGAACCATAAAGAGACTTTTTTCCCTCCTCGGGGACGGGGGAATGCTTGCTTTTTCAACCTTCGGCAGTTTGACCTTTAATGAGCTGCATACCTCCTTTGAAAGGGCCGCCGCCAACCTGGGGGGCGGATCCAGCGCCCCGCCGGGGCTATCCTTTTTTTCGCTGGAGGATATGATCGGTGTTTGCCGGCGTTTTATGGCGGGCTCCAGCGAAACGCCGTTCGCCGTTACCGGAAAGGAATGTCTTGAAATTGACACATTTCCATCGGTGCGGGATTTTCTCGCCTCTGTGAAAAAAATCGGCGCCGGCAACGCAAGCCCTGACCGGTACTGCCTCCGCCCGGCGCTGTTAAAGGAAATGATGAGAATTTACCAGAACGATTTCAGCCGGGGAAACAAGGTCAGGGCAACCTATCACTGCCTGTTTATAGTGGTACATAAACAAGCTACCCTGAAAGTGGCTGTAGGCTATAAGCTATAAGCGCCGCCAGCGCTTTGCCCGCCGATAACTCGAACATCGAACTTCCAACTTCGAGGAAAGGGCGCCCTTTTGCTGGAGAAACTGTAAATAGTTAAAAGTGCTTGCAATTGGCCATAATTCGATGTATAATAATTTTCGCCGGTTGCGGGATTGTGATCTCCGGCCGGTTTTATAAATAAAGAGAATATCTTTGCTGGTGTGAGTCCACGGAGAGATGGCCGAGTGGATGAAGGCGCACGCCTGGAGAGCGTGTGAACGGGGAACCGTTTCGCGAGTTCGAATCTCGCTCTCTCCGCCAGTTTTTTTTTATTTTTGGCCGTGCTAGACGGGGAGCTGGCGGTGCCCTGAACCCGCAAACCGCTGTAGCGGGGTTGAATTCCCACCCCCGGGTTTAGCTTGTGGGGTCTGGCCCTTGTAAGGGGTGTTGACGATCGGGTCTTGCGCGACGGAGACTCCTGAACCGTGTCAGGTCCTGGCGGAAGCAGCACTAAGGGATGCACTGCGGGTGCCGCAAGGGTGCCTGGTCTGAGCTACCTGCAGGGGTAACGCCCGGAAGTTATTATTCAAAGGTGGGTGCGCGGCCTTAAATTTTAAATTATAATGACAGGAGCTGTAATGCGAAAATTACTGCTCTTTTTTGCTTTTCGGAATAATTTGGGGCACAATATTATTATATCGGCCGGGCCGGGACTGGCCGGGCAAATAAAAGGAAATATTTCTTTTTCGGCGAAAATAGATAAAGCTGTAAGCCTTCGGGCTGCGGCCGGTGATTGTTGTAGTAAACCGGTATGCCCGGTGGTGGGGGTGTTGCGATGACATACACGGCCCTGTACAGGGAGTGGCGGCCCCGGACATTTACGGAAGTGGTGGGGCAGGAACATATTGTGCGGACCCTTGTAAACGCCCTCAGGGGGGGAAGGCTGTCCCATGCCTACCTGTTTTGCGGCCCCAGGGGGACGGGCAAAACAAGCATCGCCAAAATACTGGCCAGGGCGGCCAACTGCCGGCAGCCGGAAGAGGGAAACCCCTGCGGGCGCTGCCACCCGTGCCGCGATATCGAGGCAGGGACTTCCATGGATGTGACCGAGATTGACGCCGCCTCAAACCGAGGGATTGACGAGGTGCGGGATCTCAGGGAAAAAATAAAATTCGCCCCTTCCGGGGGAAGGTTCAGGGTTTTTATAATAGACGAGGTGCACATGCTCACCAATGAGGCCTTCAATGCGCTTTTAAAGACACTGGAGGAGCCTCCCGGGCATGCCATGTTCATACTGGCCACCACCGAGCCGCACAGGGTTCCCCTTACCATACTTTCCCGCTGCCAGAGGTTTGACTTCCACCGAATAGGGGAGCGGGAAATGACCGGGCGCATAAGGGCTGTGGCTAAAGGGTCGGGAATAGAGATTGACCAGGCGGCGGTGGACCTGATTGTAAGGGCCTCCGAGGGCGGGATGAGGGACGCCCTGGGCATTCTGGACCAGGCGGCGGCTTACGGCGCCAACAGGGTTGGAGTGGACGAAATACACAGCATACTGGGAACAGTAAGGGAGGATCTGTTAAAGAGCGTTGTTTCAGGACTGGTTGAGGGCCGGGCGGGAGAAGTGCTGGAAATTATTGGCAACATATCCGACCGGGGCAAGGACTTGCGGATTTTCCTCAAAGACCTGAACTCCTACATTCGCGGGCTTATGCTTGACAAATTGAATACGGCGGAACCGGGAGACCGGGAAATCGACCGGCTTTCACGGGTTATAGCAGGTCTTGCCAGGGCCGACCAGGATATGCGTTGGAGCAGTCAGCCCCGCATACTGCTGGAGGTTGCCCTGGTCCGGGCGGCCAGGACCCTGGCTGACGGAGAAAGCTCTGCAGGCAATGAACAGTTGGGGGAGCTTGTGGCCAGGGTAAGGGAAGTGGAGGCCCTTATGGCAAAAATGGCTGGCAGGGTAAGGGACGCGCAGCCTGAAAAAACGGAAGAAGATCCAATCGATTACCGGCCTGCCGGATCTGCTGGGAGGTTTTTCGGTCCGGTGACCGCCGGTGGTGCAGCCGGTGAGTCTCACGGAACCCGGCAGGAGGCCCGGGCTGCTGAAACTGTCCGGGACAGGGGCCGGCCCGCCCGTGTGACGAAGGCGCCCGCGGCAGCCGCCGTTCCCGCAAAATTGGTTGATCCGGCGCCGGATGTACAACCCGCCGCACAAAAGAATATCGCGGCTAAAAATGACAATATTGTCACAAACAAAAACTCCCCGCCCGCCGGCGAGGTGTTGAAAAAAATAGAATCCAGGTGGAATGATATTCTGGAGACCGCCCGGAAGGTGTATCCAAACATAGCGACCCATCTTACCCAGGGAAAGGGGTGGCCCCTTGAAGTTGAAGGGAACACTCTTACCGTCGCTTTTCCAAGGTCAGAACCCTATACTCCCCTGGCGGTGAGAATACTGGAGTCGGAAATAAACCGCAAGGAGCTGTCCGAACTTATAAAATCGGTATGCAGGGAGGACCTGAGGGTGCGCCTGGTGGAGGCTGACGGCAAACCGCCCCGGAAAGCCGGGCCGCCGAAGAAAACAGTCCGCCCCGACGATGTTGAGGCACTTTTCGGTGAGGGGGAGGAAGTTTCCGGGGAAGATTTTCAGTTTGACTCATAAAATGTGATAGCTTCTTTTATTTAATGATATAAAAAATGAATACGGGAGGTAATCGATTATGTTCGGTGGCAACATGCAAAAGATGATGAAACAGGTTCAAAAAATGCAGGCCGATATGGCAAAACTGCAGGAGGAGCTGGGCACCCGCACTGTTGAGAGCACGGCCGGCGGCGGTGTGGTTAAAGCGGTGGCCAACGGAAAGCTGGAAGTGGTATCCATTGAAATAAAGCCCGAAGCGGTGGATCCGGAGGACGTGGAAATGCTGCAGGACCTTATACTTACCGCGGTAAACGGATCCATAAAGCAGGCCCAGGAGATGGTGGCCAGAGAGATGGGGAAGGTTACCGGCGGGATGAACATACCGGGTTTGTTTTAAGTACGGGCTGTGTTGCTGGAAGTGGGAGGCGAGAGGTGAGAGGTTGGATTCTTGAGGGAATTTGCTCCGCAAATTCCTTCTTAAGCTCACTTCCAACTTCTCACATCTCACCTCTCAAATCGGCCCTGCTGGGGTCGTGAAAAGCTTCGTCCCATTCAGCTTTGCGGGAGGTAATCGAAATAATGACTACGCCCGGGCCTATAGCCCGACTGATTGATGAATTTGCCAGGCTGCCGGGAATCGGGCCGAAAACTGCCCAGCGCCTGGCCTTTTATGTTTTGAACGCCCCGCCCGAGATGGCCCGTAGCCTCTCCAGGGCTCTCCTGGAGGCCAGGGAAAGCATTCGGCGCTGCTCCCGGTGCTGCGACCTTACAGACCGCGACCCGTGCGCAATATGCGGGGATACCAGGAGGAACGACGAGATATTGTGCGTCGTTGAGCATCCCAGGGATGTAATCGCCATGGAAAGGTCCAGGGGTTTTAAGGGCCGCTATCATGTGCTTCACGGGGCCATATCGCCCATGTCCGGGGTGGGGCCGGGGGACCTTGCCGTCAGGGAACTGCTGGAGAGGCTGGCCGCCAGTGACGTAAGGGAGGTCATTATCGCCACCAATCCCAACGTTGAAGGGGACGCCACCGCGCTGTACCTGGCCAGGCTGATAAAGCCGTCCGGGATAAGGGTTACAAGGATAGCCCACGGCCTTCCGGTGGGGGCAAGCCTTGAGTACGCCGATGAAATGACACTTTCAAAGGCGCTGGAGGGCCGGCAGGAGCTGGGTTGAAAGGGATGTTGCGCTAAGCTGATTTAATGAAAAACCCCACCTGGTTTTATTCAGAGGTGGGGTCGTTCTTTTATGCATCGTTTCTTTTCTTATTTTCAACGGCTAACACATCCTTGAGCTTATAAAAAACATAATACAATGTAACACAATGTGCAACAGATAAGGCTCTATATATGAAGCTGAAGGAATATTATTCCATTTAACCGCATAATCAATTTATAGGCTTGTACTGAAAGGATGATGAGCGGTGGAATGGAAATTCGCCTTCGCGGCCCTGATGGTTGTTTTCCTGCTGGTTGTGGCGGCGGTGTTCATGCTGAAGCCTGTAAAAATACTGATCCGGCTTTTTACATGCGCGGTTGTGGGCACGCTGGTCATTCTGCTGGCCAATGTGCTGCTGGCCCACTTTGGCATGCGCATAGCCATTAACCCGGCCACTGTTCTCACGGTGGGGTTGTTGAATATACCCGGGGCAATTCTTCTCGTTGTGCTGAATTATTTTTTCGTTCAGGGGTAAACTTTAATTATTGGCTTTTAGAGAGGAAAATCAATGGCTTCATTCCGCCTTTGGCGGGGTGAACTCGAAATGTTCAAACAATAGTGTCGGTTTATTGACATTTTTTATTTTTGCAATATACTATTTATAGTGTTTTTCATAAAACGGGTGGCATGTGCATTGCGCCCGGTTTTGTTTATGTAGGGGAAAATTTTTAAAATTCTAAGAATAGAATACAAAAATTAGAATGTAAATATTTGCCTGAATAAACGGGGGGTGAGGTTTAATATTTCGAGCCGTATAGTGGAAGCATATGTAGGAGAATATGCCAGCGGCAAAAGCGAGGTGGCCGTAAACAGGGCGCTGATGCTCTCCGGCATGGGGCGCACCGTAACGCTGGTGGACCTTGATATTGTGGAGCCGTGCTATACCCTGCGGCCCATAAAAAACAAGCTTTCTGACGCGGGCATAAAGGTATTGGCCTGGGAGACAAGGGATATGGTGGGCCTCGGCGAGACCGGCAACGTGCTAAGGGCCGAAAATCGCTGGGCGCTTAAGCGGCCGGGGGATATAATACTGGATATCGGCTACGGCGTCGGGGGGTCCCGGACCCTGAACCTCCTGGAGGGTGCCCAGAATGACCCGGACCTGAAAGTGGTGGCCGTTATAAACACTTCACGGCCCATGACCGGGACGGTGGAGGACATAGTGGAATATGTAAGGGAACTGGGCAACGTTGACATACTGCTTAACAATACGCATCTGGGTGATGAGACCACCGCCGAAATTGTTCAGGAGGGGGCCGTGGCTGTAAATGAAGCGGCCAGGGTCCTGGGAATGCCTGTACTGGCGACAACGGCGGTGGAAAAAATAGCGGCCGACATCGGGCCTAAAGATTGCATGGGTAATCCGGTGTGGCCCATCAGGCGGTATATGCCGCAAACACTCTGGTAAAAAAGTTTGGGTAGAATTCAGAATCCAGAAGCCAGAATTCAGAATTTTGACCCTTTCGTATAACGTTAGAAGGAGCATAGAAAAGCTGTTTTTGTGATGCGGTTTGTAAGTTCAATCCGGGGAACCTTTAAAGGGAGTGTTTTTTATTCTGGATTCTGACTCCTGAATTCTGTATTCCTAACCCTGGTGAAATGCTTATAAGCCAAACAGATTTAGGAGGTGTACCTGAAATATGCCAGAAAAACCCATTAAGGGGGAAAAGCGGTTCTTCATGACCGGCAACGAAGTGGTGGCCTACGCCGCGGTTATGGCAAACGCCGATATAATGTACGGCTATCCCATCACCCCCCAGAACGAGATCATGCATTACTGGACAAGGATGGCTCCCAAGTACGGGAAAGAGTTTCTGCAGACAGAGGATGAGCTGTCGGCCGGGTTTACAACGGTGGGCGGCGTTCTTGCCGGCAGGAAGTCCTTTACCGCCACCGCCGGCCCGGGCAACACTCTCATGCAGGAGCCCATTTCCATGGCCGAAGCCATGAGGCTGCCCATAGTGGTTGTAGTTCAGCAGAGGGGAGGCCCGTCAACCGCCACGGTTATTTATTCCCAGCAGGAGGTCACCATGACCACCATCGGCGGCAACGGGGAAGGCTTCCGCGTTGTTTACTCCACCTCTAACCACCAGGAACTGTACGACTATACCATCAAGGCGTTCAACACCGCCTGGAAATACCGCTTCCCCACCTTTATACTGGGAGACGGCTACCAGGCCAAAATGAGGGAGTCACTGGTAATGTACGACCCTGAGGCCAGGGGCATCGAGATGGTTTCCTCAGAAGCCTATGTAGGCAAGCCCGGAGTGCCGGGAGTGGACAGGCCCCCCGGACAGTACCGCAACACCTACAACGTAGAGGAAGAGCTGTATGAGGTAGTGGAAAGCCTCCAAAAAGATTTTAACGCCATGGCTCCCTTTGTGGCCGAATACGACAGCCTGGCGGCCGACGAGTCCGACCTGGTGGTTGTATCCCACGGAGTAGTTTCCAGGGCTGTTAAAGAAGCCGTCAAGGAGCTGAGGGAACAGGGACTGAAGGTCGGCTACTTCCGGCCCATTACATTGCGCCCGATGGCCGAAAAAGAACTGAGGGAAGTGGCCAACAAGGCCAAGGCACTGCTTGTGGCTGAATCGTCCGTGGGACAGCTTGCCCGTTTGGTCAAGGATGCCATATACGGATGCAGCGCCGACATAATACCCTTCTATAAGCCGGGAGTGGGCATAACCGCCGAGGAAGTGTCCTCCAAGGTCAGGTCGATACTGGGTTAAGGCCGGGAAGGCTTATATATACAGAAAACGGCCATATGGCCGGACTGATGTTTTCATTTGTTATGTTTCAGAGATTTGCTTATTGAACGAAAGGGCTTTTGCTTGCCGGGTTTAAAGAGGCCCTTTTGCGGGAGATTGAAAGGAGGCTTTCATAATGTCTGTACAGATAGCCATGCCCAAAAGCTGGCGAGTCGATACAAAACCGCATAAATTTTGTCCCGGGTGCGGCCACGGCTTGGTTTTGAAGGCTCTGGGAGAAGCCATCGACGAACTGGGCATCCAGGACAGGGCGGTATACGGCTGTGATATCGGGTGCTCACTCCTTTCCTGGGATTTTTTCAACATCGACTCAATTCAGACCCACCACGGGAGGACCACCCCGGTAATCACCGGTATAAAAAGGGCAAATCCCGGTCTTATCGGCATTGCCTACATGGGCGACGGCGGCGGGTACGCCATAGGTTCCCAGCACCTGGTCAACGCGGCGGCCAGAAATGAAAAAATCACCGTTATACTGGTCAACAACACCCAGTACGGAATGACCGGCGGTCAGATGGCCCCAACCACCATGCCGGGCCAAAAGACCGAAACCAGTCCTTACGGGCGTGATGCCGAAAAGACCGGTTATCCCACACAGGGCCCGGAAATGGTGGCTGCCATCACCCAGGAAGGGGCCTACGTGGCCAGGGGAACAGTATCAAATCCCAAGCAGCTTAAGGGTTTTATCAAGAAAGCACTGGAAAACCAGATCAACGGCAACGGGTTTTCCTTCGTAGAGGTGCTGTCCACATGCCCCACCAACTGGCGTACCAACGCCGAGGAGACATGGAAATTCCTGGAGAAGGAAATGACCAAATATTTCAAGGTAGGAGAAATAAAAGTGCCAGAATCCCGGCATGAGGAGGGAAAATAATGGCTAAGGCGGTTAAAATCATTCTGGCCGGAGAAGGCGGCCAGGGTGTGCAGTCGGTGGCCGAGATTATCGCCGAGGCTGCCAATGAAGAAGGCCGGGAAGCCCTGTACATTCCCAATTTCGGCGTGGAGCAGCGGGGCGGGGTTTCGGTTGCTTATCTGCAGATCGGAGACGAGGCCATCGGATCACCCAAATTCCTTACGGCTGACATAGTAATTGCCTTGAGTGACAGGGCGGTTTACAGGACCCGCCAGTACGTGGGGCCGGACACAATTTTTGTTTACGACGCCGGCATAGAGGTGCCCCAGGACGCAATACCCGGGAACGCCAAGAAGGTCCTCGCCATTCCGGCCCTGCAGGTGGCCAACGAGGAACTGAACCCCCGGGTGTTCAACGTTATCATCATGGGGGCCGTTGTCAAGGCCACCAAGGTTGTAACAGATGAACGGGCCAAGGATGCAATTGAGAAAAAACTGGGTTACAAGTTTGAGAAGAACCCCAAGCTCCGGGAACTCAACTTCAAGGCCATAGACCGGGGCGCCGAACTTGTGGCCGCTTTACTGTAGGAGGTGGCTGAAAATGACGCAAACTGTCGCCGGGAATTCTTCCGAAGTTAAAGCGCCGGATTTTAAAGCCAGGCCCTTTGAAGTGGAAAAAGGACTGTGGGCAATATTTCCCGGGCTGTGCAAGGGGTGTGGCCTGTGTATACAAAAATGCCCCAAGAAATGCATGTCCTGGTCCGACGTGCTGGGCGTGTACGGCACACCGTCGGTTGAAATAAACGACGAGTGCATAGCCTGTGGCATCTGCCAGACCGTATGCCCCGACTGCGCCATCAGCGTGGCCAAGAAAAAGGGTGAGAAATAAACAGCAAAAAGTGGTTGTTTTTAAAGAGGCGGAGATTTAATCAATCCCCGGCCTCTTTTTTGTTTGTAACAACCTGACACCGGTGGGAATACTTTTAAATATCCCGATTTATTCCGGTGTTTGAGGAGTGGCGTGAATGACGGAAATTATGTCTCAAAGGTGTATAATCTGCGGCCAGGAAGGCGTTTATGTAGACGGGCTTTTATTAAGGGGCAGTTTCATCTGCGGAGACTGTGAGCATAAACTGGTGAATTCCAGGTGTTGTGATTATATTTACGGTCTTTACATAAACGGGTTAAAAAAAATATGGCGTTGCACCGGAACCTGACCCGTCATCTGGGAGCTGTTTTTTCTGGCCAGCCGCAGCCTGCGGTGGGCCATCTCTATATCGGCCTTTATCTGCCTGAGTTTTACCGGGTCGATTCCTGTTTCCCGTGCTATCTCGAAATCCGTAAGGCCCTTTTTCCACGCCCTGATCAGCCGGACCACATTGGTGCGGTATTTTTTTGACAGCAGTTTTTCGTCGATTTTTTCTGCCGACACGGGATTCAACTCCTTTCCCGGGTTTTAGTTTTAAATAAAGCTTAATCAAATATAGTTTGCATCATTAAAAAGCTAATATTAATTAAAATGTTGGTAATATGCAATTAAAACGCCATGAGATATAATTTCAGCATAAAATTATTTATTTTTGGTTCGATAACTCATTATGAAAAAAAATCAATTTGAAACACCTCTTGTGGATGCCATCTTAAAATACATTCTGTCGGGCCCTGCCAGATTCCATGTGCCGGGTCACGGCGGGGGAAAGGCTGCGCCGGGCGAACTGCTTTCCCTGGCGGGGCGGGACGTTTTTCTAATGGACGTTACCGAGCTGCCCGGGCTGGACGACCTGAACGGCCCTGCGGGAGTGATAGCCAGTGCCCAGGAACTGGCCGCCGGAGCATTCGGGGCTGACAGGAGCTTCTTCCTGGCCAACGGGACCACCGGGGGACTGCAGGCGCTGATTCTTGCGTCCGGCCGTCCGGGGGACAGGCTTATACTGCCCAGGAACTGCCACCGCTCCATCATCGGGGGGCTTGTGCTGTCCGGAATGGACCCGGTTTTTATCACCCCATCCATTGTACCGGACTTCAATTTTGCCGCCGGGGTTCCGGTGTCCTCGGTGGAAAGGGCTGTAACGGAAAACCCGGGCGCCAGGGCTGTTTTGTGTGTTCATCCCACCTACTACGGTACGGCCGGGAATACTTGCGAAGCCGCCCGCCTGGCCCACGCCGCAGGGATGCCCCTTTTGGCCGACGAGGCCCACGGGTCCCACCTGTACTTTCACCCGGACTTGCCGGAGGGGGCGCTTGAGTCCGGCGCCGACGCCTCGGTGCAGAGCCTGCATAAAACCGGCGGGTCTATGACACAGTCATCCGTTTTACACCTAAAGGGTACGCTCCTGGACCCCTGCAGGGTGTTTTCAGCTGTCAAAATGATACAGACAAGCAGTCCCTCTTATATACTGATGGCCTCACTGGACGCCGCCCGCAAGCAACTGGCCACCCGGGGGCATGAGATCTTGGGGGAGGTGCTGGAGGCGGCCCTGGAGCTGAGAGAGCGGCTTTCAGGCATAGGGGGAATAGAGGTTTTGGGGCCCCGGAACCTGGACGGGGACGCGGTATTTGCTTTTGATCCGTGCCGGGTGGTAATAAGGGTCAGCGGGCTGGGCCTCACAGGGTACCAGGCCTCCGGATGGCTGGCCCGGAACCATGGCATATATGTTGAAATGGCTGACAGGGATAACCTTGTTGTCGTTCTGGGGCTGGGGGCTTCACGGGAAGACTGCCGGAAACTGGCCCGGGCCGTAGGTGACTTTGCCAAAAGGGAGGGTAAGGGCCGTAACCTTTCACCTATTCCCGGAATGCCTGAACCCAGGATGGTTATGAATCCCAGGGACGCCTGGTTTGCCCCCTCCCGCCGGGTAAAGCTGGACCGTTCATCCGGGCTGGTGTGCGGGGAGTGGGTGGCGGTTTACCCCCCGGGAATACCGGCGCTTCTTCCGGGGGAGGAGATAACCAGGGAGACGTTGAATTATTTAACCTCGGCCAGGGATGCCGGAGCCTGCTTCCAGGGCCCGGACGATCCCGGGCTGGAATATCTGAATGTAATTGACGGGTAGGATTTAAGAATCGCAGGACATGCCCCCAGCATTTGTTTAAGCGAGTCAAAACTAAGCATTCAAGGAATATAAAGCCATGAAAAAAGGATTGTTTATAGTATTCGAAGGAATTGACGGTTCCGGCAAGACCACCCAGGCAGACCTGCTGGCCTCATCACTTTCAGACGGCGGGTATGGAGTACTGGTCACAAGGGACCCGGGGGGAACAGCTCTGGGGGAAGGTCTTAGAAATGTACTGCTATACGGCGCCGGGCCCGTCGATCCGGTGGCCGAGGCGCTGCTGTACGGTGCGGCCAGGGCACAGCTGGTGGCCGAAAGGATAATCCCGGCCCTAAAGACTGGATCGGTGGTGATTTGCGACCGCTTTGCCGATTCCATGACTGCCTACCAGGGAGCGGGCAAGGGGCTGGACAGGGGTTTTCTTGAAGGTATCAACACATACGCATGTATGGGGCTGGAGCCGGAAATAACCATACTGCTTGATATTGATCCTTCCATGGCCTTGGCCAGGCTCACCCGGCCAGCAGACCGCATGGAAAGGGAAGGGATAGAATTCTTGCAGCGGGTGCGGAAAGGATATTTGGACATGGCGGGGAGAAACCCGGGACGTTACCTGGTCATTGACGGGTCAATGCCGGCGCAAAAAATGTTTCCGTTGATCAGGTCCGCGGTGAACAGGTTGCTGGAGGAACGGTGGGTATGATTTTGCTGGGGGATATTATCGGGCACGGGGAAATCATAAAAAACCTCAGGGGAGCGCTGGCTTCGGGCAGGGTGGCCCACGCCTACCTTTTTTCGGGCCCGGAAGGGGTGGGCAAAAGGACTACTGCCTTGGCTTTTGCGGCGGCACTGATGTGTAACCGGCCCATTGACGGCGCCGGGTGCGGGGAGTGCGACGGCTGCCGGAGGGTGGCCCGGGAGGTTCACCCTGATGTGTTGGTAATAGGGCCCGAAGGTTCTTCGGTCAGGATCAGCCAGGTCCGGCAGATGATCTCGGGGGTTCAGGGGGGGGCGGCCATGGCCCGCTGGACCGTAAGGATAGTGGACGGCGCCGACCTGATGACCACGGAGGCCGCCAATTCCCTGCTAAAGACACTGGAGGAGCCTCTGCCCGGGGTGGTTTTCATACTGGTTGCCGCCAGGCCCCAGGCTATTCTTCCCACTATAATTTCCCGCTGTCAGCATATGTATTTTCAACCCCTGTTGAAATACCAGCTTGTACAGGGTATGATAAGGGTTACGGGGGCGCCGGGGGAAGAGGTGGATCTGGCGGCCTCGCTGGCCGGGGGAAGCCTGGGGAGGGCCCTGGATCTGTTTTCGGGCGGTCTTTACGCCAGGGACCGGGCTTACCGTGTTGTCACCGGCATTGCCGGCGCTTCGGTGGAGGACGCGCTGGCGCTGGCGGGGGAAGCGGCCGGGAAGAAAGAAGATGCTATAATACTTCTGGACCTGATGATGATATGGTTCCGTGACGCGTTAACGTACAGGGAGACGGGAAAAGAGGCCTGTCTTATCAATTCGGACAGGAAGAATGAAGTGAGGGGCCTGGCCCGGTGTTACGGCACCGGCAGGCTTTTGGAAATAATAAGTGATATAGAGCGGGCTAAAAGCTCGCTGACAGCCAGCGCAAACGTTCAGCTGGCCCTGGAGGTTCTTTTCCTGGGGCTGGCCGGAATGGACCCGGGCGGACCCTGGCTGGAGGAGGTTATGTAGTGTATGACGTACAGTGTAGTGGGAATCAGGTTTAAAAAGGCCGGGAAAATATATTATTTTGATCCCGGAGATATGAGTTTTGGAGTTGAAGACGATGTAATTGTGGAAACCGCCAGGGGTATAGAATACGGTGAGGTTGTGATAGGCACCGCCGATGTCCCCGAGGAGGAGGTTGTCGCCCCTCTCAAAAAGGTTTTGCGCAAGGCCACGGATGAGGACAGGAAACAGCTGAAGGAAAACCGTGAGAAAGAGGTCCGGGCCTTCCAGGTTTGCCTGGATAAGATAGCGGCGCACGGCCTGCCCATGAAGCTGGTGGGGGTTGAGCAGACCTTCGACGGCAGCAAGATAATATTTTATTTCACCGCCGAAGGAAGGATAGATTTCAGGGAACTGGTGAAGGACCTGGCGGCGGTTTTCCGGACCCGTATAGAGCTGCGCCAGATTGGGGTCAGGGACGAGGCCAAGATGATGGGGGGCCTGGGCTGCTGCGGCAGGGAGCTTTGCTGCTCCACATGGCTTTCCGACTTTGCCTCGGTTTCCATCAGGATGGCCAAAGACCAGAACCTATCCCTGAATCCCACCAAGATCTCGGGAATTTGCGGCCGCCTCATGTGCTGCCTTAAATATGAAAACGACACTTATGAGCTGGCCCGGGAGGAGTTCCCCGAGGTGGGAAGCCATGTTGTCACGCCCGTGGGAGAGGGTAAGGTCACAAGTATAAATATCTTCAAGAAAACAGTCGCGGTGGAATTGAAAGAAAGCAAGGCTATCAAGGAGTTTTCCAGCAATGAGATTACTCCCAAGGGAGCGAGGGGTGAAAATGACACATCCCCTGGGCCAAATGATCAGGCAAATGGAAACCAGGATGCAAGATCTTGCTGCAGATCTTGCAAAAATTAAAAGGTACGTTCAACTGCTGGAGGATGAAAACTCAAGGCTCAAGACAGAGCTGGCCAGGGCTGTCCGGCCGGGCGGCAGCGGGAGCGTTGAAAGCCCGGGCGACCGGGAACCCCGGGGCATTGATAATCTTATGAACCTTTACGACCGGGGCTTTCACATCTGCAATGTGTATTTCGGCGGGGTCCGCAGCGGGGACTGCCTTTTTTGCGCCGCCTTCATGCAAAAGGGGCGGGCGGTGACGCCACCCTGATGGATACCAAGGGAATGCTTTATCTTTGCGCCACCCCCATCGGCAACCTTGAGGACATCACACTAAGGGCATTGCGGATTCTCAGGGAGGCGGACCTGGTTGCCGCCGAGGATACAAGGCGCACCAGAAAGCTCTTCAGTCATTACCAAATTCACACGCCGCTGACCAGCTATCATGACCATAACAGGCGCAGCAAGGGCCAGTACCTGATAGGGCAGCTGCTGGAGGGAAAGAATATCGCCCTGGTCACTGACGCCGGTTTGCCCGGGGTGTCCGATCCCGGGGAGGAGCTGGCTGCCATGGCGGTTGAAGAAGGAATAAAGGTGGTGCCGGTGCCGGGGCCCAGCGCCTCTCTGACCGCGCTGGTGGCATCCGGGCTTCCTGCCGGGAGGTTTTGCTTTGAGGGGTTTCTGCCGGCCAGGGGAAAGGCCAGAACAGCCAGGCTGGAGGATCTCAGGCCGGAAAAGAGGACCATGCTGTTTTACGAGGCCCCTCACCGCCTGGAGTCCACCCTGTCGGACATGCTGAAAGTGCTGGGCGACAGGAGAGTATGTGTGGCCCGGGAGCTGACCAAGGTTTATGAGGAAATCTGGAGGGGTAACCTGCAGGATGCGGTTGAAAAGTTTGGCCGGAATACTCCAAAAGGAGAGATAACACTGGTGCTGGAAGGGGCCCGGGCTGAGGAGCCCGGAGGGGCCGGGGGCATCAGTTTTTCGGCGGAAGCTTTGGTCTCCATGGTTCAGGACTTCGAAATCAGGGGGCTGACCCGCAAGGAGGCTATAAAAGAGGCATCGATAAAGGCCGGACTGCCTAAAAGGGAAGTCTATGACGCCCTGCTGCAGCAAAAAAAAACAGGGGGTGGATAAACCCCCTGGCATGGCCATTCACTAATTACTTAGCTGTTTATATGGCCTTTGGGACTACTTCAAATTTGGATGCCATGTCCTTGGCGCAGTCCTTGCAAACTCTCTTTCCCTGGTAGTCCTGGACGTCTGCTGCATTTCCGCAAAAAATACAGGCTGGCTCATATTTTTTGAGGATGATTTTTTCGTTATCCACATAGATCTCCAGGGCATCTTTTTCGTCTATGCCCATGGTCCTCCTCAGTTCGATGGGGATAACGACCCGACCCAGCTCGTCCACCTTTCTGACAATACCTGTAGATTTCACACTATCCCTCCCCTCTTGCACACACAACCTTCGACATAAAGAAACAAAATAAGTGTGACTAAATGGTACCAATCATACCATTAAAAGTCAATAGGTGTTCTAAATTTTGGATAATATTGTTTTTACCTGACCTTTTGGGGGGAAACTTGACATAGGAGTAAAAGGCGGTTAAAATTACCCTATTGGAAAATTATATACCTTACAGGCAGTGAAGGGGATGAGTAAGCCGGGCAATCCGCCAAGAGAGCGGGGTTAGGTGTAAGCCCGCCGGACCAGCCGGCCGAACATGGCCCCGGAGCCGGGTGTCGAAAGCCTTGTGTAAAATGGGTAATAACGTCTGGATAGCACAGGCCGTAGGCTCATCCGGGTTGAGCGCCGTTATCATGCTCGAAGGTTACGGACAACATTGTCTTAAGACCTGATGAGGCCTGTGCTTGAAAAAGCCCGGGCAAAATTGGGGTGGTACCGCGGAAGAATACCTCCGCCCCCGGCTGTGTGTCGGGCGGAGGTTTTTATTTTGCCAGGGAGCCGGAATTGCGGTTGAAATCCAGAATCTTATAGAATTCTGGATTCCTCTTGGCAATATCTTTGCCCTCCGTAGTTTATTTTTATGAAAGGAGAAAAGGAATGGGAGAACAAAAGACTTTTTATATAACCACACCCATATACTATCCCAGTGACAACCTGCATATAGGGCACGCCTACACCACGGTGGCGGCGGATACCTTCGCCAGGTTCAAGAGGCTTACCGGCTACGACGTTTGGTTTCTTACCGGATCCGACGAGCACGGCCAGAAAATAGACAGGGCCGCCCGGTCGAAGGGGCAAACCCCTTTGGAGTACGTCGACAAGATAGTGGAGGGCTTCAAGAACCTCTGGGCAAGGCTTGAGATCAGCTGCGACGATTTTATCCGCACCACCGAGGAAAGGCATAAGAGGGTGGTTTCCGGGATATTTGAGAGGCTGTACCGGCAGGGGGACATATACAAGGCCAGCTATGAAGGATGGTACTGCACTCCCTGTGAAACCTTCTGGCTGGAGGGCAGGCTTGAGGAAGGCAACTGCCCCGACTGCGGCAGGCCGGTTGAGCTTCTGAAAGAGGAAAGCTACTTTTTCAGGATGTCTAATTACGCCGACAGGCTTTTAAAGCACATAGAAGACAACCCACAGTTCATACAGCCGGCTTCAAGGCGCAACGAGATGACTAGCTTCATTAAGAGCGGGCTGGAGGACCTGTGCGTATCGCGTACCACCTTCGACTGGGGCATTAAGGTTCCCTTTGACCCCAAGCATGTGGTGTATGTATGGGTTGACGCACTGACGAACTATATTTCGGCCCTTGGCTACGGCAGCGGGGACGACCACCTGTACAAAAAATTCTGGCCCGCCGACATACACCTGGTGGGCAAGGACATCGTGCGCTTCCATACCGTGATATGGCCGATGATACTGATGGCAGCCGGGATTCCCCTGCCCAAGCAGGTGGTGGGCCACGGGTGGCTGCTGCTTGACAGCGGCAAGATGAGCAAGTCCAAGGGCAACGTGGTGGATCCCCACGCGCTTATAGATAAATACGGGGTTGACGCCATAAGGTACTACCTGCTGAGGGAGATGGGCTTCGGAGCCGACGGGCTGTATTCCGAGGACGCGCTTATCAACAGGATAAATAAGGACCTGGCCAACGATCTGGGCAACCTGATCAGCAGGACGCTGGGAATGGCGGATAAATACTTCAAGGGAGTTATAGGCGCTCCCGGCCCTGCCGAGGGGCCGGATCAGGAACTGATCGCACTGGCCTCAGAGACGCCTGAGGCGGTGGAGGAACTAATAGAAAAGAGAGAGCTTTCCAATGCCCTGGCGGCAGTCTGGAAGCTTGTGGCCCGGGCCAACAAGTACGTTGATGAAACTGCCCCCTGGGTGCTGGCCAAGAACCCGGAATCCAGGGATCGGCTCAACACCGTGCTGTACAATCTCACGGAAACAATCCGGTTCATTACGGTGTTGACATCCCCATTTATGCCCCTTATGGCTCCCAGGGTATGGCCGCTGATGGGGATAGCCGACAGGCCGGAACTGCATACCTGGGAATCCCTTACCTGGGGGCGCTTCCCGGCCGGGGTGGCGGTCAGGAGAGGTGATCCCCTGTTCCCGCGTATAGAAGAAGTCAGGGATTAGGATTTAGGGCTAGGGGTGATATACATGCATGATTTAATTCTGGTGGATACCCACGCCCACATCGATATAGAGGAATTTGACGGCGACCGGGAGGAAACGGTACAAAGGGCCTCTGAAAGCGGAGTGGCCGTTATAGTAAACGCCTCCTTCGACCTTGAGTCCTCCCGCCGGTCGGTGGCCCTGGCCGGACGGTACAGCGGACTGTATGCCATCGTGGGGATTCACCCCCACGACGCTGATGAGGCCCCGCAGGGCTACCTGGACCGGCTGGCCGAACTGGCCCGGGACCCCAAGGTGGTGGCCCTGGGTGAGATGGGCCTGGACTACTACCGCAACTTAAGCCCCAGGGAGGCTCAGCAAAGGGTTTTCAGGGAGCAGCTTGCCCTGGCCAGGGAACTGGAAATGCCCGTGGTAATACACGACCGGGACGCCCACGGGGACCTGATGGATATTATCAGAAAAGACGGTGTGCCGGAAAAGGGCGGCGTGATGCACTGCTACAGCGGCAGCTGGGAAATGGCGCAGGAGTGCATGAAAAGGGGGTTTTATATCTCCATCGCCGGACCTGTGACCTATCCCAATGCGGCCAGGCTGAAGGATATCGCCGCCAGGCTCCCTTCGGACCGCATACTTATCGAGACCGACTGCCCCTATTTAAGCCCCCAGGTATACCGGGGCAGGAGAAACGAGCCGGCATACGTCAAATATGTTGCCGAAGAAATAGCCCGGCTACGGGGGATATCAACCGGAGAATTCGCCAGGGCCGCCTCCTCCAACGCAGCCCGTATATTCGGGATTAAGCTGGAGTACCTCTCATAGGAGGCATTCTTAGAATAAAACGAAATTCCCGGGAATGAGAGCTTTGTGTATTTGAATGGCGGGAGTGATGTAAATGGCCGAAAACAGGGGCCTGGTGATTGTTTTCACCGGTAACGGCAAGGGAAAAACAACGGCGGCCCTGGGAATGGCCCTGAGGGCATGGGGCCAGGGAATGAAAATTTTGATACTCCAGTTCATAAAGGGAGGCTGGGTATACGGGGAGCTTATGGCCTCCGGAAAGCTGGAGGGACTGGAAATAAGGCCCCTGGGTGAAGGCTTTGTCAGGGGAAGTGAAGAAAAGGACGGGGAACTTCACAGGCAGGCCGCCCGCAAGGCCCTGGAGGAGGCAAAAGGCGAAATAACCTCCGGCAGGTGGGATATGGTGATACTTGACGAGATAATATACGCCGCCGGCTTCAACCTGTTGAGCGAGGAGGATTTGCTTGAAGTAATATCAGTGAAGCCCCCTGGGCTGCACCTGGTCCTGACCGGCCGCAACGCCCCGCAGTCCATCATAGAAAGGGCCGACCTGGTCACGGAGATGATGGAGGTTAAGCACCCTTACAGGCAGGGGATAAAGGCCCAAAGGGGCGTGGAGTTTTAATCACAGCCGATAACGCTAAAATCTGCCGCAAATGAAAAGCAGAGGGCAAACAGCCCTCTGCTTTTTGGATTAATTTACCGTTCTTTGATTTGTTCTGCCGGCATATTTTTTTAATGGGTGATTTTATGGAAATGCATGGAAACATATCCTTCTGGATAGCAGCCCTGGAAATTATCCTCATCGACCTGGTAATGAGCGGGGATAATGCTTTAATAATTGCCATGGCTACCAGAAACCTGGACAAACAAAACAGAAAAAAGGCCTTTTTGCTGGGGGCACTGGGGGCGATAGCACTCAGGATTCTATTCACCAGCTTGATTGCCGTCACTCTCATCAGGGTGCCCTTCCTGCAGTTTGCCGGCGGAGTGGTGTTGATCTGGATAGCCATAAAACTTCTTACAGAAAGTGATGAGGAAAGACGCATAGAACCCCAGAAACACCTGTTGAAGGCCGTTAAGACTATTATTCTGGCCGACCTGGTTATGTCCATGGACAATGTTCTTGCCGTTGGCGGGGCTTCCCACGGAAGCCTTGTGCTGCTGATAGCCGGCCTTCTGTTCAGCATGACCCTTTTGATGGTGGGGAGCCAGTTGCTGGCTTCGGCAATGTCAAAATTCTATTTTGTCACCTATGTCGGTGCCGGTATTATCGCCTGGGTGGCCGGTGACATGATCAGCGGCGAAAAGTATTTAAAGCCGTTGTTGCCGGCTCACGGCTCCCTTTATATCGCAATGTTCGCGGTGATGACGGTTTTTGTTACGGCAGAGGTTATACAGTACAGGAGGCGGTAGCCCACGTCCAAAAGATCACAGCTGGCCGTACCGGTCCCGGGGTTCATGCTGCCGGGGTCTTTTCCCTGCGCTTCCTTGCGTTCCATACCCACCCGTATATCAGTACAAAGGCGGTTATCGCCACAGGTACGGCCACATGGATCATATCCGTAATGTGGCCGTAATTATTATGCAGAAAGCCCGCCACCATCTTGTCTTCCACAAGCATCTTCCCGGCCGTCCAGCCCAGTATTCCGGCTCCTATATATACGATCACGGGAAACTTCTTCATCAGGTACAGTATTAGCCGGGCGCAAAAAATAATAACGGGTATGCTGGTGGCAAGGCCGATAACAAGCATTACCCAGTCTCCCTTTGAAACGGCTGCGATGGCCAGGGTATTGTCCAGACTCATTACAAGGTCGGCAAAAATAATTATTTTTACAGCCTGCACGATGTTTTCCGCAGTCTCGCTCTCCTCCCCGGAGTCGTCCTCCCTGAGCAGTTTAACAGCCACATATGTAAGCAGGAGAGCGCCCGCAGCCTGCAGCAGCGGAATTCTTAACAGCAGCACTATCACAATGGTCAGTATGACTCTTAAAACTACCGCCCCGCCGCTTCCTATCAGTATGGCCGCCTTTTGCTGTTTGGGAGGCAGCTTCCGGCTGGCCAGGGCAATGACCACGGCGTTGTCTCCGCTCAAGACCATGTTGATCATGAAAATACTCAGTAATACAGATATCTGTTCCATTAAAAATCACCCTTTCAGCTGACCGGCAAAAGGGCAGAAGCCGGTTGCATACTTAAAGATATGCAATGCCCATGCCCTATGATTTCGTAAAAACGGGGACTGGGCATAAATGCCGGGATATATTTTTAAACTATTGCAAAAAACCAGTTATCACAACCGGGTGTTAATAATAGAATGTTAATAGCCGGGTTGCCGGCAACCTGCCATTTCGGACCGGTTGCCGGCAACTTTTGACAATCTTAAAAGATACTTTTTTCATGGCTTTGGAAGGAAACCGGGGAAAAAGATAGAAGTATTATTAAAGCATTTATGTGCGGTGGGAGTGCACCGGAAAGGGGGAGCAGTTTTGAATAAAGATAGAAAAACCCCGCCTGGCATTTCATCCTTCCGTCCCCGATTAATCATTGCAAGCATAGTTATAATGATAATTGCGGCAGGCGCCATTATTGGATTCGCATGGTCCGGGAAAACAGTCGCGCTGGTGGATGATGGAAAAGAAGTTGCAATAAAAACCAGGGCTGCCGATGTAAAAGAGTTTCTTGAACAGCAAAAGGTGGTCCTGGGGCCCCATGACAAGGTAATCCCGGAACCGGGTGAAAAACTGGCTGAGGGGTCCCGTGTGGTCATAAAAAGGGCGCACAGGATTACACTGCTGGCGGACAGTGAAAAAACCGATTTTTATTCCACCGGTGAAACTGTGGGGGATGTTCTGAAGGAAAAAAATGTGGCGCTGGGCGGTGAAGACATCGTCAAACCCGGGGCCGGCGAAAAGATTTCAGGGGACACCGAGATTAGCATAGTAAGGGTTACCACGGAAACCGAGACGGAAACAGTGACCGTTGCGTGCGATACCCGGCGGGTGCCCAATCCCGATATGGCCAGGGGAATCAGCAGGACAATAAGCTGGGGGCAGGACGGAAAAGAGGTTCTGACCTGGAAGGTTACCTACCATGACGGGCAGGAAGTCAGCCGCGGCCTTGTAAACAGGGAAATAGTATCGCAGCCGGTGGATAAGGTTGTGGAAGTGGGCTCGGCCCAGTCGGTCTCCAGGGGAGGGGAGTCAATCAGGTTCAGGGAGGCCATGGATGTGGTTGCCACGGCCTATACTTACACAGGTTACAATACTGCCAGCGGCACGGCGCCGGGATATGGCACCGTGGCGGTGGACCCGTCGGTGATACCTTTTGGCACAAGGATGTATATAGACGGCTATGGATACGGCACAGCCCTTGACAGGGGATCGGCCATAAGAGGAAACCGCATTGACGTATTCCTGGAGTCCGAGGCCGAGGCAAACAGGTGGGGTGTAAGGCGGGTAAGGGTTTATATAATCGATTGAGCATAAAGAGGGGTAAAGCCCTCTTATTTTTTTCAATTCAGTGTCCGGAAGTCAACAAAATAGTAATTTTAATTGCCGGGGTTTTGTGGTTAAAATATTTAAAACAGATAGAATGTTGGTATATAGTTAGAATAATAATAACTCCAGGCGGGAACTGCCTGTGGTAAATTATGTATATTATAATTCTGGAGCATTAAATTCAGCATAAAGTATTTTTGCCGGAGGAATTATGACTGATGTTGCAGCGCCGTCGGCGGTCAGGGATTTGCTTGAAAAATACAGCTTCCGCTGCCGGAAAAGTATGGGGCAAAATTTCTTGGTGGACGCCAATATAGTAAACAAAATAGTATCTTCCGCTTCCCTGGACAAGGATGACGTTGTGGTTGAAATAGGGCCCGGGCTGGGTGTAATAACCAGGGCAGCGGCCACGATGGCCAAAAAAGTGATTTCAGTGGAACTGGACAGGAATTTGCTTCCCATCCTGGAAGAAACTCTACAGGGGACGGGAAACGTCAGCATTGTGCCCGGTGACGCCATGGAGGTCGATCTGGATGATATAGTAAAAACCCATGCCGGGCACAGCGGGCGGTACAAACTTATTGCAAACCTGCCTTACTACATAACCACGCCTTTGATAATGCGTCTTCTCAGAAGCGGGTTTAATATTTCCTCATTGGTCATAATGATGCAGCTTGAAGTGGCCGAAAGGATTGCGGCCTTACCCGGCGGTAAGGATTACGGGGCCCTTACCGTGGCGGTGCAGTATTATACCGAGGTCCGCTACCTGTTCAGGGTTCCAAATACTGTTTTCATTCCCCGGCCGGATGTTGATTCCGCCGTGGTAAGGCTTGATAAAAGGTCCAGGCCGGCCGTGGAGACACCTGATGAAGATCTTTTTTTTAAAACTGTCAGGGGTTCCTTCGGGCAGAGGAGGAAAACGCTGTTAAACGCCCTTGGATCGGCTTTTCCCCATATAGCCCGCGATGGGCTGAAGGCGTTGCTGGAAAAGGCGGGAATCGATCCCTCCCGCCGGGGAGAGACGCTGGACATTGAGGAATTCGCTGCCGTCACCCGTGAGCTGCACGGCTGCATGGGGCACTCTTGAGCATAAGCCCCGGCCTGAACGAAAAGGTGATGTTTATGTACTTCAACAGCCCCACCAGGGGTAAAATGTCATTCAATGAAATGATGGCCGACATTACCGGGTTTATTACCGGAATCCCCACATCATCCTACAAGGTGATAATCGGGTCGGACTCCCAGGTAAGGTCCGAAACCTGTTTTATCACTGCCGTTGTGGTGCACCGGCTGGGTAAAGGGGCACGCTATTATTACAGGAAAAAAGTTCAGAGGAAAATAAAAAGCCTGCGACAGAAAATATTTTATGAGACAGCCCTGAGCCTGGAGGTAGGCAGCATGATAGCAAACTACCTGGCGGGAAGCGGCCTGGACGACCTGGAGGTTGAAATCCACATCGATGTGGGCAGGCAGGGGGAGACCAGGGATTTGATCCGGGAAGTTGTGGGAATGGTCACCGGCAGCGGGTTTCAGGCAAAAATAAAGCCGGAGGCTTATGCCGCCTCCAGTGTGGCAGACAAGCACACAAAATGATTAATCTTTTTATAAGCCCGACGCCCGGTAGAGGGCGTTTTTTTCTTCCAGTAACACCCTTGGTGTTATTGCCATAATATGAAAAAAAGCCAAAAAGGGGGTATCACAGTTGACTGCTATCAAAGAAGGCGACATAGTGACCAGGAATTCCTACGGAAATGATATATTCTTTAAAGTTGTCAAATTCATTGAGATAAACGGCAGCACTTACGCCCGTCTGAAGGGGTTGGATTTAAGGCTTGAGGCCACAGCCCCGCTGGATGATCTCACAAAGGTCGACAAGGTCCATGTGTCCCAATACTGGCATAAAGCCCAGCTGCAAAACATGGAAAAAATGAAGCATATATTCGTTCGCAGGGACGAGTACCGGAAACACGCCCTGGGCAGGACAACCAAAAGCAACCACAATGAGGTGGAAGGCTTCGACATGCCCGGAACCCTGGTTCACCTTGACGGCGACAAGGAGTACCTGGATATGTGCATGACCAGTTACAAGCAGCTAAACATAGACTGTCACGGGTACCACATCGACGAGGAGAAGCAGGCCGAGAAGGTAATCGACCTGTTGACGGAACACCGTCCCGACATGCTGGTGCTTACCGGTCATGACGGACTTGTCAAGGGGGCAAAGGAGGCGGATTACAGGGACATAAAAAAGTACCATAACTCACAGCATTTTGTGAATGCTGTGAGGGCTGCCAGACTTTATGAAAAGAGCCTTGACGACCTGATCATATTTGCCGGGGCGTGCCAGTCGCATTACGAGGCGCTACTGGCGGCCGGGGCCAATTTTGCCAGTTCCCCCAAAAGGGTTCTGATCAATGCCTACGACCCCGTGTTTGTGGTGGAAAAAGTAGCTTATACGTCCATATACGACCCAGTCCCCCTTAAGGATGTCATCGCCAGTACCATCACAGGTTTTGACGGAATCGGAGGCGTTGAAAGACCCGGGGTGTATTCCGTAAAATGCAGCTGAATCGGTATTAAAAAAATATAACAGGGTTAAAATACAGGTATTGTTATTAATAATCAGGAGGATATTCATGCAAGGAAAAGTAAAGTGGTTTAACCCCGGCAAAGGATACGGCTTCATTGAGTCCGATGACGGCACCGATGTTTTTGTCCATTATTCCGCCATCCGGGAAGACGGATTTAAAACCCTAAACGAGGGTCAGCCGGTGGAGTTTGATGTAGTTTCCGGAAAACGGGGCCCGCAAGCAGATAATGTCTATAAAATCTGAAGAAAACTCCGGTTAATCCGGAGTTTTTCTTTGCGGGGTTGAGACGTGATACCGTCCGAAGGGGCGGCAGCCCCTTTTGTTTGTAATACGGCTGAGCACAGTGAAGCAAGACGGCCCCCGGGGGACAGAATACTGGTTAATTGGGCAAAATGGTAAAATATGGTTATTGACATCACGTGTTATCATGACCGTAAAAAAGCGGTGAGAAGGTGGAATAATGTTAAAGAGGTTCTTATTTTTTACCGGAGCCCTGACAATTTTTATTCTGGGGGCTTACACCCAGGATGCTTTCAGGATAACGCCGGCGGTTACAGCGTTGTTTCGCACGATGAAAGTTATGGCGTGGGATTTGTACGCCACTTTTTTAGCCCGGCATCTGGCCGAGATCAATACCGTTTCAGCCTTTGTGGCACTGGGCGGCTTTTCCGCCCTGCTGTATTTCAGGTTTCTGTCCAGAGCGGGGAAGATGTAAGGAAGCCGACATTGCAAAATCCCGAAAAGAGGCAGTGCAGGCCCGAACGGACGTAAAAAGAGAGACGGAGGATACATGAGGCCCTTTTATCCGGTTGCCCCGGACAACTGACCACTGGGGGGAATAACGTTGAAAAATTCCGGCAGCGGATATATATTTATCGCTATATATCGTCGATACCGGATTACTGGTATCGTTTATGCCGTGGAGGGCCGCCATGCTTGACAACCAGCTTTATATATTTATCACCGTGGCAGAGAAAAAGAATTTTTCCCGGGCCGGGGAGTTTCTGAACATGACCCAGCCGGCAATAAGCCAGCACATACATTCGCTGGAAGAATACTACGGGGCAAAGCTCTTTGAGCGTTCCAGCAAAAAAGTGGACCTTACCCAGGCCGGTATGGTCCTGTATAAGTATGCCCAGGAAATCTTAAGCCTGCACAAGGTGGCCAAAAGGGCGGTGGCCGACCTGGTGGATATGGTAACCGGAAAGCTGACCATCGGGGCCAGCCTTACCATCGGTGAATATGTTTTGCCCAAACTGCTGGCAAATTTTGCAAAAAAGTATCCTGATGTGGATTTATCCGTCAGGGTGGGCAATACCGAGCTGATTCACGAGCTTACCAGGGAGGGCACCATAGATGTGGGGCTGATAGAAGGTGTGGTGGAAGACTCCCAGCTGCAGGTTAAAGCGTTTCTGCAGGATGAGCTGGTTTTGGTTGCCCCGTCGCTGCACCCGCTGGCCAAAAGGACTTACGTTACCGGGGATGATCTGAAGGAGTGCTTTTTTGTCATCAGGGAAGAGGGATCAGGCACCAGGCTGGCCGTTGAAGATTTTTTTGAGAAGGCGGGCTTCAGGCCGGAAAAGGTAATCACCCTTGGAAGCACCCAGGCCATTAAGGAGGCCGTGGAATCCGGACTGGGGATAACCATACTGTCAAAATGGAGCCTGCGCAAGGAACTGGCCCTGGGCAGCCTAAAGCCACTGAGGATTAAAGGTCTTGATATTCCCCGCTGGTTTTTCCTGGTCCAGCATAAGGATAAGTTTAAATCCAGGGCCTGCGACGAGTTTAACAAGTTTATTACCGGGGAGGATTTACACCAGGTACTGTCAGAAAAGCATGTCTGGAAGGCAGTGTAATTAGACTACAAACGGTCGGCGGCGAACACTTTCGCCGCCGTTCTTTTTTTTTCGCCCCAAAATATATTTGAAAAAGGATTCAGTTTTTGCTGTCAGCATCAGGACCGGGGTTTGGGGATTCTTTTGAGAGGCTTGCGGCTTTTTTTCCAGGGTCCGGCTTGCACCTGCCGCTAGCGGATCGGCTACCTGCATTTAAGAATTTCCGCAGGGCTGACTCGATGCGCTCTTTCCGCTTTTCCCCGGCTCCGAAGATCTTAATCACCAACAATGTTCTCTCACCCCTGAAAAATGATTATTCGTATGTTGCCGGAGAAATTACAGGAGGGTGACTATGAAGGTGGCGGTTTACTGCAGGGTATCCACCGACGACCAGGCGGATGCCAGGACAATAGAGAACCAGGTGGATTTTGCCCGTAGGTATTGCCAGTTGCACGGGCTGTCAATATACGATTTCTACCTTGACGAGGGGGTGAGCGGGGCAGTGCCGGTGGAAGGCCGGCCGGAAGGCTCCAGGCTCATTGCTGACGCCCTGCAGGGGCACTTCGGGGCGGTTTACGTGTACCGCCTTGACAGGCTGGCAAGGACAGCCCTGGATATACTCAAGACTCACCAGAAACTGGATGAAGCAGGAGTGGCCCTGAAAAGCATGACCGAGAGCTTTGATACCTCCACCCCCAGCGGAAAGTTTTTTATGACCACTTTGGGGGGTATAGCTGAAATAGAAAGGGAGACCATTGCAGAGAGGATGCGGGTGGGCAAGGAAAGGGCCCTCAGAGAAGGGCGCTGGCCCGGAGGTCCGCCTCCCTACGGCTATTCCCTGGAGAATAAAAGACTGGTGGTTAACCGGGAAGAGTCCGAAACCGTTAAGCTGATATTCAAACTATATACAAGCGGCAAAAAGAGTACGGCGGTCATAGCCGACTACCTCAACGCCCTGGGGGTCCCCCCTCCGGCAGACTCGGGAAAAACTGGCCCGGGAATGCGGGGGCGGTGGCATGGCGGCAGGGTCTGGAGCATACTGTCAAAATCTGCCTACTGCGGGAAATTTCTTTTCGGCAGTAAAGGAAGGAAGAGGCCGGTCGAAATTTACTGCCCGCCCGTTGTTTCTTTGGAGGAGTGGGAGGCCGCCCGGGAGGCCCGCAAAAAGAATCTTATTTATGCCGGGCGTAACTGCAGGCGTGAGTACCTTCTAAAAGGACTGGTCAGGTGCGGTATCTGTGGCCGCAAGTATTTGGGCGACGGGTCCGGCCGCGAGGGGAGGCACTGTTATTACAGGTGTGCCGGCAGCACCTCATTCAGGGGCGGCGCTGAAAAGTGCGTTTCCAGGTCGGTAAGGGCGGATATTCTAGAAAAAATAGTTTGGGATGATGTGTGCCGGTATATTTTAAGCTGCCCGCAACCAAAGGCACTGGTGGGGGAAATGCGGGGCCTCTTCACTGTGGGGGATCCGGGGCAGTGGGAAGAAAAAGAGCTGGCTGTCATTGAAAAAAAGGTCAGGTCCAAGGAAAGAGAGAGAAAAAAAATTATCGGCCTTTTCAGGAGGGGGATTATATCCGAGGAAGATGTAAGGGATCAGATCTGTGATATTAACCGTCAAATGGAGGCGTTGGATCTGAGAGCGGCGGAAATCCGCCAAAAGCCAGGGAGCAGCCTTAACCGGGGAGACCACCGGGAATGGGTGAGAGAGAGGCTTTTATCATGTTCAATACATGAAAGGAGAGAACTGATAAGGGATCTGGTCAGCCAGATAATTGTTGATATTGTGATTCACGGGGGCAAAAATGTTCCAAGAGTCTCCATATCATACGTTTTCGAAGGATTTCCGGATTGCGCCCTGCATGTTGAAACACGCGGGAAATACAGGCTGGGTGTGCCTAAATCCCCTTACTCCCCGTAAAGACCTTGCGCGGTGTTGTGCCGGGGTGCGCCCTCCTTGACCCGGTTGGAACCCTTTCCACGCCGGCTGAATAAAATGGCAGGAGGTGCGGCAAGGGGGGGTTTTTATGGAAAGAAGTCTGCGTACTTTGAAAAGGACCAGGGATTTTTTTCTAAATAAAAAGAACGTTATCGGCGTTGGGGTGGGGATGAAGCAGGTTGGACTCGAGCGCACGCAACAGCCGTCCATTATAGTTTTTGTTGAGAAAAAGGTTGGCATGGAAGAGTTAAAAAGGGATCAGGTCATTCCCGCTCAGATTGGCGGAGTTGCTACAGATGTCATAGAAATGGGCAGGGTTCGCCTGCTTGACGGGAGGACCGGAAAAGCCAGACCCGCCCGCCCGGGTATGAGCATAGGGCATTACAAGATTTCCGCCGGCACTTTCGGCGCTGTGGTGAGGGACGTTAAAAACGGTGAGCTTTTGATTCTCAGTAATAATCATATTCTGGCCAACGCCACAGACGGAAAAGACCGGAGGGCGGCGCCGGGGGACTCTGTTCTGCAGCCCGGGCCGTATGACGGGGGCACAGAAGGGGATAAAATTGCTGAGCTGTTAAGATTCTGGCCTCTCATTAGAGCCGAAAAGCAGGCCGACTGCCCGGTAGCCGCCGGCGCCGCCCGGGTGGGCAGCAAACTGGTTCATATTTTCAGGCACGATTATGACCTTCGTTTCGTAAAGCGCAATCAGGGAAGCAACATAATAGATGCGGCGCTGGCCAGGCCGGTTTCGCGGGATTTGATCGCATCCGAAATTCTGGATCTGGGGCGGCCCGAGGGTACCGCCGTGGCTGCGGTAAATGACCGGGTTATAAAGAGTGGCCGCAGTTCCGGTAAAACCGGAGGTGCTGTTACAGCTATCGGAGTTACCCTTCGGGTTGACCTGAATGACAATGAAGTGGGTATGTTTTCCGACCAGGTTGTTTCAGATATGGTCTCAAAGGGAGGAGACAGCGGCTCATTGGTTCTGAATGAAAATATGAGTGCCGTGGGCCTTCTTTTTGCGGGTTCTGAAAAATTCACCATATTCAACGACCTTGGCAATGTATTTCGATTGCTGGGGGTAGATCTGGCTTGAATTTATATAACCCCTCCCGGGAGACGGGAGGGGTTTATGCAATTTCTGCCGTTTGGGAGGAGCATTTATGGTTGACAGGCTTCCGGTGCTAAATGCCGGAGAAATTGCCATGGCCCTTTTGGGGAAGGATATTCCCGCTGTTGGTCCCAGGTTGAAGACAAAGTCCGAAGCCATGCTGGCGGTAAAAAAATATGTCAGTGAAATAGAGGAACTGGTGAAGTGCTCAGAGGAACCGTACAGGGTCATTTTTTTAAAGCAGCCCGACGGAAGATATACGATGGCGGTTAAAGGTTCCGGGGAGACCCTTGAGCTGCTGCCCAACTTCGATGAACTGACTGTGAAAAGGTTTCAGAGATTTTTCAAAAAAAAGCTTTTTATTCTGACCACTTTTTTCGAAGAGGACGACCAACTGGAGTGCCTGGCGCTGACCGAAGGGCTGGGGGCCGTAATGTACGTCCCCTGGTGAATGGCTTAATATACCATGGCGGCGATATTTTACGGAAATTCTCGCTAAGGGGCGATGGGTTTCAGCCAGTTGGCCAGCCGGTGAGGCATGGGAAATAACCGGTGTTGAGGCCTAATTTGTTTGTCTGTTAAAGTGTTTACACATATTCCCTGATGGTACAAGCCTTTACTTTTTAGTAACAGCCTGCAATCAGAGGGGAATGCTGTTCAAACTTGAAGCCGAATCCCATTAATCAATTAAATGGGTACGGAGGAACCATTTTTGGGGTGAATCCCGGTTGAGAAGTGAGAAGTGGGAAGTTAGACGGCCTCCCACCTCCCAAAGGGTAGGTTTTATCTTTTTACCGAACCCGTCAGCTAACTCCGGAGGCACAAAAAGAAAGGAGTGCTCTATGCGTACCTTGAGAAAGTCCCTGCTTACCGGATTCCTTGCAGTTCTCCTGACACTCTGCCTGGCTGCGGCGGCCTTCGCCGGTTCCGACGCGCCGGAGATACGGGGTGCACAGTCCCCTGATACGGTTTTGCAGCAGAGTGGTATCGTAAATGAGGCTGTTGACAAAGTTATCGATCCCGTGGCGGAATCTCCCTCAAGCGCATCTGCCGGTGAAGATCCAGGTGATAATAATGACGCTGAAAAAGGAGAAAAAGCTCCTTCTGACCAGGTTAAATTAGGACAGGCCCTCTCGGAACAGGGTCAACCCCTGCAGGGCGGAGCCATTGCCGCTGAAAGCCCCGTGCTGGGTGTAGAGTCCGTGGTGCTTACATCCGAAGAGGATCAGATGCTTAGCCTGGTAAACCGGGAGAGGGCAGCCAGCGGGCTTGCCCCGCTCAAATCGGACTCCTCCCTGGTAAAGCTGGCCAGGCTTAAAGCCCAGGACATGATTAACAACCGGTATTTTGATCACATTTCGCCCACTTACGGCAGTCCCTTTGAAATGATGAAAAAATTCGGCATCAGCTATACTTATGCCGGCGAGAACCTGGCCATGGCTCCCTCTGTAGCCAGCGCGCACAAGGCTCTGATGGAGTCTCCGGGACACCGGGCAAATATACTGAAAGAAAACTATGACCGCGTCGGAATAGGTATAGTTGTTACCGGCGGGTACAGGTACTGCGTGCAGATGTTCACCGGGGGCCAGCGGGAAATACCTTCATCCGGGGGCGGCACGGGCGGATCTGGAGGGAACTCCACTCAGCCCCAGCCTTCCCAGCCGCCACAGGAGCCTTCTCAGCCGCAAACTCCCCCCGGTCAGCCAACTGACGGTTCAACCGGTCTTTCAGCCGAGGAATCGCTTTTTGTGGATCTGATTAATCAGGAGAGGGTCAAGGCCGGGCTGAACAAGCTGAACCCTGACGCACAGCTATTTAAGGTAGCCAGGCTTAAAGCCCTGGATTTCGTCGAAAACAATTATTTTGCCCACACCTCGCTCATATACGGCACATACCGTGAAATGCTGAGCAGGTTTGGCGTCAAATTCGTCAATGCAGGGGAGAACCTGGCGGCCTCCACATCGGCTGACAGGGCACATAAAGCTCTGATGGCTTCCTCCGGAAACAAGGCAAACATACTGAGCGCCAAATACCAGAGAATAGGTATAGGCATAGCTGTTAAAGGCAACTATAAGTATTTTGTGGAGATGTTTACCGACGGCGTAGTGCAAGAGCCTCCTGCCGGAGGGACTCCTCAGCCTCCCGCTCCCGATCCGCCCAAGCTGCCCGTGACCAACCCTGGCACCCAGCCGGGAAGCGGAAGCACCGCCGGGCTGACGGCCGATGAGCAGAGGATGCTTAGCCTGGTCAATTCCGAAAGGGCCAAGATGGGGCTCTCACCGCTCACTGCCAACCTGAGGCTGACCGGGGTGGCCAGGCTGAAGGCCAAGGACATGATTGCAAACAACTATTTCAGCCATACCTCGCCCACTTACGGCAGCCCCTTTGAAATGATGAGACAGTTCGGGATTACTTACAGCTACGCGGGTGAAAACCTGGCGGGGGCTCCCACGGTGGACTCGGCCCACACCAACCTGATGAATTCGCCAGGACACCGCGCAAACATACTTAACGCCAATTACAAAGAGGTCGGCATAGGCATAATCAACGGGGGGCCGTATGGAAAGATGTTCGTTCAGATGTTCATAGGCAGGTAAAAATAGGGGAGGGTGAACCTCCCCTATTTATTTGTATGCAAAATATTCCTCTATTCGGTTAATGCACCCATTTATGGGTGTGTTTTTTGCTTTTGGAAACAAATTTTTTGTTTTCGATTCTGTTCCCGTTATTTTTAAAAAACTGAATAAATATATATAAGTGTGCAGTTTTTGTTAAAAAAGAATGATGCCTTACATGCTTTACCCGGTAATGAAAGGAGGGTAAGTTAGTTCTTTTTGATATGGCCTCCGGGTCGTTATTGCACATTTCAGGGGGCTTTTCATATATATATATAGAACGGCTATATATAGACCAGCCTTGAAAGGAGGAAGAACGAATGGTTGGAACCGTAGCACCGGGCACAGAAAGGCTTCGGGTTAATCAGGTAATCAGTGAAAATACAACCCAGACGGTTGTGCGGGGAACAGTCACAGTACCGGACCCCAAGCCGGATGTTGAAAAAATCTTGTCGACGGACAAATCTGTAAAGGTAAAAAATGTACAAATTGTGCCTGACAAGGTTATTGTAAATGGCACTCTGACCCTGCAAATTGTCTATGTTGCCTTTGAGCCGGCACAGTCAGTGCACCATATGCACCAGCAAATCAATTTCACCACCTTTGTGGATGTACCGGGCGCGCTTCCGGGAATGAAGGTTGACGTCGACGTAACGGTGGAAGACATCAGTGTGGTCCGCCAAACCGGGCATCCCAGGAATTTTGACGTCACTGCCGTTCTGGAGGTTTCAGCAAAGGTCAGCGATGTCATGGACATTGACGTGGTTACCCAGTGCCCCGAGGGATGTACTTGCGAAACAGAGGAAGTCACTGTGGATCAACTGGTGGGCAGCAACAGAAGGCAGGTTATGATAAGTGACGAATTCGACGTCCCGGAACAGAAGCCCCCGGTGGAAAAAGTGCTTGACGCCGATGTGAAGGTAGAAATTACAAACACCAAGGTACTTAAGAATAAGGTTATTGTGGACGGCACCGCCACGGTCACTGTGACCTATGTCGGAGCGCTTCCGGATCAGCCGGTACATAGCTTGCACCGTACTTTCAAGTTCAGCGATTTTGTGGATGTTCCCGGCGCCCAGCAGGGAATGGACGTGAATTTCGACATCAGGGTTGAGAGCGTCGATGTGGATACGGCAAATGCCAAATGCGACCGCCTGAGGGTAGATATGGTGCTGGGGCTCACGGCCAATGTGGTGGAGCCTGAAACCATAAGGGTCATTACCGAACTGAGCAACTGTCCCAATGTCAGCCCGACCTTTACCGAGCTGAGGGTTGACAGCCTTATTGGGGAAAACACGAGCCAGCTGGTGCTCAAGGATACTTTTGAAACCCCGGATCCCAAGCCCGACGTGGAAAAAATACTGGACACCACCGTCGATAAGGTTACCGTAACCGAGACCAAAATTCTTAAAGATAAGGTCATTGTAAGCGGTAAAGTGGATGTACAGATCGTTTACGTTGCAGCAGAGCCCGACCAGTCAGTTCACGCCATGCACAGGACCCTGCCCTTCCGTACCTTTGTGGAGGTGATGGGGGCAAGGGAGGGCGCCGATGTTGACATTGACGCCAGGGCGGAGTTTGCCACGGCAAGCGCCAAGGGCTGCGAGATAACTGTCGAAGTAGTCCTCAAGGTCACAGCAAAAGTAACCAGGACCCTGGAAATAGAGGTGCTCACTTCGGTTACTCCGGTGGCTCCCCCCACCACGGTATCTCCGGTCACCACCACACCGTGTCCTCCGGGCTCAACATTTGAATATGTCGTTAAACAGGGCGATACTCTTTACAGCATCGGAAGAAAGTATGGAGTATCGCTTAATGAAATGAAGGCGGTAAATCCCCAGCTCCCGGATCCCAACAACATTAAACCGGGAATGGTGATAAATGTTCCCTGTGTTCCCAAAGGGTAATAAAGTTTTAAAAAGGAGGTTCAAGCATGCCTATTGAATTCTTTTTCGATGAACCGACCCGGGTCAAATGCATGAAGATCAAGGTGCCGGTGGTAATAGCCGAATCGGAGACTCAGGTAGTGGTGGACACCACCTTTTGCCTGCCCGAGCTGGCCAAAAAAGTCGACCACATTGACGTAATGGTTCAGGGGCTGGAGGCCGATCCGGTCTTTGTACACGAGAGCGAGTCGACGTGGAATATAAGCATGTCCAAAAAGTGGCCACACCAGTTTGAATCCGTTGTTGCCGGCAGGGCCTTTGTGAAAAAGGTTATCGTGCACGGCATTCTGCACAAGCAGATTTACTATGTGAACCAGGAAGACGCAGTCAAGCACGTTGGTGAGGATATACCCTTCACCAAAACCATTGAGCTTGCCGAGCCTGAGCCGGTAATAGACGTGGATGACGTGGAAATCCAGTTCCACGGCAGCAAGGCCGATGTCACCTGGGACCTGGTGCGGGCCAGCCGCCTGCAGCAGACCGGGGTTATAATAGTAAAAACCAAGGTTGTGGAGCACCGCCAGATATTTGTGCAGGTATGCCCGGTTCCGGAAAAATGCCCCAAGGGCGTCAACATACTGCGCGACCCCAGCTTCGAGCAGTGGGTGGGTAATACCCCTCTTATCTGGGGAGCCACCAATGTGTTCAGGACTACGGGCAGGACCAACGGATTTGCGGCCGGCCTGGGGCTTGATCCCACACTTCCCGCGGCTGTTTTCCAGACCACCAACAGAGTGGTCCCGGGTAACATGTACCGCTTCTGCTTCTGGGCCCAGCGGCTTCAGATACTGCCGCCCAACTGCGACTTCACGCTTGAGGCCCAGGTCAGCTTCTTTGATGCCGAAAGCAACCTGATAGACTCCCAGACAGAGTCCTGGGACGACACTCAGGTTCCGACCAACTGGAGGCAATTGTGTCTGGATGTGGGGCCGGTTCAGGAAGATGTTTCCTATGCGCTGGTGCGCATCGCCATGCACGTGCCCGTCGGCGTAACCCCGCCCAACAACTGCCAGGTGGCAGTGGACGATGCCAGCCTGATTTGTGTGACCAGCACCAGGTAGAAGAAGTGAAAAATCTGTGAAAGGGAGCTGTTTCTTTGCGGAACAGCTTCTTTTTTTAATTTAACACCTTTAATTTGAAAGTGGCATTAAGGGCTTTAAGGGCATATATATTAAAAATGTCTATATTCGGAGGGGGATTGATTGTGTCTGGGGAAGAGGCGAGATTTGCCGGTATGGAAGAAACCCTGTTTGAGCTTTTGAAGGCCGGCGGGGCAGGGAATATCGAACAGGGCAATCTGTTGATTTTGCTTAGCCTGGTCAACCTGATGGGAATTATCAATATCATCAGCTACAGGGCCGGAATTAAAAATTTCCCGCTGGAAATGAATTATGATCAAAAGGATGGGGAGGGGCGGCCTGAAGAATCGGCGGAAAAGCCCGGAATGAGGGGGCTGGCTGTTGACCCTGCCGCCCTTTTATCAATACTGGGTGGAAAGGGCGGGCCCAATCCGGGACAACTGGCCGGACTTCTGAGCCACCTTATGGGTCCTCCGTCCGGGCAAGCTCAGGGGAAGGCTTCCGAAGAAGCCGGGGAAGACCCGGATCCAATTGAAAGAAGTAAGCCAAAATAAAAGGAGTAAACTCCGAACTAAAAAGCGGGTGGGGATGGGGTGAAGTTTGGGATTTAAAGACCTTGCCTGTACTTCACCCCGAAGGCCGATTGTTTTTTTATTTGTTTTCCTCAGCAGGTGCTTTCGGTTCTTTTTCCGGCATTTCGTATTGTGCATCGGTCTGTGCCGGAGCCTCCTTGACTGGCAGGGGGGACGCGGCATACTTGGGATCAACCGGTTGGGGCGCCATTTTCATAATGCCGGCCTGAAAGGTTTCCACGCTGCTTCTCATTGCCTGCATGGCTTCCTTGGTTGACTGTATGAGCCTGATAATATCGTCCAGTGTTTTATCAACATTCTCTCCAGGGCCGGAAAGGGCTAACAGCACAGGGAGCAGGGCTGGATGGGGGATGAATTGTTCCGGCAATTTATTGACCTCCTTAATAAACAAATAGAGATTATATGGCTAATTCCATCTTATGGGGTGAAGGTAAAATTTGTTACCGGAAATTGCCTGAAACCCTAAGGGGGGTATTATATGTCTGTAGAAACAACAGGTGGTTCCAACCTGGAAGGTGTTTTGTTCCGCCTTATGGACTATCAGTCCAGGGAAGACACGGACAAAGTCGATACCATGATCATGGCAAGCCTTGTCAATTTGCTGGGGATTGTAAGCGTTATGAACAAGATGTCTCTGGTGGGCGCCCCGGTTTCCAGAAACAGGTCCGAAGACCCGGTAATTATGACATTGCTGCAGATGCTGGCCCAGGGGCAGGGCCAGCATCCGGGAGCCCCCGGCGGCGCTCCCGGAATCAACCCTGCCCTTTTGTTAAGCCTTCTGGGATCCAGGGGGCAGAGGCCGGAAAACGCCCTTTTGCTAAGCTTGCTGAGCAGCATGATGCAGCCTCCTCCCGGCCCGCCGCACCAGCCGGAAAATCAAAGGCAGGAGACTCAAACCCGGCCGGCTGGTAATGAAAGAACACCGGAAAGCGCCCCCAGGGAAACCAGAAAGATAGGGGGCCACCTCTCCTGGGACCGGCGGCTGGGCTAGTCCGAGTTCCCGTACTCTTTAAAAATGGCTGTAGACTTTATTAAACCACAGAGATCACAGAGAATTATTTTCCATTCTGGATTCTGGCTTCCGGATTCTGTATTCCGACCTGTAAATCCCGCCACCTGAGGCTGATGTATATTACATTGCCGCAGTGGCATAAAATACCCCCATAGCATGGGGGTGATTTTTTGAGTCAGACGGTGAGGACCTCTTTTAAGGTGGGAGGCTTAAATAGCGAGGATGGCCGCAAGGAGATCGAGCACAACCTTATTCAGATTGACGGGGTTCAAAACGTGGCTGTCTTAATGCCGGAAAGCACAGTCAGCATAGAGTTTGATCCGGGAGTGATAAGGGAGGAATACTTAAAGAGAATACTTAATTCGCTCGGCTATTCCCCGTACGTCTTTTAAAAAGGCGGGTAGGATTTTGGCTAAAAAACTGCGGTATGAAAGGAGATCCGATGACTGCCCGACTGATGGCCTTAATTATCGCAGCCCTTTCGGGAGTTACCATGGCCTTCCAGGGCACCTTAAACTCGGCGCTCAGCAAGGTTATAGGGCTCCTGGAGGCAACCTTCGTGGTTCACTTGGTGGGCTTGGTATTTGTTTCACTGCTTCTTTTCGTATTTAAACTGGGTGAGGGCAAACTGACTTTGATAAGCCAGGCTCCCATCTATACATATCTGGGAGGAATACTGGGGGTAATTATCACCTACGGGGTAATACGCAGCATTCCCAAAGTCGGCGTCGCCCCGGCCACAACGGCAATAATACTGGGTCAGGTGCTGACCGCCGGGATCATTGACCATTTTGGACTTTTTGGTATGGACAGACTGTGCTTTAATTGGTACAGGGTGGGAGGAACGCTTCTGATGGCGTGCGGCGCCTGGCTTTTGCTGCGCAGGTGACATGCAAGACTGGAATTGCTGGTCGGAATCCAGAATTCAGAATTTACTTTGCATGCCGGCTATAAACTATACTGGATTCTGGCTCCTGACCGGAAAGATTTTCCTTTAAGGTATTAAAAGCACTTGTCCGACGTACAGTATGTCCGGATTGGAAAGGTTATTCACCCTTGCGATCAAATCCACCGGGACCCCGTATGCCTGGGATATCTTCCAGAGAGTTTCCCCCTTTTTAACTACGTGTTTTTTCCCGTCTCCCGTATGCGAAGGCTTTCCGGGGGTGAATCCGGGGTTGTCGCCGTCGGTTATAGTCACCGGCGTACCTATATTGACTTTGGGAAAAAGATCTTCCACATCGGAGTTATACATCCGGATGCAGCCGTTGGAAATATACTTTCCTATGGAAGAGGGGTTGTTTGTGCCATGTATTCCATAGCTTCCGTTTGGGATGCTGAGCCCCATCCAGCGTGTTCCCAGCACGCCCCCGGGGTTTACAATTTTATTGACAACCCTGTAGGATCCTGCGGGTGTTGGAGTTGAGTGTTTGCCCACCGCCACCGGATATGTTTTTAACAGGTTTGTCCCGGAATAATATTGAAGCTTTCGGGCCGACCTTACTATCACCAGCCTGGTTCCGGCTTCAGGCGTAAAAGTGTTTTCCGGCAATGTTATCACCTCTCGAATGAACTTTTCAATTAATCTATTAATCCCGGGGGAAAGGTGTGAAAAGTTCACTCATAAGATGAGGTGAGGCTAATTAAAAAGGGACGTCTTTATAAGGACGTCCCGCCGGCCAATTTATCCCTTGGGGGCGAATGTTTGACACATGGTGTTGGCGGACTGGGAACATTTTTTATCTAATGTGCTGGAAAGTACCTCGATTCCTTCGGCATGGCATTCCATGTTGTTGTTGTACATACACTCCTCAACCTTGCAGGTTGACACTTTGGACACGTAATCACCTCCTGATGTAATATATTTTTATATTGCCCTTACGAACAGGGGTTATTCTACAAAAAAAATGGTCATAAGGTAATAATAATAACCGGTTGAAAACGGAGAAAATTGTCATTTTAACAACAAAAAAAGAGGGAAAAATTGCTGCGGGTGGTATTAATACCTAAAAGCAAACAAAAAATTATAACTGTGATTTTAAGGGTATTGATAAATTTAAGTGGTAAAAAAACGGAGATATATTCATGAACGTCAAAGCCCTGGCTAAAATTAACCTGTTCCTTGACGTGCTGGGTCTAAGGCCCGACGGGTACCACGAAATACTTACGGTCATGCAGGCCGTGGAACTTCATGATGTGCTGGGGGTGGAGGCGCTTACGGAGGGTGAAATACTGGTTGAAACCAGCGATCCCGAAATTCCCCCGGGTCCCGGAAATATCGTTTTCAAGGCTGCCGATTTGCTTCGGAGGGAGTATGGCTCTACCCGGGGAGCAAAAATATTTATTGATAAAAACATCCCTTCTGCGGCGGGGCTGGCCGGGGGGTCCGCGGACGCAGCCGCAGCCTTAAGATGCCTTGATGCATTGTGGGAACTGAATGTGGGGGAGAAAAGCCTTATGAGGCTGGGAGAAAAAATAGGATCCGATGTCCCGTTTTGCCTTGCGGGTAAAACCGCCCTGGCCAGGGGAAGAGGCGAAGATCTTACTCCCCTTGCGCCCTTTTCAGGTGTAGGAGTGGTTCTGGTCAAACCCCCTTTTGGTGTTTCCACTGCGGAAGTATACAGGAATTACGATACCCTGCCGGCCATCCCCGGGCCCGATGCCGGGGTCTTGATTAGAGCCCTGGATAAGCGGGATGTGGCGGCTGTGGCCCGGCTGATGTACAACGCCCTGGAGAGGGTTACAGTTTCCCTTCACCCCGAAATAAATGACATTAAAGAATCACTGGTGGCTGCCGGGGCGATAGGGTCCATGATGTCCGGCAGCGGTCCCACGGTTTTCGGGCTGTGCCCGGGTCCGGAGGAGGCGGCTTTGGTGGCGTCAAGGTTAAGGTTACCCGGCTGCAGGATTATAGCCACCGCCACGGTATGAATTATAAGATTTGGGTTTTGAGGGTGGATCACGGCATGCTCCTTGATTAGGGCACACTTGCAGTGTTTGTGAAGAGGGATTAAAATAATGATGGAGTATAATGGTAGGAGGAATCCAAGATGGAACAGCCCCGACTGGTCCCAATAAGGCTGGACAACTACAAGCCCCTGCGGGAAATGGTATTTGAATCTCTACGGGAAGCGATCATCCAGGGCCGTTTAAAACCGGGCGAGCGTCTGATGGAAATGCAATTGGCCGAAGAGATGGGTGTAAGCAGGACACCGGTAAGGGAAGCCATCAGAAAACTTGAACTGGAAGGCTTTGTGGTGATGATTCCCCGCAAGGGAGCTTATGTGTCGGGGATATCGGTTAAAGACATCGTTGATGTTTTCGAGGTCAGGGCTGCCCTGGAGGCTCTTGCTGCAGGGTTGGCGGCAGAAAGGGTTACCGATAAGGAGCTGGAGGAACTGGAAAGGTCGCTGGTTCAGGCGACCGAGCTGGGTGATAAAGCCGAACTGGACGCCATAGTGGAAACAGACACCAATTTCCACGAGCTTATTTACAAGGCCTGCCGCAATGAGAGGCTGGTACAGATCGTTACCCACCTGAAGGAACAGATCCAGCGGTTTAGAACCACTTCACTTTCACAGCCGGGCCGCTCAAAGGACGCCCTTTATGAGCACCGGGCCATTGTTGAGGCCATCAGCGAGCGAAACACTGACCTGGCCCAGGCACTGGCCAGGGAGCATGTTGAAAACGCCGAGCAAAGCCTTTTAAACGCCTTGCGGGAGGCAAAGGAATAAATGGTTGATGCGCTGGTTCTGGCCGGCAGCAGAAATGACGGCCCTTTAAAGCAATGCAGCTCTGTTCCCTATGAGGCCATGATAACCATTGGCCGCAAAGCGATGGTAGAATACGTTATTGACGCTCTAAAGAGCTGCAAGCGTATTGGAAGAATCGTTGTGGTGGGCCCCCCCGGTGTGCCGGGCTTCTGCGACCGGGACGACATTCAGGTTGTCAAGGCCGAGGGAAGTCTTATGGAGAATGTGGCCAGGGGGGTGAAGTACCTGCCCGGCGCCGAAAGGGTGCTTCTGGCCACCTGCGATATACCGCTCATAACTTCCCAGGCCATAGAGGATTTTTTGGACAAGTGCGGCAACAGGACCGCCGAAGTGTATTACCCCGTTGTGCCCAGGGAAGTGGTGGAGAAAAACTTCTTAAACGTAAGACGAACATATGTTACCCTGAAGGAAGGGGACTTCACAGGGGGCAACCTTTTCCTCATTGACCCCGGGGCGGTCAACCGGTGCATGGAAATGGGACAGCAGCTGGTTGACGCCAGGAAAAGCCCAATTCGCCTCAGCAGACTGATGGGCGTTCCTTTCCTGTTGAAATTTATGCTGCGGATGGTGACTCTCAAGGAGGCCGAGGAAAAGGCTTCGGCGCTTCTGGGAGTTGAGGGGGCCGTGGTGGTTACCACTTACCCGGAAGTTGGTGTTGACGTGGATAAGCCCAGCGACCTGGAACTGGTGAGCAAAGTGCTGGATACCGCCTGAGGGTCGGTTTCTTTACCGGCGGCAAATATATTTGTGGAATTAGCTTTATGCTAATTCCTTCTTAATTTTGAATCCATTTCTCACTTTTGTTAAACAAGAAACGGGAGGTCTCCTGGTGAACAGAAAGGAATTTGCGGTTGACAAGGTGATCGAAGCCAGGAACAGGATGGCCGGCGTTATTCATGTAACACCGCTGGACTATTCCCGAACCTTTAGCAACATGACCGGCGCCAATTTATACCTCAAACTGGAAAACATGCAGAAAACAGGGTCTTTTAAAATCAGGGGGGCATATAACAAAATCAGTACCCTGTCGGCGGTGGAAAGGTCAAGGGGCGTGATTGCGGCCTCGGCCGGTAATCACGCTCAGGGAGTGGCCTACGCTGCGGCCAGCTGGGGTATAAAGGCCACCATTGTAATGCCCGAAGGATCTCCCATAACAAAAATAATGGCCAGCAGGGGCTATGGCGCTGACGTTATACTTTCCGGCAAGGATTACGATGAGGCTTTTGAGGCGGCCAAAGAGATTCAAAAAAAATCCGGTGCAACGTATATTCACGGTTTTGACGATATTGACATCATAGCCGGGCAGGGGACTTTAGGGCTGGAGATCCTTGAACAGCTGCCGGACGTTGACGTAGTGGTTGTCCCCGTGGGCGGCGGCGGTCTTTTGGGCGGAATTTCCTTTGCCCTGAAAACACTCAGGCCCCGGGTAAAGGTTTATGGTGTCCAGTCCTCCGGTGCTCCGGCGGTTTATCTTTACCGTAAATCCGGGGAGATTAAGGAGCTGCCTGTGTCGGGAACTATTGCCGAGGGGATAAACGTGCGCCGGCCGGGTAATATTACCATTGATCTGATAAATAAATACGTTGACGACGTGGTGCTGGTGGACGACGAGGAAATATCCCGTACCATACTGATGCTTCTGGAACGCAACAAGGTGGTGTCCGAGGGCGCCGGGGCGGCCGCCCTGGCGTCGCTTCTTCACGGCAGGCTTAACCTGGACGGTCTTAACGTGGTGTCGGTGATTAGCGGGGGAAACATTGATGTCAACATGCTGTCCAATATCATCGAAAGGGGCCTTGTCAAGTCCGGTCGGCGCTTGCGTATAAGGACAGTGATTTCAGACCGGCCGGGCAGCCTCCAGAAAATTGTTTCACTGGTGGCGTCGCAAGAGGTCAATATAATTTCTATTGTCCATGACCGGTCGAGGCCAAAGGTGCCCATCAGGGACGCCGAAGTGGAATTTATACTGGAGACAATGGACTGGGATCACATTGACAGCGTGGTCAAGAGCCTTGAAAAGGCCGGCTATTCCCTGGAGGTATTGTAGCCGTGCAAAGTGCTTTAGTATCTGAAATCTGCAAATTGGCGATCCAAACCCGCGAATAAATGCTCATTGTATAGTTTATTATATTTAAGGAATATTTTTCATATTGAACTGGAAAAATGAAGGAATTTTTTTTTCGATGGAGAATTCAATCAAAATCATTATTGTTAAAAACTATGAAAAAGGAAGGTGGTGAGGGGATTGGTGGTAACCGACGTAAGGGTGCGTAAAATTTTGTCGGAAGGTAAAATGAAGGCAATAGTTTCGGTTACACTTGATGATATGTTTGTAATACATGACGTCAAGGTGGTTGAAGGACAAAACGGGCTGTTTGTTGCTATGCCCAGCAGGAAAACTCCGGACGGCGAATTCAGAGACATAGCGCATCCCATCACATCTTCTGCCCGGGAAGTTATACAAAATGCTGTTTTACAGGCCTATGAGGCAGCAATATAACATTATATGGTCAAACATCAAGGGAGCTTAAGGCTCTCTTTTTGTGTGAAAACTCAAAAAATAGTTAATGCTAAAGGGAAATCTCGATTTTTGTTGAATTAAAGAGTTTGGGTTTAAAAAAGACTGGAAAGGCGGACTGGGAAATGGGCCTGGCAACCGTTATCCTTGCTGCTGGTAAAGGCACAAGAATGAAATCTGAGTTGCCAAAGGTTTTGCATAAGGTATGCGGTGTGCCTATGATTAATCATGTGCTGAAGGCGGCAAGGGATGCCGGGTCCGAAAGGATCGTGGCAGTGGTCGGTTTTGGCGGGGATCTGGTGGCACAGGCGGTGGATGGGCAGGCAGAGATAGCTTTGCAGCTTGAACAGCTTGGCACCGCTCACGCCCTTCATCAGGCAGCCGGCCCTTTAAAAGATTATAAGGGCGACATACTGGTGCTTTGCGGTGATACCCCGCTGATCTTGGCAGACACACTGAAGACGCTTATCTCGGTACACCGGGAAAGCGGCGCGTCGGCCACTGTTCTTACGGCCGAGCCGGACAACCCCGCGGGCTACGGCAGGATAATAAGAAATGCCGGCGGGACGGTGGAAAGGATTGTTGAGCAAAAGGACGCCTCCCCGGAAGAGCTGCTGGTCAGAGAAATCAATACCGGAATATACTGCTTTAAATCCGCCGGGCTTTTCGAGGATCTGGCACAGATAAAGCCGGACAATGCCCAGGGGGAGTATTACCTCCCGGACCTGGTGGGAAAATTCGTGGGGGAAGGCAGGGTGGTATCCGCTGTTTCGGGAGCTGACCCTGTTGAAATAATGGGAGTGAATGACCGCTGCCAGTTGGCCCTTGCCCAGTCTTCCATGAGGAAAAGGGTCAACAGGGAACTGATGCTTTCAGGAGTAACCATAATTGACCCGGACAATGTCTTCATTGACGCCGGTGTAATCATAGGCAGGGATACCGTCATTTATCCGGGCGCCATCATTGAGGGTGATACGGTAATCGGGGAAGGATGTGAAATTGGTCCTTTTACCCGGATTATTTCCGCCCGTATAAAAGATAACGTCACTGTAAGGCAGTCCGTTGTTGAAGACAGTGAGATCGGCAGCAACTGTACTATCGGCCCGTACTCATACATCAGGCCCGGCTGCAGGCTTTTCGAACGTGTCAAGGTGGGGGATTTTGTTGAACTGAAAAAGGCCGAGATAGGCAGCGGCAGCAAGGTCCCGCATCTCAGTTACGTGGGGGATGCGGTCCTTGGGCAAAATGTAAATGTGGGGGCCGGAACCATCACCTGTAACTATGACGGTGAGAAAAAATGGAAGACGATTATCGGGGACAATGCATTTATCGGCAGCAACACAAACCTGGTGGCCCCGGTAAGGGTGGGTGATGGAGCGGTGACAGGCGCCGGTTCCACCATCACCAAGGATGTTCCGGATCATGCCCTGGGGGTAACCAGGGATCCGCAAAAGATTATACCAAACTGGTCCCGCAGGAAAAGAGCCCCAAAAGAAGAAGACAAGTGAGATGAGTACGGAGGTATCTTCCATGACATCCCGCAGAAGGTTAAAGATTTTTACCGGTAACTCCAATCCCCGTCTGGCCGAGGAAATAGCCCAGTATCTCGGAGTTTCGGTGGGTTCTGCCAAGGTTGGCCGCTTCAGCGACGGTGAAATACAGGTAAAAATAAATGAAAGCGTAAGGGGAGCGGACGTATTTATAATCCAGCCCACCAACACTCCAGTAAATGAGCATCTTATGGAACTGCTCATAATGGTTGACGCGGTCAGGAGGGCTTCAGCCAGAAGAATAACGGCCGTTCTGCCCTATTATGGCTATGCCCGCCAGGACCGCAAGGCAAGGGCCAGGGATCCCATCACGGCGAAGCTGGTGGCGAACCTGCTCCACGCCAGCGGCGCCAGGAGGGTAATAACCATGGACCTTCACGCGGGACAGATTCAGGGTTTTTTCGATATACCCGTAGATCACCTGCCATGTGTGCCCATTCTGGCCCAATACTTTATTCAGCAAAAACTAAATGACCTGACAGTTGTTTCTCCGGACCTGGGCGGGGTCACAAGGGCCAGGGATCTGGCAGAGCGCATCGGGGCGCCCATAGCCATTATCGACAAGCGCCGCCCCGAGCCCAACGTGGCGGAGATTATGAATATTATCGGGGAAATAAAGGACCGGAATGTGATAATGATTGACGACATCATAGATACCGGCGGAACCATTACCCAGGGGGCGAAGGCGCTGAAACAATGGGGGGCAAAGGACATATACATCTGCTGCACCCACCCGGTCTTAAGCGGCCCGGCCTTGAAACGACTGGAGGAGGCCCCGGTAAAGGAAGTGCTGGTGACCAACACCATTCACGTTCCAGCGGAAAAGGTTATCCCCAAAATGAAGATTCTTTCGGTGGCTCCGCTTCTTGGTGAGGCCATTATAAGGATTCATGAGGACCTGAGCGTAAGCAAACTTTTTGATACCTAGCAGATTAAAAAAGATCTCCGGAATGGAGATCTTTTTTCTAGTTTTCTTTACGGGACTGGTCGCTGTTGGCGCCGATGTCCTCGGGGGGCTTGAGAATCTGGGGTTCGGCAGTATCCGGATCTTCCTTTGTTTTAAAGGGTTCTTCCTGGTGGTGTTCTTCTTCATGGTGGCCGCAACTGCAGGTTCCGCCGCGAGATTTACCGTTGTTTTCAGCGGATGCCTCTTCGATTTCGTTGTCCCCGTTTGATTTCTTTTCCTTTCTTAATTTTTCAATGGACTGATTGATACTTCTTCCCAAATCTTTTGTTTTCTGGAATGTGGATCCAAAAAAGTGTCCGGTGTTCTCGCGGAAATTCCTGAGAGCTTCCTGCAGCCCCCCGTCCATCTTAACTATATTGTCAATGGAAGAGTTGCTGCAGATTATAATGGATGTTCCCAGGGTGCGGACATAGTTTATATCCAGAAATGCGCTGCCCTTGAAAAGATTGTTTACCGTTCCGCCGGAAAACTCCAGGCCAACAATATCTCCGGTCTGCAGGTCCACATAGTACTCTTCCACCAAGCCCAGTACAGCCCCGTTTTCCGCCACGAGCCGGGAGCCGATAATGTTAACCTTATCCTTGAAAAGCTTCAGTATTTCCGGGAGGCTGGTGCCTTTTTCCGCCCGGTTTACCCGGTCGATGGTGATTACATCCTCGCCGATGCTGTGTACCTTGCTGAAGGGGACGAATTTTTGCTCCCTGAACCAGCCTTTTTGCTCTATTATCAGGGCGGCCACATTTTTAAGGGCGGGGTTGATCACCAATCCCCTTACCGATCCGATCTGCTGGCCCTCCTCCAGGCTCACCACGGACATGCCCTGAAACTGCTTGCTTTTGCGCAAATATTGACCCCCCTCTTATCAGAATACAAAATTTAACCGGCCGGAATTCAAATCCGGACTGCTGAATTTTGACTCTGGGAAGTTTATTTATCTACATCTATTGCTATGCTTCCATAGGGTTTTTTATGACAAATTAAGGGAATACTAAACCTTAAAAGTTATGAAAAAAGTTCGGAGGTAATATTATGGCCGGTTACAATCTGGAAGCGTCTGTCCGTAAAAATATGACCAAGAGTTACCGCAAAAGACTTTACAGCAAAGGGATGGTGCCTGCTGTTCTTTACGGTAAAAATATCGGAAGTTTGCCCCTGGAGGTTTCTGAGAAAGAACTGCAGGACGCCTTGCACACAGGTAAGAACAAAATCATCAACCTTGAGGTTTCAGGCAATGGCGGGCCCTACAAGGTAATGGTAAGGGAAATGCAGTTTGACCCACTGAAAAAAGAAATAATACACGCGGATTTCCAGCAGATCTCAATGCGTGACAGGATACACACCTCGGTGCCGGTGGTTGTTTACGGGGAGGTTGACGAGGGGCTGGCCCAGGTTGTTTTAAGACGCCTTGAGATTTCATGCCTCCCCGCCGACATACCCGACCAAATCACCGTTGACATATCCGGCATGAGTCCGGGCGACAGCCTGTCGGTTATCGATCTTGACATACCCGGAGGTATAAACGTTTTAACCGACATGGACTCCACCGTGGTTACCGTTCTGTCTCCGGAAGAGGAGGTTGGGGAGAAGGCCTCCGAGGCGGAAGACACCCCCAAGGATAACGGGGAAGATAAAGAGGAGAAATAACAACTAAATTGAAAATATCTCACGTCTGAATCCACAATCCGGAATAAAGCCGGCAAAGTCTGTTAATTATCACCAATTGCCTGCCCCCGGCATATTTTGTATCACAGAAATAAAAAAAGGGGGCTATTTTATGTCCGATGAAAAAGATAGAGTGGAGGCCAAGGTTGAGGGTGTCGATGTATCCGGCTACATGCCCGGTCCTATAGGCCCTGTGTTGCCAACCATGTGTCCTCCGGATCCACCCAAAGACGAAAAGCATATGATGGATATGTTCATCCATAAGCTGAAGTCACTGAAAGGGCTGGAGGTAACCATTTATGTCATGGGCATGGGTCCTGTTGGCGCTGTTCCGCTGATTCCTCCTGGTGGAACCGGTGTTGTGCCTGCCACCGGAACCATGGGTATTACCGGAATGCTCCACAGTGTGGGGATGGACTATATTGAACTCCATGTAATGATGGGAGGAAATATGCGTGTGGTGCTTGTCCCCGTGATGGCGATAGCGGCCGTTGCGCCCGGCGGGCCACTTTTCCCTGAAGTTCAGCCCGAAGTGGTGACCACCGTACCGGGAATACTGTAAAACCGGCAAAAGCCCCCTCCTCAAAGGGGGCTTATTATTTTACAGGGATAAAATGATCCGGCCGGGAGGCAATGCAAGGTTGAAAAAGCCGGCAAAAACAGGTTAAAATAGGCCTGTCGGTTAGTAAATCTATTTAATCAACCACCGTAATGGAGGAATTATTATGTTTCTGGTGGTGGGTCTTGGAAACCCCGGAAGGGAGTATGCCGGCACCAGGCATAACATGGGCTTCAGGCTGGTGGACCTCCTGGCCGGCCGGCTGAATACACCTGTTGAAAAAAACCTTTTCAAATCATTGACCGGCCGGGGCTTACAGCACGGAAGGACAATTATTCTGGCAAAGCCTCAGACTTATATGAACCTCAGCGGCAACTCGGTGGCCGCCCTGATGAACTGGTTTAAAATAGCGCCATCGGGGCTGGTGGTGGCCTATGACGATTTGGATTTGCCCCCCGGCAAAATAAGGCTGAGGCCCCAGGGAGGTCACGGAGGTCACAGGGGAGTTGAGTCAATCATTGAAAAAATTGGAACAGGCGGCTTTTCCCGGGTGAGGATAGGTATAGGCAGACCGCCCAACCCCGAGTATGATGTAGCGGACTGGGTCCTGGGGAGACTTTCCGAGGAGGAGGAAAAGCTGGCAGGGGAGGCCCTGGAAAGGGCGGCTGAAGCTGTAATCACCCTGATAAATGAGGGAGTGGACGCCGCCATGAACAGGTACAACCGGTAGTTAAAGTATAGAAAGCACGGCTTTATGTCAAATATATAAACATATGTGGTTGGGGCCGGCATTGGGAGATTTTAATATGTTTTGGGTTAAAGTCCTGTTGTCGGCGGCAGTGGCGGCCGGTTTTGCCATGGCTTTCAATCATATTTTTAAAAAAGCCGGGCAGGCGGGAATAAACTTTTTCGCCCCCGTTGCCGAGGAGTGGCTCAAGACCGGGTCGGCCCTTGTTTTTGACGTGCCGGTGCCAGGTACCCACATACTGTTCGGGGCTTTTGAAGCTGCCGGCGATTTCATATGGGGAGGCAGGTCCAGGCTGCTGGCCGCCTTATTCGGTGTAATGGCGCACACGGCCTTCGGACTTATTACTTGCTTTGTGATGGAGGCCGGGTATCCTGTTTTTACGGCCGTTCTTGCGTCTTTGGCCGCACATATGTCATGGAACACTCTTATCGCAAGGCTTACGGCGGTGAAACGGGCAAAATCCCGGAACCCTTGACGCTTCCCGGACCCCGAAGATATAATTGGAGATATAATATTGGCGGCCTTTGATTATTACAGCGGTTTAAATCAGGGCCTGAAGCAGCCGGGAGCCCCATCCGGGGAATCCGGGCGTTTTTGCCATGCCCTTAATAAAGGAGTTTTCAACACGGTTATAAGGCTTGTAACAGAGCTTTAGCCCTCGCTGAAGCTCTTTTCGTCGTGTCTTGATACGGCAAGAAGTATTTGGTTAGGAGATGTTTTATGCGAGGACTGCTGGCATCCCTGGAAAAAATGAGCGAATATAAGAGCATATGTCAGGGGCTGGACAGGAAAGTCAGGCAGCAGTTGATTTTTGGTCTGACCGGGTCGCAAAAGGCCTGCGTGGCCGCAGCGCTTATGGAGCATAAAGGTGGGCCCGCGCTGGTTCTGACCCCCGGCGAACAGGACGCCGCCACCATGGTGGATGACTTGAGAAGCCTTTTGCCGGGCAGGAAGATTATTTATTTTCCGGCTTTGCAGCTTTTGCCTTACCAGATACTGGCGGCCGGGCGAGAGCCTATGGAAGCCAGGCTCAAGGTGATCGAAGCACTTGCCGCCAGGGAGCCCGTGGTGGTTGTGTCCACTCTGGAGGCTTTTATAAGGCGCCTCACTCCACCGGACAGATTCTGCGCCAGCAGGATAAATCTTTCGGTGGGGGACATTATCGATCCGGAAGTTCTAAAAAGACAACTGGTGGACATGGGGTTCGATCGATGCGACATGGTGGAGGGAAGGGGCCAGTTCAGCGCCAGGGGCGGAATACTGGATGTATTCCCGGTGATGTCCGAAAACCCGGTCCGCCTTGAATTTTTTGACGACCAGCTTGACTCCATAAGGTTTTTTGACGTGGATACCCAGCGTTCCGTTGAGAAATGCCGTGAAATAAATATTTCACCGGCGGTGGAACTGGTGGCTGACCATCAGTCGCGGGAAGAGGCCCTTAGAAGGCTGGAGGCTGAATATAAAACACAGCTGAAAAAGGTAACCAGGTCCGGCAGCCTTGAAGCCAGGAGAGCCCTGGCAGATATGTACCAGGAGGCTGTTGAGAAAATAGGGGCAGGGCTTTACTTTCCCGGAATGGACCAGTTCCTTCCCTACTTTTATCCCAATCCGGTTACAATTGCCGATTACTTTCCACCGGACACCCTGGCCCTGGTTGACGAACCCCAGAGGCTTAAAGAGCTGACTGACGTAATCCACAGGGAGAGGTCAGAGACCTATACCGATATGCTGGCCAAGGGAAAAGTGCTTCCCGGACAGTACAACGGCTATATACAGTGGGAAGATTTACGCAAGTCCCTGGAGCGCTTCGTCACCGTGTTTGTGTCGTTTCTCCCCCGACAGCCGCACAACATAAACCCGGGCAGGGTGGTGACGTTTACAGCCAAGGGAATGCATGCGTTTTTGGGCCGCATGGATATTTTGACCGACGAGGTGCTTAACTGGAAGAGGGCTGGTTATGCCGTTGCCCTTCTGGCGGGCAGCTCCGACCGGGCCAGGCAGCTCCTGGAAGTTATGAGGGACGCAAAAATAGACGCGTACCGTATTGGAACGCTTACAGGGGACATTCGGCCGGGGAATGTTGTCATCACCGAGAGCAGTCTTTCCGGCGGGTTTGAATTTCCCGCCGGAAAGCTGGCCGTCATTACCGGGGCGGAAATGTACGGCCGTCAAAAGAGGGCCAGGGAAAGGGCCCGGTCGAAAAACCGCATGGAGCCCTTTACCGACCTTAAAGTGGGAGACTACGTGGTTCATGTGAACCACGGAATAGGCCGGTATACAGGCATTGAAAAGCTGGACATAGCAGGGGTTCAAAAGGACTACCTGGCAATTAAATACTCCGGGGAGGACAAATTATACGTGCCCACCGACCAGGTGGGGCTGATACAGAAATACCTGGGGGGAGAGGCCGACGCCCCGAAGCTTTCAAAACTGGGAGGGGCCGAGTGGCACAGGGTAAAGGGAAGGGTAAAGGAAGCCGTCAGGGAAATGGCACAGGAGTTGATCTCTCTCTATGCTGCCAGGCAAAGCGCACGGGGACATTCCTTCGGCCCGGATACAGTCTGGCAGAAGGATTTTGAGGCCGCCTTTCCTTACGAGGAAACTCCCGATCAGTTGCGGGCAATAGAAGAGGCCAAGCGGGATATGGAGCGTACCCTGCCCATGGACCGCCTTTTGTGCGGGGATGTGGGGTACGGGAAGACCGAGGTGGCCCTGAGGGCGGCCTTTAAGGCCGTTATGGACGGAAAGCAGGTGGCCGTTCTGGTGCCCACCACCATACTGGCGCAGCAGCACTTCAACACTTTCCGGGAAAGGTTTTCCCCCTATCCAATCAGCATTGAAATGCTCAGCCGTTTTCGAACCCCCAGGGAGCAGAAAAAAATACTGCATGACCTTTCCCTGGGTAAGCTGGATATAGTTATCGGAACTCACAGGCTGGTCCAGGAAGACATTGTGTTCAAAAATCTGGGGCTTTTAGTGGTGGACGAGGAACAGCGGTTTGGTGTTGCTCACAAGGAAAGGCTGAAAATGATGAAGCATAATGTGGATGTGCTGACGCTCACCGCAACCCCCATACCCCGTACCCTTCATATGTCACTGGTGGGGGTCAGGGACACCAGCCTTCTGGAAACCCCGCCGGAAAACCGCTTTCCCGTGCAGACTTATGTTCTGGAAGAGGATCCCTATATGATCAGGGAGGCCATATACAGGGAAATGGGAAGGGGCGGCCAGGTGTTTTTTGTGCACAACAGGATAATAGACCTGGACAGAGTGGCCTCGTGGCTTCAGGGTTTGGTTCCGGACGCCCGGCTGGCGGTGGCCCATGGCCAGATGAGGGAAGACGACCTGGAGCAGGTAATGATGGATTTTATGGCCGGATCCTATGACGTGCTGGTGTGCACCACCATTATTGAAAGCGGCCTTGATATACCCAACGTCAACACGCTTATAGTGAAAGACGCCAATAATATGGGGCTCTCCCAGTTATACCAGCTCAGGGGAAGGGTGGGCCGCTCAAACAGGATTGCTTATGCCTATTTCACCTACAGGCGGGACCGCGTGCTCAACGAAGTGGCTGAAAAAAGGCTGGCCGCCATCAAGGAATTCACCGCCTTCGGTTCAGGGTACAAGATTGCCATGCGAGACCTGGAAATAAGAGGGGCGGGAAACCTGCTGGGACCCGAGCAGCACGGACATATCGACGCAGTGGGCTTTGACCTTTACTGCCGCCTGCTTGAGGAAGCCGTCAGGGAGGCCAGGGGGGAAGAACACCTGGGCCCGGTGGAAACAGCCATTGAACTGCCTGTAGACGGGTATATACCCGACAGCTTCATACCGGACACCAATCAAAAGGTGGAGATATACAGGAGAATGGCAGGGTTCCGCGATGAATCCCTGATAGAAGACCTGGCGGAAGAAATGGTGGACCGGTTTGGCGATGTCCCGGCCCCTGTGGAAAGGCTTTTGCGGGTTGCCAGGATAAGGATAGTGGCCGGGAACCTGAGGATAAAGAATATCGCCGAGCAGTCAGGATATTTCAGGCTGCAGTTCGCTCCCGGCCATCCCCTTACCGGAGACACGCTGGTTAAAATCGGGCAGGAATACAAAAACCGTGTCAAGTTTTCCACCCAGGGGGATGATTTCGAAATCAAGCTGAGGGCGCCGGTGCTGGAAAACGGAACCGAACACTATCTGGAGGTACTGGAGGGATTTATCAGGGAACTGGGGGTGGAGACCTGTCCTGCATGAAAATGGCAGTCCACCCTCTCCTTAATTGTTGCGGTTTTAGTGGAAGGGGCTTATAATCATCTTTATATGGGGAGGGATTTTTTTGATTAAATCTTTTAAGGTCATTCTTGCGCTGGCGGTAATAATGCTGGTAGTTATACCGGCCGCCGGCTGCGGGAAAAGCGGCAATGTTGTGGCGACGGTAAACGGTGAGAAAATCACCCAAAAGCAGCTGGACGAGATGGTGTCCGAGATGAAAAAGTATTACAGCGCCCAGGGTTTAACCTTTGACGAGAGTAAAGACGCGGAGATGGTAAAGACACTGAACACAATGACCCTGGAGCAGCTCATAACCCAGACCATACTGATGCAGGAAGCCAAAAAACTTGGCGTCCAGGTTACCAAGGAAGATGTCAACAAAGAGATAGACAAGTATAAAGAGCAAATGACCGAGGAAAAGTTCAAGGAGTACCTGAAAAAGAACGAACTGTCCGAGTCCCGGCTTAAAGAAATGGTGGAAAAGGATCTCTATCTGCTCGGTCTCCAGAACAAACTGCTTGAAGACGTAAAACCTGCCACTGAGGAACAGGCCAGGGATTATTACGAAAAAAACAAAAAAGAGTTTGTAACCCGTGAAAGCTACCAGGTCCGCCATATTCTGGCCATGACGGACGGCAAGGAGGGGGACAAGGGTAAAATAGACCTGGAGGCCAAGACAAAAATACTGACTATACTTGAAGAGTTGAAGCAAGGCCAGGATTTTGCGGAAATCGCCAAGACCAAATCCGAGGACCCCGGCACCGCGCCGGAGGGAGGGCTTTTAAGCTTTAGCCCCGGAGACGTGGTGCCCGAGTTTGAGGCAGCCGCAAAGGCCCTGAAACCAGGTGGAATGACCATGGAACCGGTTAAGACCAGCTACGGATACCACCTGGTAAAGCTGGAAAAGATAACTCCCGAGAAACAAAAAACCTTTGAAGAAGTGAAGGCCGGAATAATAGAAAGGCTTACCGAAGAGGCCAAGCAGGACAAGATTGACAAATTCCTGGAAGAGGCCAAGAAGAATGCCCAGGTGGTTAATAACCTGGATAAGCCTGAAGAAAAGAAACCGGAAGAAGAAAAGAAAACCGAGAAAAAAGAATAATCACGAAAAATGAAAAAAAATAATGCTCATTGGTAAAAAATGAATAATTCCTTTCCTCCTGTTATATACTATCTGTGAAAGTTAATTCGTGAAGTTTATGCAGATAAAGGAGGGAAGGGTGAATAGATGAAAGCGACCGGTATCGTTCGTCGTATTGACGATTTAGGCAGGGTTGTCATACCGAAGGAAATCAGGAGAACGCTTCGTATACGAGAAGGGGACCCTCTGGAAATCTTTGTGGACAGGGAAGGCGAAGTTATCCTTAAAAAATATTCCCCTATCGGTGAGCTGGGGGATTTTGCCAAGGAATATGCCGACTCTCTGCATGAAGCACTGGGTCATATCGCCTGCATTGCGGACCGGGATACAATAATCGCTGTTGCCGGGGCGCCAAAGAAGGAGTTTATAAATAAGGCCATTGGCCCCGCCGTTGAAAAGGTGATGGAAGAAAGAAAGGCTGTTATACTGAACAACCCGGGCAAGGATCCTCAGAACAGGGAATGCATGATAGTCGAAGATGGCGACTGCAGGTATACCGCCGAAGTGATAGCGCCTATAATCGCCGAGGGCGACCCCATAGGGGCGGTGATACTTGCCTCCAAGGAACCTGATGTTAAAATGGGTGAAATGGAGTTAAAGCTGGCCGAAACCGCCGCCGGGTTTCTGGCCAAACAAATGGAACAATAAAGGTGGCCTACATGGCCGCCTTATTTTTTGTGATAGATTTATGCTATAATAAGCAGGGCAAAATGGTATATTATACATTGACTGACGATAGATGGAGGTTTGCTGGTGGGTGTGATAACAATTGCCGGACTGGGTCCCGGGGATCCGGGACTTGTTTCTGTGGCCGTGCTGGAGGCTTTAAAGGGGAGCAGCAGGATATGGCTGCGCACAGAGGTGCACCCTGTGGTGGAATGGCTTAAAGAAAAGGGGGTTTCGTTCAGATCATTTGACTACATATACCGGGAAGCAGAAAACTTTCAGGAGGTATACCGGCGCATAGCCGGTGAGATTGTTTCCCTGGCCCGGGAAGGAGACGTGCTGTATGCCGTGCCGGGGCATCCACTGGTGGCTGAGGAATCCGTGGATCTGATACTGGAAGGGGCGGCCGGGAAGGGGCATGAAGTCCGGATAATTCCCGGTATGAGCTTTATAGACTCTTTGCTGGCAGCTGTAAAGACCAGTCCTTCAAAAGGACTGCACGTGATAGACGGCCTCAGGCTGGACCGCCAGGTTCCCGACCCGTCTGTCAGCACCGTGGTTACGCAGGCGTACAGCCGGCTGGTAATGTCCGACATCAAACTGTCACTGATGGAACACTACCCGGATGATCATGTCGTGCAGGTTGTCACCGCCGCCGGTGTTCCCGGCGAGGAGCATATAGAGGAGTGTCCGCTGTATGCCATGGACAGGGTAAGTAAGGTTAATCATCTTACCAGCGTATTTATCCCGCCGGTGAAGTCCGCCTCCCAGCCACAGGGTTCCTGTTTCCCGCTTGATCCCCTGGTGGAAGTTATGGCCCGGCTGAGGGGACCGGACGGGTGCCCATGGGACAGGGAGCAGGACCACCTGAGCCTGAGGCAGTACCTTCTTGAAGAGGCTTATGAGGTCCTGGACGCCCTGAGCAGGCAGGATATGTATAATATATGTGAAGAATTGGGAGACTTATTACTACAAATAGTTTTCCATGCTCAAATTGCTTCGGAAAACGGGATCTTTGACATCAACAACGTTATAGGCGCCATAACGGAAAAAATGATAAGACGCCACCCCCATGTTTTCGGGGACATAAAGGTGAAAAACAGCGATGAGGTTATTGTAAACTGGGCGGCCATTAAAGAAAAGGAAAAAGGGGCCCGCCAGAGCATACTTGACGGGATACCGGAATACCTGCCTTCCCTGATGAGAGCGCAGAAACTGCAGTCCGCCGCCGCAAAAGTGGGCTTTGACTGGCCTGATTATACTGGGGCACTTGAAAAGCTATATGAGGAACTGACTGAAATGATGAAGGCCGTAAAAAGCGGAAGCGGACCTCAAAAAGAAGATGAAATGGGCGACGTTCTTTTTTCCGTGGTGAACCTTTCAAGGTTGCTTGAAATAGACGCCGAGGTGGCTCTTTCCAGGGTCATTGGGAAATTTCGGGAAAGATTCCGTCATGTTGAAGTAATGGCTGCTTTATCCGGCCGAAATCTTTCCGAATGCAGCCTTGATGAGATGGACTCCTGGTGGGAGGAAGCAAAAAAAGTGGAAAAAAGTTTAAAAATAAAGGAATTATTTTCTTGACGGGAGGAAATATGAGAAAAATAGCGAATAGTAACTCCATCTACAGGTAAAATTTAAGGGAGGGTATTTATGAACAAGGCAGATCTCGTTTCGAAGGTTGCCGAGAAAACCGATTTCACCAAAAAGGATGCTGAAAAAGCTGTGTCTGCAGTTCTGACAAGCATCGAGGAAGCTCTTTCCGGTGGTGAAAAGGTGCAACTGGTAGGCTTTGGCACATTCGAAATAAGGGAAAGGGCCGCCCGTAAGGGCCGCAACCCGCAAACCGGTCAGGAAATCAACATTGCTGCTGCCAAGGTTCCTGTGTTCAAGGCCGGAAAAGCTCTGCGCGAAAGCGTTGGTTAGAAAAATAGAACTGATATTTATGAATAAACTATTAAGTGTTTTAAAATTTTTCAAATCCACGCTTTATGTGTGGATTTTTATTTTTTCAGAGGTCGGTAAAACAATAAAGGGGGTGACGGCTTGAGGCTGGATAAATTCTTGAAAGTCTCAAGGGTAATAAAGCGCCGGACTGTGGCCAAGGAAGTGTCCGACCAGGGGCAGGTTAAAATAAACGGCCGGACAGCAAAGGCAGGCAGTGAGGTTAAACCGGGGGACCGTGTGGAAATAACTCTGGGGGAAAAGACAATCCGGCTTGAAATACTGGAGATCAGGGAAACGGTGGCCGCCCGCGATGCGGCCGGTTTATACAGGTTGCTGGAAGAATGATTGCCTGCTTAAATGGCTGAAACGATTAAAAACAGTGAGTAATAGCGACAAATCCTAGCTTAATTGCAGCAGAGGGGCAAAAACAGCATTTGCCATTATGTGGTAACATTAACATTAAAAACCACAAGGGGTGAGTGAGGTGTTTTTGCCCTGTGACTGTTATATCATATTCAGTGATTCTGAAGTTTTATTTAGAGAGCCTCCGGAGGTAAACCCCGGTAAGAGGTATTACAATAGCCGGCAAGGGGGTGATTTATTAAAAAGTCCCCTTACCGTTTCCGGACCGGCGTTCATGGAGGCCGGACAGGGTAAAGGCCCTGGTCCGGTAAAGCTGCGAACATGCTGCGGGGCCAGGGGGCCTTAAGCATAGAGACTGCGGGTGCCCCGGCGGGGGTAAGGGAAAAAGCGCGGGCGCTTGGCCCAAAAACTGGATTATATTACCTCATTACCCCTGGGGCAGTTGCTTTTGGTAATTGTGTCAAAAACGGTGGCGGTGGATTTCAGGGACAGTGACATGGGTGGTGCGGTCTCTGTCCTTTAAGGGGCCCCTTTGAATACTTCCGTTACCGGCCAGGCAAGACACAGTAATAAACAAATGCTGTTTAAGTGACCTGCGGGGCCTGACATGGCGTCGTTCGGGCACGCCGCCCCGCGCCTGGAATATCTTATGATTTCTGCATAATATCATTTTCCCCGGCAAAAATAACACCGGTAAAAATTTTTGCCGGGGAGGTAAAACATTTTGAATAAGAAAATACTGATAGCAGCAATTGTGATGCTCACTACAGTTCTGATCATATCTTCATGCGCCAGGGGGCCGCAGAAGAGTCCGGGGCTTTACAAGTACAAGTCCGAGCCCACCATCAGCCTTTATGACAATAAAACCGGTGAAAAAAAGAATATCAAGCTTGAAGAATACCTGGCGGGGGTTGTGGCGGCCGAAATGGAGCCCACCTGGCCGGTTAACGCCCTGGCCGCTCAGGCCATAATTGCCCGGACCTTCACAATGGAGAACATCGAGTCCGGGCGTGTCAAAAAAATTCGTGGGACCGACGCTTCCACCAGCGTGGAGGAGTTTCAGGCCTATGATCCCAGCCGGATCAACGACAATGTCCGAAAGGCCGTGAACATGACCAGGGGAGAGGTGGTTCTTTATAACGGCAGTTTTATAAAGGGGTGGTTTTCCGCGTGCGACGGAGGTGTTTCGGCTTCCGCCAAGGAAGGGCTTGCCTATACGAAGACTCCCACTCCCTATATAAATGCCGGAGTGAAAGATAATTGCCTGTCCATAACCACCGAGGAAAATAAAAGCTGGAAAAGAGAAATTCCCCTGGATAAGGTCAGGTCGGCGGTAAAGCAAATAACCGGGCAAGATCCTGGCGCTGTAAACGCTGCCGGGATCTCCCAGAAAGGACCGTCAGGAAGGGCGGAAAAGATAAAACTGGGGAATGCCGAAGTGGGAGGGCCGGCTTTAAGACTGGCCCTGGGCAGCGAGGAGGTCAGGTCGATGCTTTTGGACAGTGCTACCGTACAGGGCGGCAAGCTGGTGCTGGCCGGAAAGGGCTTTGGCCACGGAGTGGGAATGTGCCAGTGGGGGGCGCATTTGATGGCCAAAAAAGGAAAAGCGCCTGAGGATATTGTCAAATTCTATTTTAAGGATATCGAAGTCAGGAAACTGTGGAAGTAACGGCGGGGCCGTACAACACGGGCGCTATGTGCGCCCTTTTTTCTTTTTCCCAAATAGCCGGCGTTCTTTGAAATACGGAATAAAGGTCAGCAATTGAAGGCTTCCAGCCATTTTTTTTCATTATTCGTTAAACGGATGAATATAAATAAACTGGAATCCATAAGGGTAATTGTTGTAAGGGAGGTCGGTCCGGTGGAACAGCGGGTAAGCCAGAAGCTGACTCTTGTGGACAGAAAAGAACTGGAGCTGGAAGGTGTCAGCCACGTAGGCAGCTTTGATGAGCGGGAAATAATTCTGGATACCAATATGGGGGTTCTTTTTCTAAAGGGAGAAGGTTTACATATAACAAAACTGAACCTGGAGGAAGGGACCCTTAATGTGCAGGGTTACATAAATTCCATGGAATACAAGGAAGGTAAGTCGGTAAGGGGAAAGAGCAGGAATGTCCTGAGCCGTATCATGAAGTAGGCACGGTACGTTCAGCTTTATATAATGAAATAAGCGCTGCGGCGCTTTTTTTGATAAGATAAGGGGTGGTCCTTTTTGCCGCTTTTGGATCAGGTGGAGGTGTTTTTGTGGACCCTGCTGTTAGGCATGCTGGCAGGGATGTTTTACGTGGTATACAGGGTTGTAAGCGATACGCTGAGGCTTAAAAAGGTCGGAACCTTCGCAGGAGATATAATCTTCTGGCTTTTACTTACGGCCATAGCCTTTTTGATTTTGCTGAAGGCAAATTACGGACAGTTAAGGCTTTATGTATTCATAGGTCTTTTCCTGGGGGCTTTTTTATTTGCACGTATTTTGGGAAATTACTCCTACCGGCTGGTAAGGTGGATGCTTTACATGACCGGCAGGATTTTTAAACTCATTGCCCTGACTCTGTATTATGCCTGGAGGGCAGTAACCTTTCCGTTTAGAATTGTTTTTATCACTGTGGCATTTCCCGCACGGCTGTTAAACAGGCTCCTGGGCGGAGCGGGCAGAGTGGCGGGGAACTGGCTGGGCCGTCTAAAGGCAAAAATTTCTTCATTTTTGGGTGGCATGGTGAAAAGGTTTATATCTCGCCGGAAAAACGTGTGACGGTTTTGAAGAAAGTTTCCATAACCAGATATTACTCCTTGGTATCGTTGCTGGAAGGCCAGTATAATAGTTCAAACGGTTCCTGCGGGACCGTTAAAAACAAAGGCCGAGTCCCCGGCAAATGCCCGGGGTACGGGGGAAACAATCAACGGGGTGAATCCGCCAAACACTCAGGAGGTGAAATTGAGAAGTTAGATGTGAGAAGTTAGATGTGGGAGCAGAATGGAAAGATTGACTTGCTGAGGCCAAAAAATTTCCAACCTCCAACTTCCAACCTCTCACCTCTAAATTGCGGTAGGGTACCCTCAACCCGAACCCTTCAGCTAACCTCGGAGGCCTTACGGAGGGAAGACAACATGAAAAAAAGATATTCCGGGATCAGAACCGGGATACTGGCCCCTGTTTTGTGCCTTTTTCTGACCCTGTTCGCCGGACAGGCCCTTGCAGCCGGCAGCCATACCGTCTCTCCGGGTGAAAGCCTTTGGGATATTGCATCCTGGTACGGGGTTGCGGTGAAAGATTTGAAACACGCCAACGGACTGAAGGGCAATGTGATATACCCCGGTCAAAACTTAAAATTACCGGGTGAGAAAAAGGAATTTTACACGGTAAAGCCGGGAGACACCCTGTTTTTTATTGCAAAACGCTTCGGTACCACTGATAAAAGCATTAAAATTGAGAACGGATTAAAAAGCGATGTAATACGTCCCGGACAGGTTATCAGGATAACAGTCGTACAGCCGGTTAAGCCCGTTCCGGATCAGGCCCGGAAGGAACGGCCCCAAGGACAGGTAAGCCGCGGGGGCAGTACAGAAAGCATATCGGCCTCGGAGTTTGATGTATTGTGCAGGATTATTACGGCGGAGGCCGATGACCAGAGCTACTTAACAAAAGTGGCGGTGGGGTCCGTAGTGCTGAACCGGGTTAGAAGCCCCCTGTTTCCGGATACGATACGCGGGGTGGTATATCAGGTGGACTCCACAGGAAGGTACCAGTTTGAGCCGGTTTTAAACGGCTGGATAAACAGGCCTGCCAGCGAGGAGGCCAAAAGGGCGGCCAAAGACGCCTTAAGAGGCGTGGACCCCAGCGGGGGGGCGCTGTATTTCTGGGAATCCTGGGTTACCAACAAGTTTCTCAGGTCCAGGCCGGTGTCAACTGTCCTGGGGGCCTTCACCTTCACTTATTAACTCAACTTAAAAAAATCAACATCCAAAAAAGCCGGGTCCCCGGCTTTTTTTCTTTGCTGAAAGGGACTCGGCGGATAAATTCCTGTACACGGGGGTTCCAAGGGGGTGTCCCCCTTGCTTCAGTGCGGGGATGATGACGTGATACCGTCCGAAGGGGCGGCAGCCCCTTTTTTTCTTTTTGAATGTATATTTCCATGTTGACTGGTTAAGAATATCTGTATAATCAAAGGAGGGCTGAAGATGAACTGTCAGATGTGCAATTCCCCCATTGATGCCGAGTATCAGTCAAATTGCGGAGCTTATTTATGCGGGGATTGTTTGACCTCGTGCGAAGAGAGGCAGGGGGACTGTATGGCCTGCCCGGTTATTGAGTAGAATGTCAATGAGTATATTTGTGCAAGGTAGAAAAGCGTTATATATGGATAGTAATTAAGGCAGGCTATATGACTGCCTTATTTTATTCTGGTCTTTTGTAGACGTTGTTGCAGCCTTTACCCGAAAGGAATTTGGCCGTATCCGCGCTTCTTCGCCCGCTTCTGCAGTATATTACCAGCTTCTTATCCCCTGGGACTTCTTTATGCGTCATGGCAACATCAATCAGTATAACAGAAAAAAAGCCCGCAGGAACATCACAATGCCTTCCATGCCAGGGGAAGGCATTTTTTGCTTTTTCACATTCAAGCAGATGTTGTTAATTCATACACCCGGGCTGTTAGGGGTTTTCGCCGGCCCCTTAAAACAGGGCTTTTGAGAAAGACCTTTAATGATTGACCGGAAAGCATACACTCTTCTGTCTCATATTTAGTCATTAAACTTCATGCTACAAATAAAAAAGCAGTGTTATTGTGATTTCTTTATCATCATTAACTGGCATACTGATTGCAAATCCAAGGTACATAGAATTTGTGAAAGCGGGTGCAATGAACTAGTTTCCGAAAAGGGGGGGGGAGGTTAATATTTACATATTTATTTCATTTCTTAGGAATAATCCGCAAAGAAATAATTTATAGGGAGGGTAAACCAATATGAATATAAAAAAACAATCTACTAATGTTGGAAAGGCTGTTTTTTGGGGTATTATTTCTTTGGTCATGTACTTTGTGGTGTTTTTAAACCAGCAAGCAGTTACTGATTATTTTACCAGGGGAGGCATTTATGCCATTCCGGTTATAATCACCGCCCTTGTTTTCTCATTCGTACATGGAGCTTTTGCCAACTATTTCATAGAAGCGATAGGTTTCAAGCCTGTCGGCAAAGGGGGGCACTGATATGGGCGGCAAAAAAGAGGGTCGTATAGGTATTTGGGGCCCGGCCATTCTGGCAGCGGCAATACTGATGGCTATCCCCGGCGTCAGTGAAGCGGCCGGTGAGATGCTTAGTGAAAAGGATGTCGTAAAGCAATTTGTGACATTGGATGTGAAAAGTTTCCTTTTTCTTTTCATACTGGGATTCCTGGGGGGATTGATCAGCGGGTTTATAGGTTCCGGAGGGGCCTTTGTGCTAACCCCCGGTATGATGAGCCTTGGTGTACCGGCGGCCGTGGCCGTGGCCAGCAACATGTGCCATAAGTTTCCAAAGGCCCTGGTAGGAGCATACAAGCGCTATAAATACGGCCAGGTGGACGTAAAGCTGGGGCTGATTATGGCGCTTTCCGCAACGGTGGGGGTGCAGATAGGGATTAAGATACAGAAAATAATCTTTGCCACGTGGGGGGCCGCAGGATCAAATCTCTATGTAAGCCTTGCTTTTGTGAGTATTTTGACTGTGCTGGGGATATATATATTTTCCGACGCCATAAGGTCTGTCCGGGGAAAAACTGAAGATTCCTCCTCAAAGCTGGCCGATAAGATCCTTGGGTTTAAGGTCCCTCCGGTAATACACTTTAAGACGGCCAACAGGAGAGTGTCCCTGTGGGTCACCGTTCCTGTGGGCCTGGGCACCGGGATGCTTGCCGCAACCATTGCGGTGGGCGGGTTTATAGGGGTTCCGGGAATGATTTATGTGCTGGGTGTTCCGGCCATGATGGCAAGCGCCACGGAACTTGTAATAGCATTCGTCATGGGTTTGACCGGATCGATAAACTGGGCCATGGGAGGTTTTGTCGATATCCGGATGGTTCTCCTGATACTGGCCGGATCCTTGATCGGCGTGCAGTTGGGAGCGGTGGGGACCACCTATGTGAAGGAATACATGATAAAGCTGGTTATGTCCACGATAATGCTGGTTGTGGCGGTGAGCAGGGGGTTTGCAATGCCTGTTTACCTGCACCAGCTGGGCCAGTTGAGCCTTGAAAAAAGCACAATTACTATTCTGAATAACATAAGTTTTATTACCATGTGCCTGGCTCTTTCCCTGGGTGGAATCATAATACTGGGCAGCATGCTTAAAAGAAAAAGAGAGCTTGAGGCCGCTGCGGAGAAAAGCCAGCACCAGGCTGTTCAGCACGGTTAGTTGAAGCCTGAATAATATAATAAAATATGGTTTAAGGCAGTTGAAATAATCGTTAAAGGTTAAGGGTGCGCAGCAATTTCGGTTGCTTACGCACCCTTCTTTAAAATGTTAAAATAAATGAAAAGATAATATGCATGGGATTTGGCTGGGGAGCATAAACGGCTGTCAAATCCAGGCGGGGTATTCATGGAGGTGTATTAATGTACGCCAACAGAAAAGTCCGGGATATAATGGTTCCCATCAGTGAATATCCGGTTATTTGTGAGAACACCCCGGTTGCCGGGGCTGTCAGGGTAATGCGCGACTTCTTTCATCAAAAAGACGGCACCTGGTATGGTTTTCAGTCGGTGCTTGTGGTTGATGAAAAGGAGAAACTGGTAGGAATACTTACGCTCAGAGGTTTTTTAAAGGCGTTTAAAATACAGGCTGTGTTGGACCATATTTTGACCGGAGACCCGGTGGGGCTGTTTTTTATGCCCAGGTTTCATGAAAGCCAGGACATACGGGCAAGAGACATAATGCGCCCCCTTAAGCTGATTACGGTGCAGGCCGACAGTGATATTTTTGAGGCAATGGTGACGATGGTGGAGGGTAATGTCAACTCTCTGCCTGTTATTTCCGGGACGGAACTGGTGGGGGTTGTACGTACCATCGACCTGTTCTGGGCAGCGGGGGAATATTTGGAATGACCGAAGGGGTTGAGGTTTGTGGGTGGTTCTAAAAAAGCTGTGGATATAATGGTGCCGGTGAGCGACTACAACACTGTTTCCGAGGATGCCACACTGTATGAAGCCATCAGGGTGCTGCGCAATTCTTTTCACAGGGACGGAGGTGCCTGGTACGGTCATCGGAGCGTTATAGTGCTGGGAAAAGGCGGGGAACTGGTGGGTGTACTGAGCCTGAGGGGCCTTTTGAAGGCGGCGGGCCTGAGGAGTTTGGACAACGACCCTGATTTTAAGTCCGAATCCTGGGGCTGGTACTATGTCAACCGCCTCAGGTCGCAGTCAAAGCTCAGGGTTAGGGATGTCATGCGCCCCCTCACCCTGGCCACGGTGGATGCCGGCGATAAAGTAAGCGATGTGGCCATGGCGCTGTTAAAGCACCGGATCAACTCGATACCTGTTATGAAGAAGGGAAAACTTGTGGGAATGGTTAGAACACTGGATGTATTCATGGTTATAGGAGAGTATTTTAAATAAGTGCCAACACAGTAGTTGCCCGGCTTGCGATATATAAAACAAGCCGGGCAATCTTTTGAGATATAGGAAATTATGCTCCAAAGGAATTCTGTGAATAATTTCCTATACACGGGGTTTCAAGGGGGCGCGCCCCCTTGCTTCAGTGCGGGGTTGAGGACGTGATACCGTCCGAAGGGGCGGCAGCCCCTTTTTTAAATAAAGAAGTATAGTTTACCAGGCGGACTGTATAAAATGACAACAGTCAGAAAATTAAATCATTTAAAAAGCTGTAGCTGAGGCGGCTAACAGCAAGGGTTTCGCCGTCAAGATGATATGGCTGTATAAAAAGCGGACACCCCAGCCGTTAGAATACGGCCAGAATGACCGGGTTACATCCTCAATGCGCCGGTGTAATTGCACCGTATAAAACTTTTGCATTGGCACTGAAATTGCACAATGTTGGAACCATAATGAACTAACTCATTTTTTGGATGTTGTTATGATACTGACGATGTCATTTGCTGTTCAAAAGAGAAAAGGGTGGTGACTGCTGGATAAAAAGTGCAGGCCGGTGTTTGCCGGGATTTTAAAAGGGGTGTTATAAATGAAAAATGCTGCGGTCAAATTTCACGCCTGGATGGAGCGAAACCTGGAAGAGCCCTTTTTCAGGGCCGAAATGGCAAGGGCCGGGATGATGAATAAAAAGGGCATTGCTGTGAAAGGCCGGTATGCCGCCATGACGGGGCTGCTGGTTATTGTTGGACTTATTGTGGTGTCGGCTTTAAAGTAAGGTGGAATCAGCAGAAACTGATTTTTTCCACTCTTGTGGCGATATGGTGAAGGAGCGCTTCGCCGCCACTGAAACCTGTTTCACAAGGGGATGTTACTATTGATTGGGAATGATTTTCTAAGCGTGTTTGAGCATTATAAATCAAGGTATTTACAGCAGGATCAGGATGTTGACAATAAAAATGCCCTGGATTCATTCGAAAAATGGCTCAGGAAAAATACAGGTATTATTCACATAAATAAAAAAGAGAAAAAGAAAAAAATCGATCTTGGAAGCTTTATTTCCGAAATTTTTGCCGAGGCCAAAAAGCTTCTTGAAGGAAAAGGGATAAGCATAAACGGAATATCACTGGGCCTCAAGGAGTCTTCCAGGTGTATAACGGTATTCAATGACAAAACCATATATTACAGGGTAGGGAGAACCAGCCCCAGAAAGGGCCGCTACAGAGGTATGGACATGCTGGTGATGGAGATGGTCATGGATGGCAATAAAAACAGTGTTTTTATGCCATTGCTGAAAAGGGTGGAAGACCTGGAGAGGCAGGTGGGAATTAAAATCGAGCGGGAAAACGAAAAGGTGGAGGCCACCGGAAAATACAGATTAAAATTGTTGTTTCCGCTGGAAAATGATGATTCCGAGATGACGGTGGTTAACTATGCCCGCATACTGGCAGATTTTATATACCATACAAGGAAAGAAGTACTGCGCCTTAATGTTGTATAGGCCAGTTTTATGACAAGAGCTGTGACAAATTATGGACTGCATGCAGCATGGTAATTTTTTGGTTGAAATAGTGCAATATCACACATGTATCAGTTTTGTGCCATATTGTTTAACTTTACGGCTATGAGCTTGGGTTATAGAATATATATAATACATCATGAGCAAGGGGCTGTTTATGATAATTGCATTCTTTAAGAATATCAGTTTTGGTAACAGGATTTTAATTCTTATATTGATGCTTTTGTCAATATCCGCTCTTTTATCTGCCTACCTGCTGCACATAATAAAAAACAGTGAGCTGTCGCTCCTTGAAAGTCAGAAGGCCAAACTTGAGCAGGCCGCCTTTCTTTTTGATCAGAGCATCACAGGAAACCTGGAGAGATATTTAGAGGCCCGCGGTGGCGCCAATGAAAGCAGGTCCGAAAAAATACAGGCCCTGGGCCAAATGTTTAACGCAAAGATTGATTCAATAAGGAAAGAGCACCCGGAAATCCACCTGGGGATTTACTGTTATGATCTTGACGTTTTCTTTGACGGCACCCTCCGTTTTGACGAGAATTTCTCCCTGAGGAGGAAAAAGGTTTTTGAAGAGGTTATCAGCTCAAGGAAATCTGTGGTTCAGAACCTGGGTCCCGAAGAGGGCGGTATCGTTGAGGTGTATCGCCCCTTTATCCGTGACGGCCAGTTGAAGGGGGTTATACGTTCCGCAGAATATCTTGCCGAGGCGGGTTATTACGGAAAAAGAAAAGAGATTGAAACCGTTGTTTATGTTATGATTGGATTCGTCCTATTCACCGGCATAGGGGGGGCCATGATACTTTTCAGGCAGTTTGTGGCTCAGGTTCAAAATATAAAGTCCGGGGTGGAAAAGCTGGAAGTGAACCTGAACAACCTCTTGCCGTCCGCTCCCGGCGAGCTGGGCGGGATAGTGAAGGCTATAAACGGGCTGGCTCGCAGGATTTCCGAACTCAACCTATATAATGAAACAATGCTGGCTTCCATAGACGACGCCATAATAGTGGTGAATAACGGCGGGGTTGTGGTTATCGCCAATTATATGGCCGGACAAATGTTTGGAATCCATGAAAAGGCCATCAATGTCCATTATGATGAAATGCTCCCCAAGGGTTCGCCCTTTATTGGCCTGATCGAAGAAACACTGTCTGAAAAAAGGCATTATAAAGACCTGGAGGTAAACTGGGTAAACGGAAATCACAACACCCACCACTTTCTGGTAAGCACTTCCACCCTGGCTGACTGTAATGGGAGCATCATCGGGGCGGTACTCACCTGCCGGGATATAACCGAAAGAAAAAGGCTGGAGGAAAGGGTTCACCGCCAGGAGCGGCTGGCCTCACTGGGCAAGCTGGTGGCCGGTGTGGCCCACGAAATCAGGAACCCTCTTACATCCATAAGCTGTTATATTCAGCACTGGCAAAACCAGAATAAGCCCAACCCCAGGGCGCTGGCCACCATGTACCGGGAAGTGGCGCGCCTTGACTCGATAGTTGACCAGTTATTGTACTTTACCAAGCCCGCCGAGGCCAAATTCGGCTTTAGTGATATAAACGTTTTAATAGAAAACGTAATGGCTTTTTTCAACGATCTTCATCAGGGCAGGTACAACCTCATAAAGAACCTGAAGCCCGGCCTGCCCAGGGTCTGGATAGACAACGAGCAAATAGAGAGGGTGATTGTAAATATTATGTTTAACGCCCTCCAGGCGCTGCCCGAGGAAGGTACCGTAACAATAAACACTGACTTCGTTTCGGAAAAAGACGCAGTGGAGGTTTCCTTCAGCGACAACGGTTGCGGAATTCCCCAGGAGAACCTGGTGCACCTCTTTGACCCTTTCTTTTCCACCCGCCCCAAGGGAACAGGGCTGGGCCTGGCCATAGTTCACGAGATTATTAAGGTTCACGGGGGTCATATAGAGGTGCAGAGTGAGGTCGGCAGGGGGACAAAATTTTCCTTTTACCTTAGGACCAGGGAGGATGTATAGATTTGTCAAGACTTGTTTTGGTGATAGATGATGAGGCCGGTGTGCAGGAGGCCCTTCGGGACATTTTGGAGGATAGCGGATATATGGTGGAGTGCGCTTCCGGGGGGAAGGAGGGGCTGGATAAAATAGAGTCCCTGAATCCCAGTGCGGTTTTTTTAGACATAAAAATGCCTGAAATGGACGGCATCAAGGTGCTGGAAATAGTAAGGGAAAGGGGCGAAACCGTACCCATTATACTAATCACGGCGTACGGATCGACGGATACCACCATCAAGGCCATGAAACTGGGGGCCTTCGACTATCTGATGAAGCCGCTTAAGGTGAATGAGATACTGGAAACCGTGGACAGGGCTGTTGAAATAAAAGAGCTGATGGACAGGTCCGACAGTCACCGGGGGGAAGGGGAAGATGTTGATTCCTACACTATGATTGGCCTTTCCGGGGCGATGCAGAATGTCTACAAAACCATAGGGCGTGTGGCCAACTCCAGCGCCACGGTGTTAATAAGCGGGGAGAGCGGGACCGGTAAAGAGCTGGTGGCAAGGGCCATTCACAAAAACAGTGTCAGGAGCGACAGGCCCTTTATAAAAATCAACTGTGCGTCAATACCGGAAAATCTGCTGGAAAGCGAGCTTTTTGGCTATGAAAAGGGGGCATTCACCGGGGCTGTCACCAACAAGCCCGGGAAATTCGAACTGGCCCATAAGGGAACTCTTTTCCTGGATGAAGTAGGGGAGATGTCTCTCAATACCCAGGCAAAACTTTTAAGGGTGCTTCAGGAAAAAGAGTTTGAGAGGGTGGGGGGGACAGAGACAATCAGGGTTGATGTCCGTATTATTTCCGCCACCAATAAGGACCTGGAAAAATGTATAGAAGAGGGTGCTTTCAGGGAAGACCTTTTTTACAGGCTTAATGTGGTGGAGATAGTTCTTCCTCCTTTACGGGATAGAAAGGCTGACTTGCCGGACCTGATAAGTCATATTATAAAATACTGCAACAGGGAGTATAAAAAGGCAATCACCGGTTTTTCCGGCGAGGCTATGGCCCTTTTAAAAAGTTACGACTGGCCTGGAAATATAAGGGAGCTTAAGAATATATGTGAAAGGGCAGTATTAATGTCAAACGGCCCTGTATTGACAATGGACGATCTGCCGGTAAACCTTAAGAAAAAAAATCGCCGGGCAGTATGGCTGGATGAGATTCCGGGAGGATCACTCAAAGAGATTGTAGCCGAGGTGGAAAGGGAGGTAATATTAAGGGCCCTGGAGGAAAACAACTGGAACAGGTCGGCGGTGGCCCTGTCCCTGAAGATGAACAGGAGCACCCTTTATGCCAAAATGAAGGAACTGGGCATTCTTGAGTGAACAAAAATCTGGAACCTCCCTCAGGGGGTTTTTGTTTTTTTGTTAAAAAATATTTAAGCGCCGGCAGGAAAAATTATCAATACGTAGAAAAGTTGTACTAAAACTGTAGTCTATTTGTGGATGCAGCGGCCGGCTTGCGGGTAAAGGTAACGTTTGTCCCCGGGGTGATGTTTTTGAATATTGAGATACGGGGAGTTGAAAAACTTAGTTTCCGGGAGCGGCAGGTTGTTGTTCTAAAGGAAACGGGAATGGCCAACGACCAGGTTGCAAAGCGCCTGGGCCTAAGCGCCAGTACTGTGGCCACTCTGTTTAACAGGGCCAGGAGCAAGGGTTACGAGGTTGTAATTGTTATACCCGGCGGAAGCCTGGGCATATACGGATCTGGTGAAGACGAGGAGAATATCTGATGGGCGTTTCTCCCAGGGTAAGCTACTTCCCCGGCTACGAAGGGGAAAAAACAATTCAAAAGAAGCGCCGGGTATTCAGGCCGGGGAAAAAGTTGCCGGCAATTATCGCTATATTTCTCCTGTTTTACCTGTTAATTTCCTTTTTTCTGCACTTTCACCGGTTATATGCCCTGCAGAATGATATTAAGGAAATAGAAAGGCAAGTGGAAGAGTTAAAGGTAAAAAATGAAGATTTAAGAAGGCAATTGAAGCAAGCCCAGTCTGATTCGTACATAGAACAGGTGGCCAGGGAAAAGCTGGGACTTGTCAAACCGGGGGAAACAAAAATAATTCCCGTGACCAGACCCGGAGGAACAAACAATTAATTTTCTTAAAGTTAATGTTCAGATGCAGGGCTATAAAAGTTACCTTGACACTTTTGACACTCCCTGAATATAATTAAAATAATGGCTTTCTTTTAAAAATAAGGGAGGATAAAAATTCAGTTATGCCGGTGGAAGTAGGCAGCGTGCTGGAGGGTGTGGTATCGGGAATTACCAACTTCGGGGCTTTTGTACAGCTTCCCGGAGGGGAAACCGGACTTGTGCACATTTCTGAAATCGCAGAGGAATACGTCAGAGATATTAATGATTTCCTGAAGCCGAACGACAGGGTTTCCGTAAAGGTCATCTCGGTGGATTCAAAAGGTAAGATTGGACTCTCCATCAAGCAGGCAAAACCGGCTAAGGAGTTCCATAAGAGTCCTCCCAGAAAAAAACCCCAGGGTTCTTTTGAAGACAGGCTGGCCCGCTTTATGAAGGAGAGCGAGGAGCGCCTTCAGAGCCTTCGCCGCAGCACCGATGCAAAGAGGGGGGGGCGCGGCGGCCCGGGACGAAGCAGGCCCGATTGATTATTATTTCGGGCACAATAACTTCATAATTAAAAAAAGCATTCCCTTAAGGAGTGCTTTTTTTTAACCGGGAGACAAGAATGTAGTGGGATTGGGAAAGAATCCCTAACCCCTGCATAGGAAGGTGGTATATATTGACCCGTGTTGCTGTTATTGACATAGGCACAAACTCCACCAGGCTTCTTGTGGCCGATGTGTCCGGTTCCGGAAAGGTTGATCCCGTTTATACCTGCCTGAAAACAACCCGGCTTGGTGAAGGCATTGAAAACGGGGTTCTTCTGCCCGGGCCTGTCTCAAGAACTGTGGGCGCCATTGCGGAGATGAAGGAAAAGGGCCTTTATATGTCCGCATCAGTTATTGTGGCGGCTGCCACCAGCGCCGTCAGGGATGCTGCCAACAGGGACAGGTTTGTTGAGGAAGTCTTGCGGGAAACCGGAATAAGGATAAGGGTTCTTTATGGGCCTGAGGAGGCCTATATGAGTTATCTGGGGGTTACGGCCGAGTTTGGGGGAGATCTGCCGTCCACCGTTATAGTTGATATAGGCGGGGGCAGTACGGAGTTTACATGGAAAAGCGGTGGAGTGATCTCATGCAGAAGCGTTAATGCCGGGGCGGTCAGGATGACCGAGGGCGGACATGGGGATAGGGTGATCCTGGACATAATGAAGGCAGCCCTGGACGAAGTAAAGAGAGACAGGCCGGGGCATTTGATAGGAGTGGGAGGCACGGTCACTACACTGGCCGCCATTGAACTGGGGTTAAAGGTATATGACAGGGCACTTGTGCACGGGTATACCCTTACCCGGGCCGGAATATTCCGCCTGCTGGACATGCTGGTAAAGGCCGGGCCGGAGGGCAGGAAGAGAATCCCGGGACTTCAACCGGCCAGGGCCGATATTATAGTGTCGGGAGTGCGTATACTGCTGTTGATTGTCGAGTACCTGGAGTTAAAAGAGATCAGGGTTTCGGAGGCCGACCTTATGTATGGTCTGGCCATTGAAGGATCAAAACTGTCGAAATAAAAAATGGTAATATAAACCAAAAATGACACATATTACTCGCCCGCTGTACTATAATGGTCTTTACAGTGATTTGGACAGGGGTGAGTTTTTTTTGCCTGATAAGACCGAAGTGTATACTTACAAGAGAGATGTTGACAGCCCCTTGTACGGGCATCGGCCGCCGGGGAAAAATGGTGGATTTGCAGCCCGGGGATTTCAGCAGGCCATTGCGGGCATGTTCAGCCCCGGGGCGCTGTTGGCCGGAACCGCGGCTTTTTTTACGGGGAGAGCTGTCCTCCTGGGGGAACTGATTCCCTTTGCTGCGGCATTTGCGGCGGCCACCGCCGTAACCTTCGGCCGGCGGGGGGTTCTGATAATAGGGTTGTTGTGCGGGGGGGTGGCAACTGTTGCCGACGGGTACCGTTTGGGGTCATATGTTGTTCTGTCCATTCTTTCTTTTTTATTGGTCCAGGCGGTGCCGCCCAGGTATTCAGGAGGCTGGCCGGTTATGCCCATGCTGGTATTCGGGATTACTGTATGCGTAAAATCCGCTTTTTCAGCCTTTACAGGATCCACACCCTACGACTATATAAGCATTCTTTTTGAGGGAGTTTTTGCGGCTGTCCTGGCTTCTGTGTGCATAGTAGCTTTTTCTTCGGCCGGTAAAATAAGCGGGTTAAAGAGTCTCAGCACTGAAGAGGCGGTCTGCCTTCTGGGGCTGACGGCGGGGGTGATAGCAGGGACCGGGGACCTGCATGTATGGTATGTTTCGGCAAAGGGATTTTTAAGCAGGACAATAATCCTGCTGGCCGCACTGGCCGGAGGAGCGGGCCTTGGCGCCGCCGCCGGCGCGGTGGTGGGGGTGATCCCCGGCCTGTCATACACCATAACTCCCTACCTGGTGGGAGCATATTCCTTTTCCGGAGTGCTGGCAGGACTGGGATCGGTACTGGGTAAAATGGGTGTGTCCCTGTCCTTTTTAGCCTCAAATATAATAATGTCGGTGTTTTTTAACAACTTTGAGAGCATGGAATCGGTAATCGCGGAAACATGCCTTGCCTGCCTTTTGTTTTTGTTGATCCCCCAATATCTGGTGAAGGGCATTGCCAGCGCCGTGGTACAGGAGCAGGCGGCCGCAAAGCCTGAAGGCGCAGGTGAGGAAATAAGAAGCTCCTTCCGGGAAAAACTTAAGGATTTCTCTGCGATTTTCAGGGAGATTTCCGTGGTTTTCGGCGAGACCTCATCTTTATCCGAGAAAAAGGAAAATGAACAGGGTATAAAGATGCTGATGGCAGAAATAGGAAGAAAGGTCTGTGACGACTGCAGTATGTTTCGCGTTTGCTGGGAAAAAGAATACTACCGTACTTTCCAGCACATGCTGGATATGTTTGCACTCACCGAAGTATACGGAAGGGTGAAGGTCACCGACATTCCCGAGGAGTTAAAGCTGCGCTGCGCAAGGCCCAGGGAGCTGACCGTAACGGCCACCTGTCTTTATGAAGCCTTTAAAGTGGACAGGTACTGGAGAAAGAAATTTTTTGCCGGTAAGGCCCTGGTCGGTGAACAGCTTAGAGGAATGGCCGATGTGATAGAAAAAATAGCCGGGGAATTCCATTTCAGCCTTAAAGACGGAGGGCGGGCAGATTCTGCCCTTAAACACAGGCTGAGACAGCTGGGGCTCCCGGTAAAAGAGATAATTATTTCGGACACGGGGGGAAAGGCCGAAATCTCGGCAACCATGAAGTCGTGCAGGGGTGACCTTGATTGCCGGTACAGGGTTGCCCCGGTAATATCAGAGCTTATGGAACAGCACTTTTCGGCCACCGGGTGTACCTGTGAGGGCCAGCCCGCGGACTCGCTGTGCAGGTTTCGCCTGTACCAGGGAACCCACTACAGGGTTGAGGTGGGATCAGCCCTGGCGGGAAAGGATGGCAACCCGGTTTCAGGCGATGTATTTGATTTTATGCAGCTCAAAGGTGGTAAATTCGCCGCCGTTTTGAGTGATGGAATGGGGGTGGGAGAGGAGGCGGCCAGGGAGAGCGCCACGGCGGTGTCCCTTATAAGGAGAATGCTGGAAGCGGGGCTGGATGTCGAGACTGTCATCAAGTCCGTCAATTCTGTTCAGGCGCTGAAAAGGCCCGAAGAATCCTTTGCAACGGTGGACATGGTTATTATAAACCTGTACAGCGGGCAGGCGGAGTTTATAAAAATCGCATCCCCGCCCACCTACCTTATTCGGGGGGGAAGGTTGAGGTCAATTCGGGCCAGTTCCCTCCCTGTGGGTATTTTAAGTGACATTGATATCAGTATTACAGAAAAGAAACTGGCTTCGGGGGACGTTGTCGTAATGCTTACCGACGGGATAATGGCCTCTCACCGGGACCGGCGGGACAGGGAGGACTGGATAACAGGCGTTCTGCAGGAGTTGAACGGCCTCGA
>JBMOPB010000014.1:0-12501 GCA_049325055.1 Bacillota bacterium
GGAGGCCATTACATTGGGCAGCACTCCGGCCACCCCCCGCACGCCTCCGTTGAGGGAAAGCTCGCCTATAAAGGCGTACCGCCCGCAGGCGGCGGGGTCCAGTTGTTCGGTGGCCGCCAGTATACCCTCTACAGATGACAAAAAATACCTCCAAGGAATAATAAAACAGTAATTTATTTTGCATTGGAAATAATAGAGCCCTGCCAAAAGACAGGGCTTTAAAACCAAATTTTTTTTTGACGGTTTTAACCGGCTATTCGCCCGGAGTTTTGTTTTTCATTGCATTTTTCACTCCCGAATAGACGGCCCAGTATATTACGAGACCCAGGACTGCCATGGGAATCAGCATCATTACCAGACTCCACAAGCCGAAGCCGTATCCGTACATCATTTTTTATCCCCCTTTTATGATTTCTTTTCTTTAGCATACAACCCGGATGTTACGAAATATTCACGGCCATGTTACATTTTGGTCTCATCTTTACGGTTTTTAAAATTGCTATTGGTGCAAAGTAATTCTAATAATGCCAAATATTAGCAAAGCAAATAATTCTTAACAAAAGATCGATGATAAAAGGGATAACCACTATTTACCTTTGAAATATATTATTTTTTCTTGTATAATGCAAAAGGCCACGGTGGTCAACGAAAGGAGTTGAATGCTATGGCTTTTTATTTTGCGAATGTTGCTGTCAGGTTGAAAAAATCGGTTTTAGATCTCTCAGGTCGTATCAGGAGTATAATAAAGAGGGATAAGTGTTGTGGAAAAAGATTAGACGGCAGCATCACTCTGAAGGCCAAAAAGAGTATGCTTGTTTTTGTTCTTGCAGCGGCTTTGGCGGCTTTGCCTGCTCAGACCGGGCCCATACCAGAGGAAGGCGGGGAGGGCTCAGTAAATAGCCAGACTTCTTCTGTTGAGCGTGAGACCCACGGAGGGTACCGGTCCGGTAGTGACGTGGTGTCCCGTGGACGGATAAACAGAAATGACCGTTATTTAATGGCCAGGGTTATCGAGGGGGAGGCAGGAGGTGAAACCCTGGAGGGGAAGGTTGCTGTGGGGGCGGTAATATTGAACCGCACCAGAAGCGGGGATTTCCCCGGGGATGTCAGGGGTGTTGTCTACCAGCCATACGCATTTGAGGCGGTTGCGAACGGCCAGTACACGCGGCCGGTTTCCACAGAGTCACTGAGGGCCGCTGATATGGCCATGGACGGCTGGGACCCGACGGGCGGGGCCCTGTACTACTGGAACCCGGCTACCGCCAGCAGTAAATGGGTCTGGCAGAGGCCGGTCACCATGAAGATTGGCAGGCATGTTTTCGCAAAATAATCCGGGTCAAATGGAAGTGGCGCGCTAAAGCCCCGGGAAACCCGCCCGGGGCTTAACAAGATATAGGAAATTATGCTATCTTGCGGATATTTCCACACTCTTTTCGGTAATAACCGGGTTTACCATCACAACCGGTTTATCAATGTCTCGACGGAAACCTCGTAAAGCCTTGGATTGCCCAGTAAAAGTACTTCTCTGACCGGCATTTTCTCTCCCCCTCATTTTTCATCCACACTTTCACTGCTATTCTCCGGTTTTATGTGAATACCTTCGCCGGAAAGAAAAAAATAATGTAAACAGTAAGTCATTTCCGGCGAATCCGCACAGGTGGGAACCTGGTATTATAAGGGTTCCCATTTATTTCTTCACCGGGCGGGGAGACGGATAAAGATTTGACGTTGCGGGGCTTGTCCGTAGGGAAGTATAATTATTTTAGTTTTCTGCGGCTGGTTAACAACCAGTCAGTCAACCGGTGGGAGGTTATGCTTAATGAATCCAGGAGATTGGATTAAAGAATTTCCGGGCGCCATAACCGTCTGTGACGCCGATGGAATCATTCTGGAAATGAATGACAGGGCTTGTAGGATGTTTGAAAAAGCCGGGGGCAGGGATCTTACCGGCAAAAACGTACTGGACTGCCATCCCGAGGGGGCCCGGAAAAAGCTGGCAGCCATGCTTGAATCCAGGACTATGAACTGTTACACAATTGAAAAAAACGGGGTCAAAAAGCTGGTATACCAGTCTCCGTGGTATAAGGACGGAGAATACATGGGCTTTGTTGAGATGGTGATGGAAGTGCCCTTTGAAATTCCTCACTTCATGAGGAAATAATGTAAGCTGTCACCATAAAGGATACTGTAAGTCCCAGGGCCAGCCTGTATATCTTCGCCTGGTTTTCTTTAAATAACTGCTCAAAATCAGGTGTTTGAACCACGGACAAATCTTACCACTCTCCCTTCACGAAAATATTAAAAGCCATTGATTAAAAGATCAATGGCCGTGTTATCTGTTTTTTGCCGTTTTTAATTCTCTGAAAGGTCTCCTGTGGCAATCCTCCGGGCGGCGTCTCGAAGCGCCAGTACTGGCCGGATGAAGGTTCGCTGGACGTAAAACCATGCCCCAAGCGCGGCCAGAAGGTAAATTACCAGCCCGGTGTATATCAATGTCATGTTCCGTTTTACTGTGGCTGCGCTGGCAGTCTCGTACATACCGGTAATGGCGTCAAAACGCTTCAGCAGTTCCATGGAGCTGTTGTTCAGATCGGAAACCTCCAGCTTGTGCGAATCGGCCAGGTGCTGAACAGCCGACAAATATTCTGGCTTTACCTTTTGCCAGTACTGCCGGGCATCATTGAGGGCGGCCAGCACCTGTTCGTTGTCCGTGGGCTTGACATTCACCGTCCGTCCGCTTATATCCAGCTGCCCACCCTGAAGCAGCGCCTCCAGGGACTTCTCGAAGGCGGCTATGGTGTCGGCCTGGGCCTTGGCGTAAGATTGGTCCTTGGTTGCCATATAATTAAGGGTTTCTTTTGTCATCTTCTGGCTCAGCATGCGCTGCCGCCCTGCAACATTCACGCTTACCGTGTCCTCCTGCTGAAGGCGGTTCATATTTACCACCAGATAAATCTCAAAAACAGTAATAACGGAAATTAGTATTACCGGTATCAGCAACTTCCACCGAATGCTCATACCTGATAAAGCGCTCATACCAACACTCCTCTACAACAACCTTATAGTTTAAAGCGTCCGGCCATCTCTTCCAGCTTTTTGGCCATGGCGGAAAGACTTGCCACGCTGCTGGCGGTCTCCTGCAGGGTTGCGCTCTGTTCTTCAGTGGAAGCGGCTATGTTCTGAACTGCTTCAGACACCTGGATGGTGGAGGTGGCAACGTCGCTGACCTGAACATCCACCTCTTCGACGCTGCTCAGTATCTCCCGAAACGCGGACGCCGCCTGTTTTGTGACGTTCAGTCCCTGGGCGGCCTCGTAGGCCGAACTCTGCATAATTTTTACGATATTCCCTATATTTTCCCTTATGGTACTTACCAGAGTACCTATTTCCTTGGTTGATGAGGCCGATTGCTCTGCCAGCCGGCGCACTTCTTCGGCAACCACTGCGAAACCCCGCCCCTGTTCACCTGCCCTGGCCGCCTCTATGGCGGCGTTTAAGGCCAGGAGGTTGGTCTGCTCGGCAATCCCTGTGATAAGGTTAAGTATTTTATTTATTTGTTCGGATATCTCGGCAAAGTGGTTAACCCTTTGAACAGCCTGTTGGGTTGCGTCATTTATCGCCTGTATCTGGTTGATCACCATGTCCATGCTCTTATTTCCCGACGATGCAAGTTCTGCTGCCCGGCTGGCAGTCATCCTGACTGACTGAACGCGGTCTGCCACTTCGTCCATGCTGGATGAAATCTGAACAGCCGCGCTGGCGTTGGCCGTGGCCCCCTGGGATATCTGCTCCGTGATTGATGAAAGCTGGTTGGCCATATCGGAGGCCTCGCCGGATTTTTCAGCCAGCTCTCCTATGAGTTGGCGCAAATTGCCCTGCATCTGTTTAAATGCGGTGGTCAGTTGGCCGATTTCATCCAGACTCAAATAAAATCACCCCTGGTTATGGAGTATTTTGTCGTTATAAATAATTCCTTGTCGCTAAATATTTTCCTGCCATTATTTTAGTTTTAAGAAATTTTTAAGATTTAACAGTGTTTTTTCAATATTAAACAGTGGAGTGGCTAAATCACTATCGGGGAGGCGCTGGAATACATTGTAACAAAAATTAATATCAGGGTGATATTATGTCAAATACCGGCCTTAAAAATAATAATCCCGGCATTGAACATGCGGGGCATGAAAGGGCGGCGGGCTTTGTGGACTGGCAGCAAAAATATTTTGACAACCTTGAATTACAGTTGAAGGAGATTAAAGACGAGCTGCGTCAGAATGAGAACAGGGTATCCGCCCATATACGGGAGGCCATGCATAAGATTTACCTCCTGAGCAACGAAAGGCACAGGGAATACATCAATGTGAACGAAAGATGGGATCATTTGTTGGCGAGGGTGGACAAAAAGCAGGATGACCAGAACAAATGGGTACTGAGAACGGCCATCGCTCTTATACTGGGGGTTGCCAGCCTGGTGAGCACTGGTATTTACAGCCTTTATAAATTTTTTGATATTTTTATACGGCCATGATAATGCGAGGTGAATTTATCTATACTTTTAAAATGCGTTGACGATGTGTTCCACCTTTGTCACTCTTCCCCCCGGCTCCCTGGTGACGGCCACCACGTCGAATCTTAAGGGTACGTCCCCCAGGTTGCGGAGTTTTGTGTAGTATTGCGCCAGCAGCCTCAGTTTCTGTATCTTTTTCCACCCCACGCTTTCCTGGGGAGTTCCGAAAGCGGTGCCGGTTACTGTCCTCACTTCTACAAAAACAAGGCAGTGGCAGTCCCGGGCAATTATATCAAGCTCCCCCAGCCTGCACCGGAAGTTCCTCTCCAGCACCCGCATACCTTTTTTTTTAATGTACTGTACGGCAGTTTCCTCACCGGACCGCCCCGTTGAGATTCTTTTAAAGGTCACATTACCAGCCCATTTCCCGAAATGCTAATTCTATATTCTTCACCTTAACGTGCAATCCTTTATTGGCACGGCAAATACAGTATATGTGTCCGGTTTACAGGTTAACGGGCCAAGGTATATAATCTTGAATAACGTAATTTATGTACCGGGGGAAAAATGAGGAAACACAAGATATGGCGTGTTCGTCAGGCCGACCCTGTTCTGGAATACATTTTTCAGCATGATCTCGGGGTGTCTCCCGTATTGGCCAGGCTTCTTGCCAACAGGGGGATAGCCACTGTGGAAGAGGCCAGGCTGTTTCTGGAGGGCGGCCTGGAGGAGATGTATGACCCTTTTGCTATGGCGGACATGGCTGAAGCCGTCGGCAGGATACGTTTCGCCCTGAAACGAGGCGAAAAAATAATGGTATATGGAGATTATGATGCCGACGGGATTACCGCCACGGCTCTTTTGGTAAAGCTGTTTAAAAGTCTTGGGGGGCATGTGGATTACTTTGTGCCCCACCGCATGGAGGAAGGCTACGGGCTGCACCTGGAAGCGCTTCGCAGGGCCGGGCAAAACGGCTACGGGCTGGTTGTCACCGTGGACTGCGGCATAAGCGCCCTTGAGGAAGTTGACCTGAACAGGTCCGAAAAAGGACCGGATATTGTTATAACGGACCACCATGAACCTCCCGGTGAGATACCCCGGGCGGTGGCAGTGGTAAATCCTAAGAGGGCCGACTGCCAATATCAGTTCAAGGAACTGGCCGGGGTGGGCGTGGCATTAAAGCTTGCCCAGGCATTGCTTTTGCGCTGCGGCAGTGAATCCGGCGAATGGGCCGGTTACCTGGATCTGGCCTGCCTGGGAACGGTGGCGGACATAGTGCCCCTTACCGGTGAAAACCGGATTATCGTAAAGTGCGGGCTACCAGCCCTTGCGGGCACCGTCAGCCCCGGCATAAGGGCACTGATGGAGGTGTCCGGAATCAGGGCTGACGCCTTGAGTACAAGGGAGGTTGGGTTTGCCCTGGCACCCAGGCTGAACGCCGCCGGGAGGGTTGGTGACGCCGGCCAGGCCGTTGAACTGTTTCTTACCGATGACCCTGTCACGGCCGCAGAACTGGCCGTCTCTCTCAACAGGGGGAACCAGGACAGGCAGAGGATTGAGAGCAATGTCATGGCCGAGGCCATGGGTATGCTGGATGCCGACCCGTCTCTGTCTGAAGGGCGGGTAATAGTTCTGGCCTCACCGGGCTGGCATCAGGGGGTTGTAGGTATTGTGGCCTCCAGGTTGGTGGAAAAGTACTACAAGCCCGTTCTGATGATTGCCCTGGAGGGTGATCAGGGAAAGGGGTCCGGCAGGAGCATACCAGGTTTTCACCTTTACAACGCCCTTTCACACTGCTCGGGGCTGCTCATCAGGTATGGAGGCCATGCCCAGGCCGCCGGGTTTTCCGTTTCCCGTGACAAAATCGACCTCTTTCGTACAGCCCTGAACGATTATGCCCGGGATGTCGATGATGAAGTTTTCGTGCCCGGAATGGAACTGGACGCCACCATTTCTTTTAGAGATATCAATGACGATCTGGTTGAGGAAATTCAAAAGCTGGCCCCCTTCGGGCACTGCAATCCCGGTCCGGTGCTGGCCAGCCGTGAGGTTAGCCTTGTTTCCTACCGGGAGATAGGCAAAAATAGGAAGCATCTTAAACTTATACTGAAGGAAAACGGAACGCTTTTGGACGGCATAGCTTTTCAACTGGCTTCCTGCGCCGGTGAAATCGCGGCGGCGTCGGAAGTGGACGTGGCTTTTCTGCCCTCAATAAATAACTGGGGGGGACGGAAATCGCTCCAACTGGAGGTGAAGGATATCCGTCCAGCGATCAAGGGCTGGGAGAAAAGCCGGGCGGCTAAAGCCGGCGGAGGTTCGCCGGGGGATCCATTCACCGGCATCAGGGATGCCGTCGAGTCACTCAGGAGGGTGGGGCCGCTGGCCCTCCTGCCGGAGTTTCTCTCGGGGGTGCTGGCACGTTATGGCGAAGTCTCTCCAAACTTCGTTTTCCCCGGCAATTACCTGGAGTTTTTTTCTGGGAGAATGTTTTTTACCGGAAAACAAATGCCTCTCCGGCCGCGTATGATAAATAAGTGTCATCCAAACCGTCCGGACAAACTCCTGCAACTGGCTTCCCGGAGTAATAGAAGTATTGTGCTGGTGAATTCACCGGGCCGGGCCGTGGAACTGGCGGCATTTCTGACCCGTTCCGGCGTAACTGCGGCGTATCTGCACTCGGGAAATCTTTCGGACGGCGCCAGTGTTTTTAATGAAATCTACCAATCAGGCCGGATCAGATCTCTGGTCTGCACCTACGGGACCTTCTGCTCGATGGATATAAAACCGGAAACCGCCATTCTTTATGATCTGCCGTTCAGCCCGGCTGAGGCCGGGAAGGCGCTGGCGGACGGGGTGGGGGGTGACATTTTGTTTGCTGAAAAGGACGTCGTAGAGGGGCTGGAATATCTTGAATCACTTGCGCCTGGCCGGGGGCGCCTGGCTGAGTTTTATACATACCTAAGGGCCAGGGGATCGGGATATATCGACTGGGAGCATGCAGCCGCTCATTTAAGGGACTGCGGGCTGGCCAGGGCCGGCCTCCATACAGTTGCTTTCGGTATGGCGGTGTTTTCCGACCTGGGTCTCCTTGAATGCAAGCCTGAAAAAAACGGTTGCCGGGTGATGCTGTCCTCTGTGGGCGGCAAAAGGGATCTTGGCCTCTCTCCGGTATTCCGGGCCGGTCAGGATATCAGGGTTTCAACCGGTAGCTGGTGGGGGAGTTTTACAGGCAACTCCCCGGATAATTCCGTCAAAAAGGCCTGACAGGCGATGTAAGAAGGCGTAACAACGATTTGAACTTATCTTTCAATGCGGTTGGGAAGATTAATATGACTTTGGATGATCTGGTGCAAAAAATTATTCATTACAACCCAAGGGCCGATCTTGCCCTGGTCCGCCGCGCCTATGGTTTTGCCGAGGAGGCCCACAGGGGGCAGAAACGTATTTCCGGGGAGGAATACATTACGCATCCCCTTTCTGTGGCCATGATTCTGGCAGAGCTTGAAATGGACCAGGAAACGCTTCTGGCGGGTCTTCTTCACGACGTGGTGGAGGATACCTCTGTTACTTTGGACCGGATAAAAAACGAATTCGGAGACGAGGTGGCCCAGCTGGTGGATGGGGTCACCAAACTGGGCCGGCTGGAGTTCAAGTCCAAAGAGGAGCAGCAGGCTGAAAATCTCAGAAAGATGTTTCTGGCCATGGCCAAGGACATAAGGGTTATATTGATAAAGCTGGCAGACCGCCTGCATAACCTGCGCACACTTAAATACCAGCCGGAGAAGAAGCAAAAGGAAATAGGTCAGGAAACACTGGAGATTTATGCCCCCCTGGCTCACCGGCTGGGCATATACCTCCTTAAATGGGAGTTGGAGGACCTTTCCTTCAGATTCCTTCACCCGGATGAATATTACGACCTGGCGCACAAAATCGCCCAGACCAGGAATAAAAGGGAAACCTACATTAAAAACGCAATAGGAATTTTAAAGGAAAAACTGCGGACCATGGGTGTCGATGCAGACATTCATGGCCGTCCCAAGCACCTTTACAGTATACATAACAAAATGAAGGGGCAGCACAAGGACCTCAGTGAAATATTCGACGTGATGGCGGTAAGGGTTATCGTAGAGACCATCAAGGACTGCTACGCCACCCTGGGAACGGTTCACACCATATGGAAACCCATACCGGGGCAGTTTAACGACTATATAGCCATGCCGAAAACAAACATGTACCAGTCCCTCCATACCACGGTGGTGGGACCCCAGGGAGAACCCCTGGAGATACAAATTCGCACCCGTGAGATGCACCGCACCTCCGAGTATGGCATCGCCGCGCACTGGAGATACAAAGAAGGCGGCAAAGGGAGCACGGATTTTGATAAAAAACTGGCCTGGCTGCGCCAGCTCCTGGAGTGGCAGCACGACATGCGCGACGCCAGGGAGTTCGTGGAAACCCTGAAAATAGACCTGTTTGCGGACGCTGTCTTTGTTTTCACCCCCAAGGGCGACGTGTTCGAACTGCCGGCCGGGTCTGTTCCCATTGATTTCGCCTACCGGGTACACACCCAGGTGGGGCACAGCTGTGTGGGGGCCAAGGTGAACGGTCGGATAGTGCCCCTTGATTACAGGCTGAAAAACGGCGACATTGTGGAGGTAATCACTTCAAAGCACCCGGCTGGACCCAGCCGGGACTGGCTTAACCTGGTAAAGACCTCCCAGGCCAAGAACCGTATTCGCCAGTGGTTTAAAAAGGAGCACCGGGAGGAGAACATAGCCAGGGGTCGCGAGTTTCTGGAAAGGGAAGCCAAAAGAATAGGCATGGAGCATGACCTGCTGAGGGCCGACAACCTTCTGGAGGCCGGGCGCAGGTATACACTGCTGACTATTGACGATATTTACGCCGCCATAGGCGAGGGCACTATCACCGCCACCACAGTATTAAACCGTATAAGGGAAATCAGGCCTGAAAAATCTGAGAAGAAAGGAACCGTATCGGAGGAATACCAGGCCCTTGTGGGGGATTCAAAGCCCAAGCCCGACTGGGGGCTTCCCACCCAGGGAATCAGGGTCAGGGGGGTGGATAACCTTCTTATAAGGCTGGCCCACTGCTGTAACCCGATACCGGGTGATCCCATAGTGGGCTACATTACCAGGGGCAGGGGGGTGTCCATCCACCGAGGGGACTGCCGCAACATAAACCTTTTTAAAAACAACGAGGAGAACAGATTGGTGGAAGTAACCTGGGACAGCGACTTTCAGACCCCGTTCCAGGTTAAACTGGAAATATCGGCCACCGACCGGGCGGGAATGCTCAGCGACATTCTGGCCGTGCTGGTGGAAATGAAGATAAGCGCCAACTGGGTTAACGCCCGGGGGAGAAAGGACCAGGCCATAATTGAAATGGTACTGGAGTTGAGGAGCAAGGAGCAGCTTGAATATATCATCAACAAGATCAACAGGGTCAAGGATGTGTATGATGTAAAGCGCACCAGCTAATTTAGATCAGTCAGAATTCAGAACCTCATGCCGCATTTTTATTCTGGATTCTGACGGGAAAGATTACTTAGGAGTGAATTTGACTTGAGGGCTGTGGTGCAAAGGGTTTCCAGTGGAGCGGTGAGGGTTGGGGGGGAAACAGTGGGCCAAATAGGCCGGGGCCTGGTTATTCTATTGGGTGTTGGCCGGGATGACGGCCCCGGGGATGTGTCGTACCTGTGCGGCAAGATTGCAAACCTGAGGATTTTTGAGGATGATGAGGGCAAGCTGAACCGCTCGCTGCTGGATGTGGGGGGCAGTGCCCTGGTGGTATCCCAGTTCACACTTTACGGGGACTGCAGGCAGGGCCGCAGGCCGGGATTTTCAGATGCGGCCCCGGCCCAGCAGGGCAAGGAACTGTACGAGACATTTGTTTCCGCCATGGGCGCCCTTGGCGTACAGGTAGCCACCGGGGTCTTCCAGGCCCATATGGTGGTGGAAATTTTCAATGACGGCCCGGTTACACTTCTTTTGGACAGTAAAAAACAATTTTAAATAAAACAGGGTTGAGGGGTTAGGGATTAGGGAGTGGTGAGAAATTAACCCCCAATCCCCAAAAAGGAGGTAGTTAATTTGATATTTGAAGGAATTTCCGTAGGTCCCATGGATAATAACTGCTACATTATCGGCTGTGAGGAAACCCGTGAGGCGGCTGTTGTAGACCCAGGCGCCGAGGGGGGAAGGATAATCAGAAGACTTGAAGAGTTAAAGCTCAACTGTAAATACATAATCCTGACCCACGGCCATGCCGACCACATCAGCGCCCTGGGACAGGTGGCCGATGCCACCGGGGCTCAGGTAATGATCCACGGGGATGATGCTGACATGCTTACCAGCCCGGGAAGAAACCTCTCCATGTTTATAGGCAGCAACCTTAAGTTCAAGTCCGCGGACAGGCTGCTGCAGGACGGGGATACAATAAATGTAGGCAAGGAGCAGCTGAAGGTTATACACACTCCGGGCCACACCCGGGGGGGAATCAGTATAGAGGCAGGGGGCAGGCTGATTACCGGCGACACCCTTTTTGCAGGTTCTGTAGGCCGATCGGATTTTCCGGGCGGGAACCACGACCAGATGATCAAGTCAATCAAGGAAAAGCTTTTGGTATTCCCCCCGGAAACGCCGGTATATCCCGGACACGGCCCGGCGTCAACCGTGGGGGAGGAGGCCCGCTACAACCCCTTTCTTAACGGGACATGGTAGGGCGGCAGCTTCCCCGGTGATGAAGTTGCTGTCTATAATACACCGGGTAGTGTGGCGTTAAAAAGATGAATATTTCTTCGATTTCCGGAAGACTCAGCATTAAGCCAGTAGCTATTTCATTTGCTACTATGTGGCGCCCAATTGGGCGCTTTTACATTTTTATATAAAGGATTGATGGAGATATACTCCACCTTACTCAAAAGAAACATCCCTACTACAAGAAAGAGATGTTTCTAGAATCCCACGTTATTATACTACTAGTACTACTCCGTTAAGTATGTGGGATTTTATCCACTTTGCACCTTAGCCTTCTCCCACAGTTCGGACAAAAACCACTCACCATCTTTGGATGTTACAACTAATCTAGCCGGTAGCACATCCGGCTCCACAAAACCTTCTTCAGATCCAGCAGTAGCAATATCTTGCTAGCAATGTCTTTAGAGCCTTTGAAAAACAGGAATTGGATATACAACAGCGAAGTAAAATATATGATTATAGGCCAAACAATCTAGTGTATCCAACGTGAACCTCCCTGATAAGTCAATGAAAAGGTGGAACACTAAAGCCCGGGTTCTTCAACCACGAATTAAAAAGTAAAGGATGATTTAATTGCAACTGCTAGATACCATAGATTTAACTATCATGAAAACCCTCCAAGAGAACGCCCGTTCCTCTTATCGGGATATCGCCAGCAGGATTGGTGTTTCACGTGTCACAGTACATGAAAGAATCCGTAAGCTTATTGAGAGCGGCATCATCGAGGGGTTTCATGTGCGGGTTAACGCCCGCCGCACTGGTTACCCTGTAACGGCGATTGTAGGTTTGAGCACCATCCAGGGAAGCGAGGCGTACCGTACGATTGAGGAACTTCAACAACTTCCCGAGGTGGAAGAAGTACACGTTGTGACAGGACGGTACGATTACCTTGTCAAAGTTCGGGCAAAGGACAATGAGGACCTTCAGCGTATCCTTTTCAATAAAATTGATCAGGTTTATGGTTTTCAGCGGGCCGAGACAATGGTGGTACTTTCCTCGCCGGTGGAAAAGTGCGGAATCGACATACGCCAGGTGATCAATGACATCCAAGGGTCTCCGTAAGTATACGGGACAGGAGGAGGAAGTGTCTCAAGCGAACCTCCTACGGGACAAGCCCGCAGGTTTTTAGAGGCGAATTTCCATAAAAAATTCCCGCCAGGGTTTAACATAACAAATGTATAGCAATATGACAAGATCTTTTACAAAAGGTAGTTGACTAAG
>JBMOPB010000015.1:0-12143 GCA_049325055.1 Bacillota bacterium
TTGCCAACGGTGCTCAGCACCACTGTTATGGCTGCGGTAAGAGTTGTTTTGCCATGGTCCACGTGACCGATGGTTCCAATGTTTACGTGCGGTTTCGTACGCTCAAATTTCGCCTTGGCCATTTAAAGCTTCCCCCTTATCAATTCCGAAAAATAATAGGCACTATCTAAGTTTTTCCAGATGATTCTAATTTATACAGCTTCGAAAATTCCAGTAGTTAATTCTATATCAAAAAAAAAATTCCTCCCCGGGGGCGGAAAATAATTCAAACGTTTATTTATAACAATAACTGATCACTGGGCCAGGGCAGTCCCGGCATTAATTATCAAGCATTTTTCGATTCTTTCCTTCTGATTTTGGGGACTTACAAGTATTTCATCGACTCCAGCAAAATACGCCCTGGCAACCAACTCCCGCGTAATCCCGGTTGAATAGCCCACCACCTTGTATGATCCGCTGCTTTTGATACTTTTCACCAGGTTAGGCCAGTTTTCATCCCCTTCCATAGAAACAAAAACAACTTTTGGCTTATGGCTTGCCGCCAAACTCAATGCGCCAATATTATCACCAGCTTCGAGTATCTGAAAGCCATACCCCAAGATAATATTCTTGAGGACTTTCCGCATAAAATCATTACTGTCCACGATTACCACATTATCGCCTTTGATTTTTGCGGTACCCGCAGACATAAGACTTCCCTCCCTCACCGGCAGTGAATAAATTCCCAAATATTAAGATTAGCCTGCTAGAAATTATTTTAACCAATAATTTGTCGAATGTCCACAGGTCTAGTCTAAAAAACGGCTATTTGCTTCCATATTGTATTTTTACATGTCTAAAACCACCTAAAAACAACAATCAGGAATCACAGCCACAGACTATAAAAGGCCCTTAAAGGGCCTTTTATAGTCTTATTCTCGCTGTTTTTGTCATGTTCTCGAGTTCCCGCAATTTGTCCCAGGTCATCAGCGGTCTTTCCGCGGTATTGGCCATGACCACCTGATAAGTGCTCTTACCGCAGGGGACCAGTTCCTTCACAAGGTTCAGGTTTATCAGAAATCCCTTGTGAGACCTGAAAAACATCTGGTCCCTGAACTGTTCTTCCAACATGCTCAGAGTTTCATCCGTGATCAGCTTACCGCCGACGTAGTGCACTGTAGTCTTCCGGTTTTCCCTTGTGATAAACAAAATATCCTTCAGGTCTATCATTATATACTTTTCAGCATCCCTGAAGAGCTTGGCCCCCTGAATGCTGATTTTACCGTGCGCCTGGTGTTCAACCTTTCCGGACTGACCGGATTTGGCCGACTCGATGGACATTATGCGCTTCAAGGTCTGGCTTATCCTTTCAGTTTTGAAAGGTTTAACAAGATAGTCAAAGGCGTAAATCTCGAAGGCCTTATCCCGGTACTGGGAAAAACCCGTACAGAAGACTATGTACGTCCATGGATTGATATCGAAAATGTCCTGCGCCAGCTCCAGTCCATTTTTACCGGGCAGGTCAATATCAATCATCACCACCTTCGGAGAAAGAGCCTCGTACATTTCCAGCGCAGCCACCCCGTCGCCGGCCTCGCCCAGGACTTCCAATCCGGGAAGTTCACCGGCGGCGTTTTTGATCACCTGCCTCATGGCGGGGTCATCTTCAGCTATCAGCAACGTCAAACTCATCGAGCTACCCCCAAATTTTTACTCAGCCGGGGGAGCGGGCTGGTAACCCGAAAAGAGACTGGCCGGCACAACGCCGATCGCTGCCACCATCAGAGCAACCAGCACCAGGGGGGAGTACATAAGCTTTTTAAGCGCTTTCCGCATGGGTTGGACACCTCCTTTCACCTATTATTCTTGATAATGCAATGTCAAAGCCGTCCATAGCCCTGTAGCCCGGCGGGGTAATGCTTAATGCCTGCCCCGCCGCGCCCAGCAGCCCGGCCACCGCCGCCGCAATGCTGTGGGGCGCAATATAGGTTGCCAGCGCCCAGGCCCAGAGGACCAGGAAAATAAGCGAAAGGCCCTTGAAAATTCCCCTCTCCCCCTGCTTTATCTTTTTTTGAGGCACCTCCCCCGGCGCCCATATCAAAACCATCACTGCCATAATAAATGCACCGGCAATTATGGACTTCCCCACTACCGGACCGGTAACAAGCGGGGCCACTATCACCCCGGCTGCCGCCGCTCCCAGGAATACCAGCAGGCTGAACACGAGGCAGCGCCAGTAGTCCTCGCAGTGGGGCCCACCGCTCACCAGGCGGAACAACGAAAATCCCCCCATGGCCGCCAGGGTTTCGGGCAGCAACCCCAAAAGCGCCGCCGCAGCCAGAAGTATGACGAGCTTTATTATCTCCCCCAGCAGTATCTCCAGCCCGAACCTGACCTTGTCCACCCTGGACTGATCCATCCCGGTTTCACGGGCCAGGTGCGCCGCCATCCTGCTTGCTATGACGTGCATCTTCAACCCTGTTACCTCCCGTCATCACCTCTTAAAGGGTATATTGATCCTGAATACCGTCTCACCATCACCGGAAGACACCTGTACGCCCCCCCTGTATTTGTCCGTTATCTCCTTGACTATGGCCAGCCCCAGCCCGCCATGCCCCTTCTTGGTGGTGAAGTTGGGGCTGAATATTTTACCCGACAGGCTTAGGTCCATGTGGCCACGGTTGGCCACCTCAATTATGTACTCCCCTCTTTCGGCGGTGATGTCCACCCTCACCAGCCTCTCCCCACCCTCGTTGGCCTCCACAGCGTCAAAGGCATTGTCTACGAGGTTCCCCAGAAGAGAACTGGCCTCGTTCCCGTTAAGAGGGAACTCCTCCAGGGAACAGTCTATAACTATGTCGAACTTTATATTTCTGGTCTCGGCTATCCCTATCTTGGTGTACAGCAGTGCGCTGACCGCAGGGTTGTCGGTCTTGATCAACTCCCCGGTCCCCGAAACGTAATGATAAGTGTTCTTTATATACTCCCGTGCACCCCCGAAGCTGCCGGACTCTATCAGTCCGTATACGGTCTGCAGCTGGTTGTTAAAGTCGTGCCGCTGCTTCCTGATGGAAAATATTAGCTCCTTCATCCTGTCTATGGTCTCGGCAGCCCTGGCGGCCTCCATCTCCTTTTCTATGGACTTGCGTATACTCTGCACCGCCCAAAGCGACATAAAGGCCAGAATGATTATCAGCGTGTTGAACAAAATCTTGAATAAATCAGGGTAGTAGCCTCCGCTGTCATTTACCTGGACCGAAACATGAGTGAAATTGAGCAGCCATAAAAGCAGCAGCGGGAGAAAAATAAACACCACGGCGGGCAGGTACTCCTTATACAGCACGCTGCTTCCCGGATCCGGAGTCACCCGGTATTTTTCCTTTATGGCCTGCCAGCCGGTAATCCTGGCAAAGGTTATGTTGAACTTTTTAAATAAAACCGCGGTGGCGAACAACACTGCCGTGGTAGGAATGGTAAATAACAATCTCTTATAATGATCATTGACAAGGCCTGACATTGTAAGCCCCGTGACAGCCGTTACCAGTTGGGTAACTCCAACCTCCGTTAAAATAAAAATTATTGCTATAACAACGACTCCCACTGACGATGCCCACATCGAAATCCTGGCAATTAAGCAAATCAAAACAATGTATGATACCATCAGGAAGATGCTGTGCATCCCCATTGGTATGGGAAGGGACCTTACTATAAAAGCGACCACCGCCTGAATTAATGCGATGAGAATAATTTCCGGCAGCCTTGATTTGCCCCCCATGAACGTGATGACGAAATAGGACAGCACTACGGCTTCCGGAAAAGAAACAGTAAGCATGAAGAATACGGACATGTACGGGTCCATGGTCAACCCTTCCTTTCGTTTATTTGCCATATAGCCGGGCATTCCTTCATGGCATGTCTATAAACCTGCTACAGATGTCCAAAAAGTGCTGTAGGCTGTCTGAAAAAAAGTGAACCTTAATTTGCAGCCTGGTTAACCAATTAGCAAGACCGCAAATAATGTATTATTATTAAACAGATTGTAGAATAATCCTTCTTTTGTGCATTCTCCAGTAAAAGGGATATATAAAACAAAAAAACCGGCCTTATACCGGTTTTCTTCTGGTAGCGGCGCAGGGACTTGAACCCCGGACACCACGGGTATGAACCGTGTGCTCTGACCAGCTGAGCTACGCCGCCATTATTGGAGCCACTGACCGGGATTGAACCGGTGACCTCATCCTTACCAAGGATGCGCTCTACCTACTGAGCTACAGCGGCATGGTTGCGGGGGTAGGATTTGAACCTACGACCTTCGGGTTATGAGCCCGACGAGCTGCCAGCTGCTCCACCCCGCGACGATATTTATATAAAATTTATTATGGTGGAGGGGGCAGGATTCGAACCTGCGAAGGTGTCTACCGGCAGATTTACAGTCTGCTCCCTTTGGCCGCTCGGGAACCCCTCCGTATATTAGATGTGGGAGGTGAGAGGTTGGAGGTGAGAAATTTATTTGAATTTGCTTTTTAGCAAACCTCTTTTAATCCAACTTCTCACATCTCACTTCGCACTTCTCAATTGGAGCCGGCGATGGGACTCGAACCCGCAACCTGCTGATTACAAGTCAGCTGCTCTGCCAATTGAGCTACGCCGGCGTAATCCGTACCGGCTGTCGGGTTTTAAGTTACCCTCCAGACGCAAAATCTATGTTAACAGAAAAACTCCTTACTGTCAACACCTATGGACTTGGTTTTTTATGGTGGTATTTTTAACCGGTAAAACTCACGCTTCCCTTTTTTCCAGGTAGCGCTCCAGTTTTCTCTTTACCCTCTGCAGTGCGTTGTCAATTGATTTGACATGTCTTTTCAGATCCTCGGCAATCTCCTGGTAGGACTTGCCCTCCAGGTAGGACATAAGCACCTTCCACTCCAGGGAGCTTAGAATTTCCCCCATCTTTTCCTCAATATCGTCAAATTCTTCACGACTGATGATCAGCTCTTCCGGGTCTGTAATTTTGGTTCCTGAAATCACATCCAGAAGTGTCCGGTCGGAATCCTCGTCGTAAATGGGCTTATTCAAGGATACATAGGAATTCAGAGGAATGTGTTTTTGCCTGGTGGCTGTCTTAATGGCTGTGATAATCTGGCGAGTTATGCAAAGCTCGGCAAATGCCCTGAAAGAAGATAACTTGTCCATCCTGAAGTCACGGATGGCCTTATAAAGTCCGATCATGCCTTCCTGTATTATGTCCTCACGGTCGGCTCCTATCAGGAAATATGAACGGGCTTTGGCCCGGACAAAGTTTTTGTACTTATTGATCAGGTATTCCAGTGCAACATCGTCGCCCTCCCGGGCGTATTCTACAACATCTTCGTCAATCAATAAGTGAAAACCGCCGGCGGCCTCTTTCTGGGCATTCAGATTCAACGATATCCCTCCCGCTAGTAATCTTCCCGTGGAAGAACCAACAAACCTGAGTATCGATACCTTTGAACTATTTAATTGTGGAAAAATAAAAGCCTTTTCCGTCAATAACAATTAATGTCCGGACAATGACATGTCCAGACAGTTCGTATCTTTATAACGGGGCAAGGCTAATTTCTAGCTTTCTTTCACAGAGTAGCCAAGCCTATTATAACGTACGTCAAAAACACAGTCAAGACATATCACAGTAAAGGTGAAAGCTATCTTTTCTTTCTCCTCCAGACCTCCAGGGTTTTCCTAACTTCGTCAACCAACCGGTTTTCGAGGTAAGAGTCCGAAGGAGGCGTGGATGTATAATGGTTTTCGCTTTCCTGTTTCAACCTCTTGACTCTGTCCCACAGCTCCCTTGGAGTAAGCCTGTACGCCCCAAGGCCGAAAATCATGCTCTGCTCCGCCCAGTCCGAGGTGGCCACATGCACCCTGCCCTTGTCTGATATCTCCTTTACCAACCTTTCTATGACAGAGTCCGCGGTTTCCTTCTCCTGGGTGTATATAACTTCAACGTTTTTATCAATATATTCCGCATGTTCCAAATTATTCTTGACAAGATGGGCGTCAAAAACCACCACCACCGACTCCCCGCTTAAATATGCATAATTGACAAGTATATCCAGCAGTTTTGTCCTGGCATGATCCAGGCCGGTCTTTCTCAGCTTTTCCAACTCCGGCCATGAGAAAATGATGTTGTAACCGTCGACGATAAGGTAATCCTTTTTTTCCTTCATGGACGGCCAATCCCCTTCTCTGCGGGCTGCGAAAAGCTTCGTCCGACTTTGCCGGCACCGTCAGTGCGATGATCACGTATGTTCATATACGCTCCTCTTGTCCCTGCCGGTTGCCTTCGCGTCATACCAGCTTTTGACAGCCCTACTGGGGTCCTGATATTAATCGAACCTCGAACATCGAATTCCGAACCTCTTGAAGGCAGTCCTACCGGGGTCGTCATTCTGGAGGCGATCTCACTTCCCCAAAGTCCTCTGGCGGACCACTTCGTACGTAAGCAGGGCGGCGGCCACCGAGGCATTTAAGGAACCTATCCTGCCCGCCATCGGAAGCCTTACCGTAAAGTCACAATTCTCCTTTACCAGCCTGCCAAGCCCCTTGTCCTCCCCGCCGATAACCAGGGCCAGGGGGCCGTCCAGCCTTGCGTTCCAGTACAAATCCCGTGAGCCGGCATCGGCCCCCACCACCCAAAGCCCTTTTTCCTTAAGCATCTCTATAGCCTGCACCATATTGGCAACTCTGGCCACCGGAACATATTCCACGGCGCCTGCTGAAGCCCTGGCCACCACAGGCGTAAGCGATACCGAACGCCTCTTGGGGATTACCACCCCGTCCACGCCGGCCGCTTCAGCCGTGCGAAGTATAGCCCCCAGATTATGAGGGTCATTTATCTCGTCCAGCAATAAAATAAAGGGGGACTCTCCCGCTCCATCGAGAATATCCTCCAGGTCGGCATATTCCCTGGCTGCGATATATGCCATGATACCCTGGTGTTTAACATTCCCGGAAAGAAAGTCAAGCCTGGCGCGGTCAACGGCCTGCACCGGCACTCCCTTTTCCCTGGCAAGATTTATTATCTCTCCCAACGATGCGGACTTCTCACCCTGCGAGAACAACACTTTGTCTACGGGGCGGCCGGACCTGAGGGCTTCCCTGACCGGGTTCCGGCCAGCCAGTATATTGTCTGGTCTGTCCTTTTCAAAACTTTTCATTTCAGCACCGCCCAATTTAGAGGTGGGAGGTGAGAGGTTGGAGGCTGTCTTCTAACTTCTCACATCTCAATTCTCATTTGACTTCTCACTTCTCTTTTTCCACCAGCTCAAAAACTTTTTCCATTATTTCAGCCAGCCTTTCCGTGTGCCCCCTGAGAAACAAGTATCCCACCAGGCATTCCAGGCCGGTGCTGCTGCGGTAGGACATAACGCTGGAACCCCTTGGAGCGTGTCCTCCCTTTGCATTGCGGCCACGCCGCGCTACCCCGGCCTCCTCGATGGTCAGAAGGCTTTCAATGGACCTTAGCACCTCGGCCTGGGTATTGGCACAAACGTACTTTACGGCCTCGCTGTGGATTTTGTCGGAGCGGGCAACCCCCCTGGCGATTACGTGGGTGCGGACGCTGAGTTCATAAACAGCATCCCCGACATAGGCCAGCACCTGCGGGGATAAGAGGTGAGGATTTTCTATCTTTTCAACTGAAAAAAGCTTTTTACATTGGGTCATTTATCACACCTGTTTTTTCCAACGGACACCGCTGGGAGTATCCTCAAGTATTATGCCCAACTCTTTCAGGCCGTTCCTGATTCCGTCCGCAGTGGCCCAGTCTTTTTTGGCCCGGGCCTCCTGGCGTATTTTTATTATAAGTTCCAGCAGATCGCTTACCAGCTTGCCTTCTCCCTTATCCTGCCGGTCCAGTATTATTCTTCCCGTCCCGTCGGTCTTGAAAAGCCCCAGAACGGAATTAAAATCTTCCAGCAGCGACCTGGCCCGGGACAATATCTGACCACCGGGACCTTCTCCCTGCCCCGGCTTGTGCAGGTATGAATTAATGTCCCCCACTGCGTCAAAAACGATTCCTATAGCCAGTGCGGTGTTAAGGTCATCATCCAAAGCGCTTTCAAACTCCTGGCGCCGCTTGTCAAGAACACCGGCCAGCCGGGAGTCCTCTTCGTTCATGGTTTCCCTTGCAGGTCCCCCGGCGGCTTCCTCTATGAGCCTTAAGCAGTTTTTAATCCTTTCCAGTCCCCTGCCCGCTGCAGCCAACTTCTCGTCATCGAAGTCCAGAGGGCTGCGGTAGTGGGTTGAAAGCAGAAAAAACCTGACGGTCTCGGGAGGGAATTTGTCCAGTATCTCCCTTACCAGAAAGAAATTGCCCAGGGATTTGGACATCTTTTCCTGGTTTACGGTGATAAAGCCGTTATGCATCCAGTAGCGGGCGAAGGTTTTACCGGTGGCCGCCTCGGACTGGGCTATCTCATTTTCGTGGTGGGGGAATATCAAATCGTAACCCCCGCCGTGGATGTCAAAATTGTCTCCCAGGTATTTCCTGGACATGGCAGAGCATTCAATATGCCATCCCGGACGGCCGGGCCCCCACGGACTGTCCCAGGCCGGCTCGCCTTCCTTGGCGGCCTTCCAGAGGGCGAAGTCCATGGGGTGGCGCTTTCTGGCATCCACCTCCACCCTTGCCCCCGCCTGCATATCCTCTAAAGACCTTCCGGACAGTTTTCCGTATTCCGGGAAAGAGGATATGTCATAATAAACGTCTCCATCCACCACATATGCGTGGCCCCGTTCCAAAAGCCTGCCTATCATTTCCACTATCTCGGACAGGTGTTCCGACACCTTGGGGTGAACGTCGGCCCTCATCACGTTAAGCGCGTCGGCATCCTGGTAATACTCGTCCACATATTTCCTGGCCAGCAGAACGGGGTCTTCACCCTCCTCCCTGGCCCGGTTTATTATCTTATCATCTATATCGGTAAAATTCTGCACATACCGGACCTTATAGCCCTTGTAGCGGAAGTACCTCCTGGCGGTGTCAAAAATCACCAGAGGGCGGGCGTTCCCCAGGTGGATGAAATTATAGGTGGTGGGCCCGCACACATACATGTATATTTTCCCCGGCTCCCTGGGCACCAGATCTTCCTTGCGCCGGGTAAGTGTATTATATATCTGCATTTTCTTTGCCAAAACCTCCTTCACACGCTTTTAAATCCGGTTCCGCCGGTTTTACCTTTTGCTGAAGCTCAAGCTCCCTGACACGTTTTTCCAGCCGCTCTATATTTAAAAGCATGCAGTTAATCATTTCGGATACCGGGTCGGGAAGCTGGTCGTGTCTTAAGTCGATGGAGGCTTCCTCCTCGGCGGATTCAACCTTCACACCGTCCCTTACCACCACTCTTCCTGGGACACCCACCACAGTGCTGTTGGGAGGCACCGATTTCAACACAACCGATCCGGCTCCTATTTTTGAATTATCTCCAACTGTGAAAGAACCCAGTATTTTTGCCCCCGTGCTTATCACCACGTTATTTCCTATGGTGGGGTGCCTTTTACCTTTTTCCTTGCCCGTTCCTCCAAGGGTAACGCCCTGGTAAATGGTAACATTGTTTCCAATTTCGGTGGTCTCCCCAATAACCACACCGGCGCCGTGGTCTATAAAAAAGCCTTCACCTATTCTGGCCCCGGGGTGAATTTCAATATTGGTGAAAAACCTGGAGATCTGCGAAATAATCCTGGCCACGAGGAACATCTTGTTTCGATAAAAAAAATGGGCGAAGCGGTGCATGATTATAGCATGAAACCCCGGGTAACACAAAAGGACTTCCAGAACGCTTTTGGCAGCGGGGTCCCTTTCCAGCACCACACGTATATCTTTTTTAAGCCTGCCAAACATAACACTACCCCCAGCTTTCGAGGTTCATTTCTTCTTGCGCCGCAACTAATTAAACATTTTCGTCCCAAAAGGAACCTGTGTCTATTTTTTTTGTCCCGCTGAAACCTCACCCTATCTTCCGGGGTCATCTTTCCGGTAGCATACTGGAATATCAGCCGGGGTGAGCAATGAGATTGTTATTATAATCAGCCACCATGTTAAAAGCCACCCCCATAGGGCAAACAGGTTATAGAATTCCCTTTTCCAGGCGCTTTATGGTCTTTTCCGCCCCCAGCACGGAAATCACCTGGTGCAGTTCCGGTCCATGAGCACTCCCGGTAATGGCAACCCTAAGGGGCATAAATACTTTCTTGCCGGGGAGACCCAGTTCCTTGCCCAGCCCTTTCAGCATGGACTTTACCGAATCGTCATCGACAACCTGTGCCGCCTCCAGCTTCTCCTTAAGCAAATTAAGGACCGCGGGAACATGATCCTGGGCCAGTATATCCCTGGCCTCATCGTCCGCCGGTTCTACGGTATCGGCGAAGAACATTTCCACATAACCGGTTATCTCTGACATATTGGCAAGGTAATTCCTTACTGTGGCCACCAGTGACTGCAGCCAGCGGTACTGCTCCTGGCTAATTTCCTTTTTGATATAACCTTCGCGTTCAAGGTATGGAATAGCTATTTGGGTTATCCTGTCCAGGGGAGCGTGCCGTATATAGTGCCCGTTCAACCAGTTCAGCTTGTCGAGATCAAATACGGCCGGGTTTTTTGCCACCCTGTCCAGTGAAAACTGTACCCGGATTTGTTCCAGGGTAAGTATTTCCTCTTCTCCTTCCGGCGACCAGCCCAGGAGGGCCAGAAAATTGACCAGGGCCTCGGGGAGGTAGCCCAACTCCATGTACTGCTCTATGGATGTCGCCCCATGCCGCTTGCTCATCTTACTGCGGTCCTTCCCAAGTATCAGGGACACGTGGGCGAATTCAGGAAGAGGCCAGTTGAAAGCCTGGTACAGCAACACCTGCCTGGGTGTGTTGGAAAGGTGCTCCTCGGCCCTTATGACGTGGGTTATTTTCATAGACCGGTCATCCACCACCACGGCAAAGTTATAGGTGGGGATGCCGTCCGACTTGACAATGATGAAATCCCCTATCCCGGATCCCTCAAAGCTGACCTCGCCCCTGACAAGGTCGTTTATAATTATGGTTTTGTCCCCGGGGACCTTAAAGCGGATCACCGGCTTACGCCCCTCGGACTCAAACCGGGATCTTTCCTCATCACACAGGTTCCTGCACCTGCCCAAGTACCTGGGCAGTTCCCCCTTGGCCATCAGCTTTTCCCGCTCCGCCGCCAGTTCCTCCTCGGAGCAGTAGCAGTAATAGGCACAGCCGGCCTCCAACAGCTGCCGGGCGTACTGCCTGTACAGGTCAAGCCTTTCGGTCTGTCTGTACGGCGCGTTGGGGCCGCCCGCCTGCACTCCCTCATCCCAGTCAAGGCCGAGCCAGCGCAGGGAGGACAAAATGTTTTCTTCGGACTCCCGGGAACTCCTTTCCAGGTCGGTGTCCTCTATACGGACTATAAAAGTACCGCCGTGGCGGCGGGCAAAAAGCCAGTTAAACAGGGCCGACCTGGCTCCCCCGATGTGAAGGGGACCGGTGGGGCTGGGGGCGAATCTTACTCTGACACCAGACAAAAAATGAAACCTCCCGACAATTAATATGCGTTTTTCTTTGGGTGTTTAACGCCAACAATTATATCACCCTGAATATTTTTAAAGCAACTTTTTTCCCTTGCAACTCTCTCTTAGAACCATTAACCACCGGCTTCCGAAATAAGGGCCACGGCATAAGAAGCGATCCCTTCGCCTGTCCCGGTAAAACCCAGACCCTCAGTGGTTGTAGCCTTGATGCTTACAAATGCCGGGGCCATTCCCAATGCGCCGGCCACCATTTCCCTCATACGGTCGATATACCCGGACAGCCTCGGGGCCTGCGCCACAATGGTGGAGTCCAAGTTATGCGGAACATATCCGGCTTCAGCAAGTTTCTCCCTTACTTTCTCCAGCAACAGCATACTGGAGATCCCCCTGTACTCCGGATCGTTATCCGGGAAATGCCTGCCTATATCCCCCAGCCCGGCCGCCCCCAGCAGTGCGTCCATAATGGCATGCACCAGCACATCGGCGTCGGAATGCCCTTTAAGTCCTTTATCATAGGGTATCTCAACCCCGCCGAGTATCAGTTTTCTTCCATGCACCAAGCGATGTACATCATAGCCGAAACCAATTCTCAAAGGACTA
>JBMOPB010000016.1:0-82033 GCA_049325055.1 Bacillota bacterium
CAGGGTTTCTGAAAGCCTTATTGTCACCGGCTTCCCATCTTGGGACCAGTTCAAGGAGGAAATGTGGAAGGCCGATTATAAAAAAATTTTTTATAAAGCTGTTGATGTCAGGGCCTTCGGATCGGCGGCGCTGGAGCTCGCCTACATCGCCTGCGGCAGGCTTACCGGATACTGGGAGGTTTCCCTGAGCCCCTGGGACGTGGCCGCAGGTATCTTACTGGTGGAAGAGGCCGGCGGAAAAGTAAGCGACCTGTGCGGTGAAAGGCTTGATCTGGGAAGGTTTGTCTCAATAACGGCCAGCAACGGGCTTATACACGATGAACTGATCGAAGACCTGGGATATAAAAACCGGTCTACACCGGGTTCAAACCGCAAGATTTAGTTTTCCATCACAGGGAGATATCGGTAGCAAGATGGACATTTTTAAGCAATATTACAAAATAATTGAAACAATTCTTGTAAAAGGGCAGCAAATACCCCTTGAGAAAAAAATAACAATATGATAGAGTTTTATCAGGACATGTCCTTTATTTCACAATCCCGCCTGTTATTATTCAACCCACCTCTCCTTTCCCTACCCCGATGAGGGGATTTTTTTTAGATATAGGAAATCATGCTCCAAAGGAATTCTGTGGATAATTTCCTATACACGGGGGTTTCAAGGGGGCGTGCCCCCTTGCTTTAGTGCGGGGTTGAGGACGTGTTGCCGTCCGAAGGGGCGGCAGCCCCTTTTTTAATGATGACATTTTTTTTACAATCTGATTTAATAAAAAATAGATCGGTACGGTTTATACCGGTTTAATTATTATTGGCTTTCAGGAGGAGTAAGGTGAAAGAAGACAAAAAACTTTACAGTTACGGCGAATTTCATCCGGAGGTGGATGAGACGGTATTCGTGGCACCGGGGGCGAAAATAGTGGGGAGGGTTAAAATAGGTGCGGAGTCCAGCGTCTGGTACAACGCGGTGGTGCGGGGTGACGCCGACACGGTGACCATCGGCCGGGGCACCAATATACAGGACAACTGCAGCCTCCACGAAGACCCTGGTTTTCCCCTGGTGATAGGCGACAGGATTTCCGTGGGCCACAACACAATATTGCATGGGTGCATTATAGAGGACGACGCCCTCATCGGTATGGGATCCATTATATTGAACGGGGCAAGGATCGGAGCCGGGGCGGTGGTGGGCGCCGGATCACTGGTGCTCGCGGGAATGGAGGTTCCTCCGGGCCACCTGGCTATGGGGCTGCCGGCAAAGGTGATAAGGGCGTTGAAGGATGATGAGGCGGTAAAACACCGGTCCACGGCCGGCAAATACAGGAACAGGTCCTTTTTTGTAATGGGAAGGGGCCCCTCCCCTGACTTTTGAGAAGTGAGAAGTGGGAAGTGGGAAGTGAGATGTTGGATTTAAGAAAGCACTGGCGAATCAAGATAAAGTAAGACTCCCACCTCCAACCTCTCGCCTCCCACTTCCAGTATCACAGCCCGTGCTAAATACCCGGTATGGCTATTTCGTCCCTGTCCAGTACCCGTCTTATGTGCTCCATCTGCCGCTTCAGTTCGATGTCTTCTCCCGCGGCCCTTTCAATCTGCCTTAAAAGGTCTATCTCCCGCCGTATGATGGAGAAAATATCCCCCTCCTGGAGGTTGGTCATGGCCAGCAGCTTGTCAAAGGACGCTCCCTCGTACCATGCCGAGGCCAGGGGGCCGGGCAGCGGAGACCAGGCACAAAAGCTTTCCGGCACTCCGCTTCGCAACAGCGACCTGCGCAAAAGATCAACTTCCCTCAGGTCGTAAGGTCCCTGATCCACGTAATCGTCACGGCCCGGGATATAATCCACTCCTGCCAGTATGGCTGCCACCAGCGCCGGGGGCATATCCCTTATGAACCCGTTGAATACCAGCTCTGTAACCAGTATTTCCTTAACATGCAGGTGCAGGGCGAACATCCCCCTGGGCAACAGGTTCCTCCCTGACACAAATGAAAGATCCTCGAGAAGGTCCCAAACCCCGTTGAACTCCCTCTCGTAATCCCTGGTGTGATTTCCCAGCATCCTGGCGCGCCGTTCCAGCCTGGTTTTTTTCTCAATCATCTCCACCTGTTTTTTCCTGGCGTCGGAACAGGCCCGGTGATGACACTTTTTTTGAGCCACCTTGAGCATGTTTCTTATTTCTTCCCTGCGTTCCCTGGTTCCCGGCCTTGCCCTTTTATTCTTCCTGGACAGTGAACGCAGTTCCTTCTTGAGCTTGGACCTCAGCATGTAACAGGCCGCCGTGTCCGCCTCGGAACAGAAAACATCCCTGATTACCGTTATTTTTGCCTCCAGTTCCGCCAGTTCTTCCTTTATTCTCCTGCTTTCACGGTTATTCTGGTATACCGCCAGGTTTTTCTCCAGCAGCCGGTTAATCTCGGCGTCAGTCTTCCAGTACAAGAGGCTTAGCACTGTGTTTGGAGAAATGGTAAGCCGGCCCCGGACTGGCTCAATCTCATCCTCGCTGAAAAAGCCGGTCTGTTCGGGAAAACGGTCGTCAATACGGCTGTACACCCTCCCCACCGGGTCAAAACCCCTTCTCCCGGCCCTTCCGGCCATCTGGAAGAACTCTCTGTTCATAAGCCCCCTGAACTCGCGCCCGTCCCACTTCCTGCAGGAATCAAACACTGTGCTGGCAGCCGGAAAATTAACACCCACAGCAAATGTCTCGGTACAAAAAAGCACATAGATAAGCCTTTCCTCATAGAGCCTTTCCACCAGGTCCTTGAGGGCCGGAGGCAGCCCGGCGTGGTGGTAGCCGATCCCCTGGTTGAGAATCTGTTTCAGTTTTCCCCTTCTGGATCCGAAAAGACCCGGCTGGGCGCTTTCTGCCTCTTTTATCATATCTCTGACCCTGGCCTTTTCGCTGCCAAGAAGGAAATCCCATTCCCTGCTCAGTTCGTCGGCCAGAAGCTCGGTTTTACCCCTGCTGAAGGTAAAATAAAGAGCCGGCAGATAATCCTGAATGGCGTCAATCACTTCAGGGCAGGACGGATTGCCGCCGGTTACGGCCATACAAATTCACCTCTGACTTTTAAGGAGCGGTCAGCTCCCCGCTTTACTTTCATATCAGCCCGGACACATCGTCCCGGTCGTCTGACCAGCGCGATTTTCTTCTTTCCAGCCGCTGCCTGATATATTCCCTGGCGTCCTCTTCATCGCACACACGCCCTTCCGGGGAAATCCAGCCCAACTCCAGTGGAACGGCCCGGCATCTTTCTTCTATGACCTTGACCTGCTGGTTCCTCACGTCGGCAATCCATGAAGCCAGTTCCCGGACATTTGGAACCGTGGCAGACAGTCCCACAACCTTCACATGGGGCGGAGCGAAAATAATACTCTCCTCCCAGGCGGTTCCCCTTTCCATGTCATCAAGGTAGTGCAGCTCGTCAAATATAACATGCGACGTGTCATCCAGCATTTCAGGATTGGCGAAGCACCAGTTTCTGAATATCTCTGTGGTCATAACCAGTAGAGGAGCCCTTTCGTTTACCGAGACGTCACCGGTAATAAGGCCCACCTTTTCCTTGCCGAATTGCTGAGCAAAATCGCGGTATTTCTGGTTTGAAAGCGCCTTGATGGGAGAAGTGTATACTATGCCCCGTTCATCGGCCAGCACCCTTTCAATCAACATCTCTGCAATCAGTGTTTTTCCGGTTCCAGTGGGAGCGGCCACCAGAACATTATGTCCTTCCGCCAGTTGCCTCACGGCCTCCTCCTGGAAAGGGTCCAGCTTAAACGGCTCAAGCGGCACTTCCCTGACGGCCGGTTTTCTCCTGAGGCGGCGCTTGGTTTTATGCGTCAACGGGTTTTTCTCCCTTCATGAAATATACAAGACTTAGTTCACGGCTATTTTTTACACACTAAGATTATATACTATTTTTTACGATAACAGCCAATAATTATTAAAGATCCAATTGAACGCAAGCTTTGTCCAGAAAAAGAAACGAGGTTCGATTAAAAAAACAAAAATCTCCTGTCAAAACGATTTGGAAAAACTTTTTCAGGTTATATAATAGAGTAAATAAATGCACCCTGCTAAATTTTAACCTGAGGAGGGGATGCCCGTTGGATCGGAACAATGCCCAGATCGATTACCGGGTCAACACCAGAGACAATCAGAATATCAGCATCGAGATCAGGTGCTGTGGCCAGCACATAGGGGAAATAAGGTTTACAGACGGCCAGTCCAAGGAATGTACCCGGTGCGGTGTGAGGCACGTGCTGCGAATTGAACACAACCATTTTCATATTTCCCAGTACAAGCCCGAGTAAAAACAAGTACCTGTCCCACGGGTTGATGATACAACGGGTAAACCCCGGCTAGTATTTGTTTTTTTCTTTTTTTCATGTAACAACCCCGCTCACTGCGGGGTTGTTTTTATAACACCTGTTTTATCACCCTTAAAAAATTGCCGCCCAGTATTTTTTTCACCTCATGAGGGGAAAACCCCCGCCTTAAAAGACCTTCAGTCAGAAGCGGCAGACGGGTTATATCACTCAGTTCGGGTATGACGCACTCAATACCGTCAAAATCAGAACCCAGCCCGATGCAGTCCACACCGGCCACGTCTGCCAGGTGTACCGCATGGTCCAGCAACATATCCAGCGAGGCCTGACCATCGCTGAGGAAAACGGGGTAAAAGCACAGTCCCACCACACCACCGGCGGCGGCCAGAACTTTTATCTGTTCGTCCCTTAAGTTTCTGGGGTGGTCGTGCAGCGCCCTGCAGTTTGAATGGGAGGCGATAACCGGTTTTTCCGACTCCCTCATCACATCCCAGAAGCCGGGCTCTGAAAGGTGTGAGACATCAACCAGCATTCCCAGCCTGTTCATTTCCCTGACCACCGCCACGCCGAACCGGGTAAGGCCGCCGCCGGTCCCGGCCTCGGACACCCCGTCCCCCAGTTCATTCCTTCCATTCCAGGTAAGGGTGAGGCCACGCACTCCCAGCCGGTAAAACATCCTCAGGGTCTCGATCCTCCCCGCCAGGGCCTCTCCCCCTTCCACCGTCAGCAGAGCGGCCAACTTGTTACAGGAAGTGATCCTGCCTATATCGTCATATGTATATACAACCTCGGCCTTTTCAAAATTATCTTGTATTCCCGTAAAAAAAGTGTCAAATACCTGCAATGCCCTGGCCAGAGGGTTATCCCGGTACTCATTGCTTATAAATACCGCAAAAAACTGCATATTAACCCCTCCCAGGGCCAACCGGGGCAGGTCAACATGTCCCTTTTCGCTTAATTTTCCCAGGCGCCTCTCCTGCCTGTCAAGCTCAGTCAGTGTGTCGCAGTGGGCGTCCACCACCAGGGAAGAGAAATGCAGATCCCGTGCCGCACGACTGATTTCCATCTATAAAACCTCCTCAATAAAAAAACCCGTTTTCACGGGCTTAATCTTGTCTCTACCTGGGTTCCACTATTAGTTTTATCGCTGTCCTTTCCTCACCGTCAATCATAATGTCGGTAAACGCCGGAATACAAATGAGGTCAACCCCGCTGGGAGCCACAAAACCCCTGGCTATGGCCACAGCCTTAACCGCCTGATTGAGCGCACCGGCCCCAATAGCCTGTATTTCCGCGCCTCCCCGCTCTCTTATAACACCGGCCAGGGCCCCTGCTACAGAATTTGGATTGGACTTTGCTGAAACTTTTAAAACATCCATTGTAGAACCTCCTTCTGCCCATGTTGAAAATAAACTTCAATACGGCCTGTAAAAAATATATTCTATAAATCCGGGGAAATTCCTTTAGATTACTGAACTTTTGTTTTTTGCATGCCTATTCGTAATTCTGTATTCTTTCAATGCTGACGGCGCGGGATGACAGTTCATCCACCTCGATTATCACAGCGTTAAACTGGTAAAGCCCGTCGGCCACTTCAAAGCGCCTGGGCATCTGGGTAATAAATTTTTCAATGACCAGGTCCTTTTTAACCCCTATTACCGAATCCAGGGGACCTGTCATGCCAACATCGGAAATGTATGCCGTGCCCCCGGGCAGCACCCTTTCATCGGCGGTCTGAACATGGGTATGGGTCCCGCATACCGCGCTGACCCTTCCGTCCATGTACCATCCCATGGCTATTTTTTCGGAAGAAGCCTCAGCGTGAAAGTCAATAAGAATAATACCCGTTTTCTCCCTCAGCCGGGCTACCAGTTCATCGCCCACTCTGAAGGGGCAGTCAAGCTCCTGCATAAAAACCCTGCCGGAGATATTGATAACGCCCACATCAATTCCTTTTTTTGTCCTAAATGTGCCGAAGCCCCTTCCGGGTGTCCCGGGAGGATAGTTTCCGGGTCTGATAAGCCTGGGCTCCCTCTCAATATATGTATAAATGTCTTTCTGGTTCCACACGTGATTCCCCATGGTGATTATATCTACTCCATAGGAAAACAACTCCAGGGCGATTTCCCTTGTAATACCATTGCCTCCAGCGGCGTTTTCCCCGTTTGCTATTACAAGGTCAACCATGTTCCCATCGAGGAGGTCCGGAAGATTTTGCTTAACGGCACGCCGCCCCGGCTTGCCGACAATATCCCCTATCATTAACAGGCGCAAATTTTAAGCCCCCCGTTATTTATTAAATACCAACACCCTGCCCTCTTCCCTGTAGGCAAAAAGCATTCTGTTCCCGGCAAATCCCCTCACACTCTCAAGCATCCGCTCAATAACCTCTTCCTGGGCCAATAGCTCGTCCCCGTAAAGGGAGTGGCCCTCATCCGTTATAAGGCAGTTCTCAAAGTACTGCTGGAACAGTGCCACAATCAGGGCGATTTCCTCCTGAACCAGTGTTTCAACATCCCTTTGTATTTCAATCATTGTATAGGGGTCACAGTCTTGCCTGTCCACCAGACTCATTCTGGCGGTTTTGCCATCAAGTTTGTTGAGCGCCTCTATGCTTTCCAGAAGTATCCGCCTTATACTGTCCATCTCGGCAGCACCCAAAATCTTGGAGGCAATAAAGGTGAATTTAAGGGCTTTCTTCACCGGGTCAAAATTTATGGTTGCGACCTCGGGGTACCGGACCAGTATAGATATCAACAACCCCACGCTGTCCGTTATATCTTCCTCACCTTTGTACCTTATTCCAATCACTGCCGACACGCTCCTCACACATGCTGAATATGTTAAATTTCTTTTTCAAGGGCCTTATTCCTGCCTTATTTGCCGTTGACCGCCGGCGAAAATAATTCCCAATATTATAAGATTGCTGACAAAACCAATTCTATTATCCAGAACAAAAGGGGCTGCCCCCCCTTCGGACGTATCGCGTCCTTAACCCCGCTCTAAAGCAAGGGGGCACACCCCCTTGGAACCCCCGTATATAGGAAATTATCCATAGAATTCCTTTCGGCACAATTTTCTATATCTGGAGTCAAAAGCGGCCCCCGTTAAAGGGCCGCCTGTTTTTACTTGGCATAATCAACCACGCGTGTTTCTCTTATCACCGTAACCTTTATCTGGCCCGGGTAGTCCAGTTCATTTTCAATCTTTTTGGCTATTTCCCTTACCAGCTTGACCGATCCCAGGTCGTCGATGCGGTCAGGCTTCACCATTATCCGTATTTCGCGCCCTGCCTGTATAGCATAGGACTTTTCCACTCCATCAAAGGTGCTGGCTATTTCCTCCAGCTTTTGCAGCCTTCTGATGTAGTTTTCCAACGTCTCCCTGCGGGCTCCCGGTCTGGCCGCCGAAATGGCGTCAGCCGCCTGTACCAGTACTGCCACTATGGTCCTGGGCTCTTCGTCCCCGTGGTGAGCCGCGATGGCGTGTAAAATCTCATGGTTCTCACGGTATTTTTTAGCCAGATCCACACCGATGGTTACGTGGGGGCCCTCCACTTCATGGTCAACTGCCTTGCCAATGTCATGGAGCAGTCCGGCACGTTTGGCCAGTTGTACATCCGCGCCCAGTTCTGCCGCCATAAGTCCGGCCAGGTGCGCCACCTCTATGGAATGCTTCAAAACATTCTGGCCGTAGCTTGTCCTGAACTTCAGCCTTCCCAGCAGGTTTACCAGTTCCGGGTGCAGCCCGTGCGCCCCGGTTTCAAATACTGCCTGCTCCCCTGCCTCCCTGATCTGGATGTCAACTTCCTTCTTGGCTTTTTCGACCATTTCCTCGATTCGGGCGGGGTGTATCCTCCCGTCAACAATGAGTTTTTCCAGGCTTATCCTTGCCACTTCACGGCGAATTGGGTCAAAGCCGGATAAAATCACTGCCTCCGGCGTATCGTCAATTATCAGATCTATCCCGGTCAGGGTTTCAAAAGCCCTGATGTTCCTTCCTTCCCTGCCGATAATCCGACCCTTCATCTCGTCGCTGGGCAGGGGAATGACAGCCACCGTGGTCTCTGCCACGTGGTCGGCGGCGCACCTCTGAATGGCAAGGGATATTATCTCCCTGGCGCGCCTTTCCCCTTCTTCCCTGGCCTTGTCTTCAATATCCTTGATCATTTTGGCTACTTCGTGCTGTATCTCTTTTTCGACGTCGGCCAGAAGTATTTGCCGGGCTTCTTCGGAGGTGAGGCCGGAGATTCGCTCCAGTTCAGCCACCTGTTTACTGTAAATCTGGTTAAGATCCTGTTTGACTTTTTCTACTTCGGCTTCTTTTTTGTTTAAAGATTCCTCTTTTTTCTCAATGGATTCGGTTTTACGGTCCAGACTTTCTTCTTTTTGCATCAGGCGGCGCTCCATCCTCTGTAATTCGGAACGCCTTTCCCTGTTTTCCCTTTCCATTTCGTTGCGGAGTTTTAAAACCTCTTCCTTGGCCTCCAGAAGAGACTCCCTTTTTTTGGCTTCCGCGGCCTTTTCGGCATCTTCGATAATTTTCTTTGCCTGGGTTTCAGCGGAGGCTATTTTGGCCTCGGCGATAGATTTTCTTACCAAATATCCAATCGCAAAAGAAATTATAATTGCCAGTGTTGTTATCAGAACAACATGGGTTGTAGACACTTATCCACCTCCTTTTCTGTTGATATTTTGTTGGCACGATAAAACTGTTTAATAAACAAAAAAATACCGAGTCCAACTCGGCAGAAAAAGAATCGGATTTACTTAACCTGTCCGCAATGGCTAAAACAACACTGCCTATTACAAGTTAGCTCCAGCAGCAAGCATACCCCCACTCCATATATGGACCAGGTAGCGGAAAGTTATGATGTTAAATATATTTTAACATGCGTGAAGCAGCATCCAATTCTATTTTCTCCCACGCTATATTGTACATTTTTATAGTATAACTGTCAAGATCTCAGGGATGACGCATATTTTCCAGGTAGTCGCAGACCCTTTCCACAACCTCCTGGCTAAAACCTCTTCTCCTTAAAAATGAGGCAATATTTACTATGGGGTAATCATTTCCCCTGCGTTTTCGCCTGCTTATGGCCAGGGCCATGGCTATTCTCAGCTCCGCCCCTGAGTCTATGCTTTCCAACGCTCTGTCCGCAATAGAATCCCTTACGCCCAGGTTTTTTAGCTCCTCTTCCAGCGCCGCCCGGGAGCGCATAGCCCTTTTGGCCAAATAATTTTCCACATACGAATCGTCGTCCAGCAGGCGGTATTCCCGCAATTTATCAACCACCTGGCTTATGGTTTGTTCATCAAAACCCTTTCGAAGCAACCTTTCAGTAATTTCATACTCGGTCCTGGGACGGTATGAAAGGTATTTGTATGCAGCCTTCCGGGCCTTTTCATACTTCTCATCGAAAAGCATACCATCACCCATACCAGAAATCCGGGGTTTGAATACAAACCCCGGATTTTCAGCGTCAATCACCTTATATCAGACTTCCCCCGCGTCTTCCATCCTCTCCTGGCCGCCGCGCAGGTTGAAGTGTTCCCTTACCTTTCGCTCTATCTCGTTCAGCAGGTCGGAACGTTCTTTCAGCATTTCCTTGACGTTTTCCCTGCCCTGGCCCAGCCGCTCGTCCCGGTAGGAATACCAGGCCCCGCTCTTTGAGATTATGTTAAGGTCTGCGGCTATGTCCAGCACCGTCCCTTCCCGGGAAATGCCGGTGCCGTACATTATATCGAAGTCAGCCTGCTTAAAGGGAGGGGCCACCTTGTTCTTTACCACCTTGACCCTGGTCCTGCTGCCGACGATGTCTCCACCCTGCTTGAGAGATTCTATTTTACGAACCTCAAGCCGCACCGAGGCGTAAAATTTCAGGGCGCGGCCGCCGGGGGTGGTTTCGGGGCTTCCAAACATAACCCCGACCTTTTCCCTCAACTGGTTTATAAATATTACCACCGTCCTGGACTTGCTGGTGATTCCCGTCAGTTTTCTCAGCGCCTGGGACATAAGGCGGGCCTGCAGCCCAACGTGGGCGTCCCCCATCTCCCCGTCTATTTCCGCCTTGGGCACCAGGGCGGCCACCGAGTCTATGACCACTACGTCAACGGCCCCGCTGCGAACCAGGTGCTCGCAGATTTCCAGCGCCTGCTCACCTGTGTCGGGCTGCGCCACCAGCAGGTTATCTATATCAACGCCGATACTCTTGGCATAGTTGGGATCCAGCGCGTGCTCGGCGTCGATAAACGCAGCGATCCCGCCCAGTTTTTGCGCTTCTGATATGACATGCAGCGCTACAGTGGTTTTACCGGATGATTCCGGCCCGAACACCTCGATTACCCGCCCCCGCGGAACTCCACCAAGCCCCAGTGCGATATCCAGCGTTATGGCCCCGGTGGGTACCGTTTCAATATTCAGCTTGGCCGGAGAGTCCCCCAGCTTCATAACAGCGCCCTTTCCAAACTGCCGCTCAATCTGGGAAAGAGCAGCGTCAAGGGCTTTCAGCCTGTCCATTGCGGCCATATTATAGGCTTTCCCCCTCAGTTCCGTTCCCGGGAACGGTTCATTCAAAAAACACGGTCTTGATCTACAGTTATTTTACCCTAAGGTTTACAGCCCGTCCACTCTTTTTGAGGCACTGTTTTTCAGGACACAGCAAGGATCCGACGGCTTTTGACACAGACTGCCCGGGTCAGGGGTCCGGTGAACAGCCTCACTTCTTCTTCCGCCGCCCCCCGGTATTAACTATATATTTCTTCATTTTTCTAACCACGGTTGACTGGTTGATTTTCAGGGCCTCGGCCATGCGGTACGTATTGTCGAAACGTTCATAGGCCTTTTGTATCAGCTGTTTTTCCACCTGCCAAACTGCCTCTTCCAGAGGGCAGATGTCCAGCACGTATACCCGGCTGCCGGGGCTTTCAATGGCATTGACGATGTAATCCGGAAGGTGAGCCGGCAAAATATCCGAAGATTCCGTGGTAACCAGCAGTCGCTCCACTATATTCTCCACCTCCCGAACATTCCCCGGCCAGTGGTATTTAACCAGCATTTCCCGGGCTTCGGGGGAAAACCTCTTGCTTATTCCGTACCTGGCATTGAAAATGCCCAGAAAGTGCTCAACCAGTGGCATTATATCATCGGTCCGGTACCTTAAGGGCTGAATGGTGAGGGGGATTACGTTCAGCCTGTAGAAAAGGTCCTCCCTGAAGGCGCCGTCTTTAACCATTTGCTTTATATCCCTGTTGGTAGCCGCAATGAACCTTACGTCAACCCCGATCTGCTTGCTTCCGCCCACCCTTATCAGGGTCCTCTGCTGTATTACGTGCAAAAGTTTTACCTGCAGATTCAAGGGCAGTTCAGCAACCTCGTCCAAAAAAACCGTACCGCGGTCCCCCAGTTGTATGAGGCCCTTTTTACCTTCCTTTCTGGCGCCGGTGAAGGCCCCCGGGTCGTAGCCGAATAATTCCGACTCCAGCAGGTTGGCCGGAATGGCCCCGCAGTTTATGGTAATAAAAGGACCCGATTTACGCCTGCTAAGCTTGTGAATCCTGGCGGCGATTATTCCCTTGCCGACCCCCGACTCTCCGGTTATTAAAACGGTAGAGTCCACCTGAGCTATCTTCTCCACCAGGTCCAACAACTGTTTCATCTGGGAACTGCAAGCCACGACCTCATCGCTTGTTATTTTTTCCTTCTGCAGCTGCATTATCTGGCTTCTATAGGTTTCAGCCAGTTTTTCAGTATCCGAAAGCTTTTGCCGGAGGTTTGTCAGCTCTGTGATATCACGGGAATTCACAACAACCCTTGTTATTTCCCCGGCCTCGTTGAAAACCGGGTTGGCGGTTACTATTAATTCCTTGCCGCTCCTGGTTTTCTGGGCGGTAGTTATACGGCGCTTTTCTTCAAAGACCATCCGGGTTACCGAGGGCTTGAAAAACCCCTTTTTCTCCAGCTCCAGAACATTTTGGCCGATTATTTCATCTGTCTTGACGCCGTAGTAGGTCTCGGAAATCTTGTTGACCTTGGTTACCACACCTTTGCCGTCAATGACAAATATCTCGTCGTAAGAGGAATTGAATATGGCCTCAAGATCATCTTTCAGTTCCCTGACGCTGGCCAGTTCCCTGGTAATCGCCTCCCGAACCGAAATATCCTCAAAAACCGCCACGGCGCCGTCTATCTGGCCGTCCCGGATGATGGGAGTCCGGTTGACAATTATGGCGCGGTCCCCCAGGTCCACTTTCCGGCTTAACTGGGCCTCTCCGGTGATCATAACTTCCATCAGCCCGTTGGTGGGGACCACTTCATTTATGTGCCGGTTTACGGTCTCCCGGGCCTTTATCCCCAGAAGCGTCTCGGCCGTCTTGTTCAAGACAGTGACAATGCCCTCCCGGTTGATAACAACTATTCCCTGGGAAACAGCATCAATGATTTCCTGTTGCATGCCAGTCCCCCTCCCGGTCGAATTACGGCACTTTATATATATTTGCCGCCTGCCTGCCATACTCCTCTTGACAACAATTAAAACAGCGCCGGCTGAATGCTCTTCAGCCGGCACCCCAGGACACCTGCGCTATGCCAGTTTATCTTCAATCTGGGACTCATAAATGGATTTATGCCCCAGCCATCCACGAAGCCTCATCCCTTCGGCGATTCGCTCCACTGACAGCATATAGGCCGCTCTCCTCATGTCCACGTCCCTGCGCTTCTTATAGATCCCGTAAACGTTGTTAAAGGCTTCAACTATTGTGGCCTCCAGTTTTCTGTTTACCTCTTCCTCGGCCCAGTAGTGCCCGGCCAGGTTCTGCACCCACTCGAAATAGGAAACCGTCACACCGCCGGCGTTGGCCAAAACATCGGGAACAACCAGCACCTTGTTATTGTAGAGTATCCTGTCGGCGCCGGGGGTGGTGGGCCCGTTGGCTCCCTCGGCAACTATCCTGGCCTTTATATCTCCTGCGTTTTTCTCGGTAATCTGGTTTTCCAGCGCCGCCGGAATAAGTACGTCGCACTTCAGCGCCAGCACTTCATCGGTGGAGATATCTTTTGTTCCGGGGCAGCCCTTGACCGAACCGGTCTTTGTCTTATGGGCGCTTACCAGGGCTATGTCAAGGCCCATCGGATTGTACGCCCCTCCGGTCGAGTCAGTGACGGCTATAATCCGGCAGCCCGTCTCTGCAAGAAGACGGGCTGCAATTGCGCCAACATTGCCAAAGCCAATCACCGCCGCGGTAGCGCCGTTAAGGTTGAGGCCTATGGCCCTGGCGGCTTCCCGTACGGTGATCACGCAGCCCCGGGCTGTGGCCTCCACCCTGCCCAGAGATCCCCCGATTATTACCGGTTTGCCTGTGATAACTCCAAATTCGTTGTACTGCCTGTATTTTGAAAATTCGTCCATCATCCATGCCATTATCTGGCCGTTGGTATTCACGTCCGGCGCCGGAATGTCTATATCCTGGCCCAAGATCGGGGCAACGGCCTTTATATATCCCCTGCTGAGCCTTTCCAGCTCTGCGGGGGAAAGCTTCTTGGGGTCCACTATAACGCCGCCCTTGCCGCCGCCATATGGTATCCCCACAACTCCGCACTTAAGGGACATCCAGGTTGACAGCGCCTTCACCTCGTCCAGTGTGACGTCCTGGTGGAACCTGATACCTCCCTTGTACGGGCCGAGGGCGTTGTTGTGCTGAGCACGGTAGCCCAGGAAGACCCTCACCGACCCATCGTCCATCTGAACCGGGACGGTCACGGAAAGCACACGGTTGGGTTCCTTCAACATCTCGTAAACCACCGGGCTCATGTTTAACTGCTTGACCGTCTCCCTGAGCAATCCCTGTACAATCTCAAAGCTGTTAATTTGTGTGTTCATGCTTACCCTCCGTTATGTAAAATTTTCTTATGGAGGTTTTAGCTGCACAATCAATGCCAATAGGTGTAATAGTCTTATAATTCCTGCCAGCTCAATAACAACGGGGCTTTCAGATTTTATTGACATGGCGGCGACCTGATCATGACAGAAAATGTTAATGTCCGGCGGCATTTTTTTTTGAATACCGCAGATCAAAAGCTTTAAAAATCCCGCTATATCTGTATACAGTATTCATGCCATACAGCATTGTATTTGCTGCAATGCTACATCCTGCGCCTGGATGCCAACAATTTGCTATATATTAAATTACATTTTTTTTAAAAAAATTGACAGCGCCTTTTACAGCAGACTGCCACAGGAAGATGGAGCATAGATTTGCGGGTTCGGATTGACAAATAAATGATCAAGCAATATTTTCATTTATTCCCTGGTGATTAGGCCCAGGCAGTAAGCCCGCCCTTTCCAAAGCAGGATCGCGGCGGCCGGGATGCCTTCCGCCGACAACGTAGGGAAACAGCACTATTTCATCCCCAGGGCGTACATTCCATGAGAAATCAACCTTGTCGCCGTTAACCGAAGAAAAGCTGACATAGCCGGGAGGGATACAAAGAGTTTTTACTATGTCCGAAACAGTGGTTTCCGGCGAAACAGAAAGCATCACCCAGGTCCCGCCCCCTTCAAAATACTTAGAGTGGCGGGACAGTAAAATACCCACCTCCACCCTGACACTACCGAGCATTTATTACACCACCCACAGTTAAATTCAGCACTACACCAAGATATTATGCAAATACAGTGCCATCCCTGTACAGATCCGGTATGTTCGGCTTAATCGGCAACGGGGTACCCCGCCTCGTCCCAGCCCCTGATCCGGTAGTAGTCGTCAACCAGTATTTGCAGTTCCTCCCTGGTGATTGTGTTATTCCCTTCGTTGATTGCCTCATTAAAAAGCTTGGGCGGCAGTGTGTCCTCCTGTTTTGTGGCGCCTTCCCCGGCGTTGAACCTCCGGGTGAGGGTGATAATGTCATTGGCCGTTTTTTCCAGTTCTTCCTTTGTATAATGCTGGCCGGTAACGGCTTTTATTATTGGAATAAGATCATCCCACTGGTAAAGATCCCGGAAAAACACGCACAGTATCATGGTGTTGAATATGGTGAGCCTGTTTTCAAATTCCACAAAAAGCGCCGCTTTTCCCTCGGTGGTGGAGGGGTCGATAATTCCGCTCAGCTCGGGTTTGTAAAAGGTGGCCCGCAGGTGGCAGGCCCCCCGGGTGGAGGTGGCAAAGGCCAGTCCCATGCCTTTCAGCACCCTGGGATCGTATCCGGCCGGTTCCAGCCCTTTGACATGGACGGCGATATCCTCCAGATTCCACTTTTGACTGAAATATTTAATACCCCTGGACAGATCTTCTCCTAAGCCGGACCGGGAAGCCATATCGTTCAAAAGCCTGGCCACACCCGTGACATCCCCGTATTCCAGGCTGTAATCCAGCCTGCCCCTCCCGGAGGCCTCCATCACCAGGCCGGCCAGGTTTCCGGCGGTGATGGTATCCATGCCCAGGCGATCGCATATATCATTCAAATATATTATTTCATCCAGGCGGTCGATGCAGCAAAGCCCCCCGAAGGAGTATATGGTTTCATACTCGGGGCCCTCCAACTTCAGGCCGGCGTGTCTCCCCCCGGTGACCTCGGTATCCTTGGCGCAGGCCAAAAAACACTGGGGGCATGACCGGGAACGAACCTTGAAATTTTGCTGATGGGCATCCCCGCTTATTTCCTTCCACCTGTCATAACTGCCCAGGGACCAGTAGCGGGTGGGAAACGCCTTTGCCCCGTTCAGTGCCCCCACCATTACTGGGGTGCCGTATGTCTGGTAGGCCTTGACCCCCGGATTGTCCTTAGCCATCTGGCGGAGCCGGTCAACCTCTTTCTTCAGCATTTCCGGGTGGGCGATTTCGCATTTGGCCCCGCCGTAAAACACCATGGCCTTCAATTTTTTGGACCCCATAACCGCGCCCATGCCGGTGCGCCCTGCGGACCGCCAGTAATTATTTTCCACGCAGGCGAAATGAACCATGTTTTCGCCGGCCGGCCCGATCACAACGGCCTGGGCGCCGGGAATGTCAACCTCGGCCAGAACGCTGTCCTCGGCGGAATAGGTATCCATCCCCCAGAGGTGGGAGGCGTCGCGGAAAGCCACCTTATCATCACTTACAATCAGATATACGGGTTCCGTCGATATACCCTCGACTATAATGGCGTCATACCCCGTACGCCTTATCACCGGGGCAGCCTTGCCGCCGGAGTAGGACTCGGCATAAAGCCCGGTGAGGGGCGATTTACTGTAAATACCGTAACGGCTTGCGCCTGGAAGTATGGTGTCGGTGCCGGGGCCGGTGGTAAATATAAGTTTGTTATCAGACCCAAGGGGATCGGTTCCTGCCGGGACATTGTTTAACAGAAGGTAGGAACCGATCCCTTTTCCCCCGAGATAACTTTTAAGTATCCTTTCCGGAATGTCTTCTACAATAAAGGATTTGTCGGTGAGGTTTATCCTCAGCAATTTTCCGTAGAACCCTTTCATGATTTCTACCTCGCTAAAACTGTTTTATTTTAAAGGGGCCGCCGCCCCTAGGACGTATCGCGTTCTCACCCCGCAATCAAGGGGGAACTCCCCCTTCTTAACCACCTCAGGTTATTATCCACTGAATGCTTTTAAGCAAAATTTCCGCATATCTCAGGCAAAGAGCCTGCTGACAGCAGGCTCCGCCTTTATTTCAAAACATCCTCCAGTACGTTCTCCAGAATGGACAACCCCTCTTCCAACTGTTCATCGGTGATGCTGAGCGGCATAAGCATGCGGACAACGTTGCTGAATATACCGGCCCCCAAAACCAACAAGCCTCGCTTGTAGCATTCACTGATTACCCGGGAGGCAATTTCCTTGGCGGGCTCCTTGGTCTTGCGGTCCTTTACCAGTTCCATGGCCACCATTGCCCCCAGTCCACGAACATCACCGATGACGGGATATTTCTCCTGCATGTCTTTCATCACACCAATGGCCCTGCTGCCGATAACGCTGGCCCTTTCCGCCAGATTGTTTTCTTCCAAATACTTGATTGTGGCGATTCCCGCCGCGGTGCACACCGGGTTGCCCCCGAACGTTCCGCCTATGTGCCCGGGGTCCGGGGCGTCCATGATTTCGGCCTTTCCCACCACGGCGCTGAGCGGCAATCCGGCGGAGATGGACTTGGCCACAGTCATTATGTCCGGCTCCACTCCGAAATGTTCAGAGGCAAACATCTTACCGGTCCTGCCGAATCCTGTCTGCACCTCATCGGCGATAAAGAGTATGCCGTTCTTCTCGCATATTGATTTCAGGCCGGGCAGGAATTCCCCGGGCGGAACCAGGAAGCCGCCCTCCCCTTGCACCGGCTCTATGATCATGGCGGCGATTGTTTCCGGGGAAACCTCCGCGCTAAAGAACCTTTCGAATCTTTCGAGGCAGTGCATGCCGCAGCCGGGATAGGTGGAATTGTAATAGCAGCGGTAACAGTAGGCTGAAGGAACTTTATATACTTCGGGCGCAAAGGGGCCGAAGCCGAATTTATAAGGCTTCACCTTGCTGGTAAGGCTCATGGTCATGAGGGTCCTGCCGTGGAAGGCACATTCAAAAGCGACAATACCGGACTTTTTGGTGGCAAAGCGGGCGATTTTGACTGCGTTTTCCACTGCCTCGGCGCCGCTGTTGGCAAACATAACCTTTTTGGCGAACCGGCCCGGAGTAATGGCGGCCAGTTTCTCAGCCAGCTCGACATAGGGCTCGTACATAGTCACCATCATGCAGGTGTGCAGAAGCTTTTCAGCCTGCTCCTTGATGGCGGCCACCACCGGTTCCGGGCAGTGGCCGACGTTCAGGGTGCCGATGCCGCCATAGAAGTCAATAAAGGTATTCCCGTCCACGTCTCTGATCATGGCCCCGCTGGCCTCATCCACAAATATTGGAGTTGAATTTGAAATTCCACGTGCAACTATGTTAAGTTTTCTCTCCAACAAAGCCTGGCCTTTCGGCCCCGGCAGGTTAGTGACCTGTGGCAATAAAGACTCGACTGCCATATATCATCCTCCTCTTGATTGAATGACTGTTAAACCCGAGCCCGGCGCCTTCCGGCACTGGACTACTCTGACCCGGCCGCCTATCCGCCAACAATATAAGGAAACAGTACAATTTCATCCTCCGGATGGATCTTCCGTGAAAAATCATCCCTCTCGCCGTTAACCGCAGGAAAACTGACGTGTCCGGGAGGGATACCAAGAATTTTTATTATATCCGCAACGGTGGATTCCGGCGGGACCGAAAGCATCACCCATGTCCTGCCGCCGCCAAAATATTTTGAGTGGCGGGCCAGTAGAATCCCCACCTCCACCTTGACTCTAACATCCATAAGTAACACCAGCCAAAATTCAATAACTTATTCCGGAAGGATTAATTATGCAAATGCAATGCCACCTACCCCGGACATGGCCGCCGTAAGCCTTGAATAAGCCAACCTTTACAAAAATAACGATGATGCCGCCAGTCCGATAGCCCGTATAGCCCCGACTGCTCCAGATAAATTGTTCCAGTCACCGGAAGAATTGCCCAGCCCAGGTCAATATCTTTGGAATTGGCAAATGATGCATTACTGCATGATACAATTATTTTTATATAGACGCTAAAAAGTCGACACGCTTATGATATGTCGAAAATGCTGACCGACATTAAATAAATGCGTCAATACATTTTACCCACCCCCGAAGCCGGATCCGCGCTTAAATAAAAAAGCCCTTCACCGGTTAAACAACAGCCGGAAGGGCTTTGTAGAAATTCAAGTGCAGGAGCCTGTAACAACGGTTTCTGCGGAGGGTCATCCCTGTCCGCCCTTTTTTAAAAAAGCATCCCTTCCGGACCGTCAGGAACTGGTCATAAGCTGAACGAATCTTATCACGACCTAAGTTAGGGCTATCGAAAATGGTCGTCGGTTATAAAGTTTTTACCGACGTCTGACGACTTACGACTTGCGATTATGCCAGGCGACGCTTTTCACGACCCCGGTAGGACTGTCAAAAGCGAGCATGGCGCAAAGGCGCCGCCGGGACGGAGCGGAGCGTACATAAACGTACGTGAGCATCCGGACCGTGCGGGGCCGACAAAGCCAGGCGAAGCTTTTCACAGCCCGTGCAAGCTATTGTCTGCTTCTGGCGGGCTCGACACTAACCTTCCTCCCCTTTATGGTCTGCCGGTGCAGGTACCCGATGACACAGTTGGCCCAATCCTCCGGAACCTCCACAAAGGTGAATTTGTCGTAAATACGGATGTCTCCCACAAGGTTGGCCGGTATCCCGGTCTCTTCGCAAATTGCCCGGACCAGTTCCGGGGGCCGGATGTTATCCGCCCTCCCTATGGTTATAAAAAGCCTGACCATTCCCGGCTTGGCCCCGGTATTTTCAAAAGATGTTTCGTCGTTATATTCTACCGAGGGGTCTTCATCCACCGGGTCGAACGACATCTTAAGGGCCGCCGCGGCTATGTCCACGGGGTCGTAGTCATCCAGCAGGGGATTGATGAGCGTCCTGTAATACCCCAGCTTCCCTTCTTCAATAATCATTCTCAGCCTTTCCTTAAGCCCTTCCTTTTGCCTTTCGGCAATATCGGCGGGCTCGGGAAGGTGTTCCCTTCTGATTCTTGTTTTGGTCATTTTCTCTATAAGCTTAAGCTGGCCATAATCCCTGGGTGTTACAAGGGTTATGGCGGTGCCGGTCCTGCCAGCCCTTCCAGTTCGGCCTATCCGGTGGACATAGAACTCCACGTCCTGGGGAAGGTCGTAGTTTATAACGTGGGAAACGTTTTCTATGTCAAGCCCACGGGCCGCCACGTCCGTGGCCACCAGCACCTCTATCTGGTTGTTTTTGAAACGTCTCATCACCTGGTTTCTCTGGTGCTGGCTCATATCGCCGTGCAGTCCGGCAACGGGGTATGCCCTGGCCTCCATCCTTGCCACAAGGTCGTCCACACCCTTTTTGGTGCGGCAGAACACTATGGCCTTGGTAATGTCAAGGGCGTCCAGCATCCTTGCCATGGTCTCCAGCTTGGTCTTTTCCTTGGTCTCGTAATAGACCTGGTCAATCTGCGGAACGGTGATGCTCTCCTTGCTGACGGTAATATATTCCGGATTTTTTAGATAGCGGCGGGCAAGATCCAGAACCTCCCTGGGCATGGTGGCCGAAAAAAGAAGAGTCTGCCTCTCCTCCGGTGTGGCCTGCAGTATTGCCTCCACATCCTCGATGAATCCCATGTCCAGCATTTCATCGGCCTCATCCAGCACCAGCATCCTGAGACTGTCAAGGTTCAGGGTCTTTCTCCTCAGGTGGTCAAGAAGCCTTCCCGGTGTTCCTATCACCACCTGGACCCCCTGCCTCAAAACCCTTATCTGCCTGTCTATAGACTCGCCCCCGTAAATCGGCAGGGTCCTGACCCTGCGGTAGCGTCCAATCCTGGAAATTTCCTCTGCCACCTGTATGGCAAGCTCCCTGGTGGGAGTCACTACCAGGGACTGAACGCCCCCTTTTAAGTTCAGCATCTCCACTATGGGAATGCCAAATGCGGCGGTCTTCCCGGTCCCTGTCTGGGCCTGCCCTATGACATCCCTTCCCTGCATTAAAGGCGGTATAGCTCTCACCTGTATTGGTGTTGGCTCCTCAAATCCCATGTCTGTCAGCGCCTGGGCAATTCTCCTGCTGACTTTCAGTTCCCCGAAACTTACATACTCTATCGGCAAATTACTATCTCCTTTTTTCATTTAATAACCACAGGGCAGTGAGGGGTTAGGGGTTAGGAATTACCTTATTACCCCAATCCCCAATACCATTAATAATCTCTTATTCCCGGTCCTTTCCCAATCCCCAATCCCCCACTCTCCAAAAGGTATTTAAGCAGCATTTCGAGTGCTGATTCCACAGTGGCGGTTCTGATTTCGTTCCGGTCCCCCCCCAGGCGCAGTTCCCTGGTTATGATAAATCCCGGAGCGTCCAGGGCTATGTAAACCAGCCCGACGGGCTTTTCCGGAGTCCCTCCGCCCGGCCCTGCTATTCCGGTTACCGCGAGCCCTATCTCGGTCATAAGCGTTTTTTTTGCTCCCCCGGCCATGGACCTGGCCACTTCCCCGCTTACAGCGCCGAACACAGCCAGCTCGTGGGCCGAAACGTTGAGCACGGCCTCCTTTACCCGGTTGCCGTAAGCCACCACGCACCCGGCAAAGTACGCTGAACTTCCCGGGACACCTGTTATTCTGGAAGCTATCAGACCGCCGGTGCATGATTCCGCCAGGCCCAGGGTGAGCCTCTGTTCCATCAGGAGCCTGCCGATTTCTTCTTCGGCCTTAAAGCTGTCGCTATGGCATCTCACCTTACTGTTCACCCGCGCTCAAATATGTTTTACAAAATTGGTTATTCGCCGGTGTTGACAAAATACCTCTTTTCAATGTAAAAGGCTGTAAAGACCTGGCCCGTGGGAACCTCACGATCCACAGGGAATTTCTTTACAGCCGTATGGTCATTTTTTCCGGTTTTATTCTTTTTTATACACCATCAAGCGGCTAACGTACCCATTATCTTTCTCAACTGGGTACCCGAAATTTTTTCCTGCTCCAGTAAGAGTTCAACTACCTCAAAAAGCTGCTCTTTACGCTTGCTCAAAAACGTAATGACCCTTTCCTCCTGGGCCTGCAGTATCTTTTTCTGTGTCCTGTAGCGAAAGCTCCTGGGTAGGGTTTCCGGATCCACCACTCCTAAATCGGACATCCCGGAATTGATAATCTGATCTGCAGTCTTGGTTGCCTGCAGGTAGTCATTTCCGGCGCCGGTGCTGCGGCCCCCCAGCATCATTTCTTCGGCCACCGCTCCGGCCAGCATTACTGCAATCTGGTTCTCCAGATAATCCCTGGTATAAAGGTAGGTATCGTCTTCCGGGGTCTGCCTCATATAGCCCAGGGCCTGGCCGCGGGGGGTGATGGTCAGAGTGGAAACAGAACCTTCCCGCAGGTGTTCACTCATGAAGGCGTGACCGGTCTCATGTATGGCCACTCTTTGCAGTTCCGCCGGAGAAGGCCTGCGGTCCAGACGGTCTCCCATCATAACCTTGTCCACCGCCTCGTGGAAATGCCTGTGGTACACAAGGCTAAGTCCCTCACGCATGGCCAGTATGGCGGCTTCGTTAGCCAGGCTTTCCAGGTGCGCCCCGCTGAATCCGAATGTTTCCCTGGCAATAGCCTCCAGGCTCACATCTTCGGCCAGGGGTTTGTTCCTGGTGTGCAGTTTTATAATTTCAAGCCTTCCCTCCCTGTCCGGAAGCTCAACCTTGACCTGGCGGTCAAAACGCCCGGGCCTCAGCAAAGCGGGGTCAAGCATATCCACCCTGTTGGTGGCCCCGACTAGCAGCACCCTGACTTTGTCGTCCACCTTCAGCCCGTCCATTTGGACAAGTAGTTCATTTAGGGTCTGGTCGTACTCCAGGTGGCCGGTGGTCTGACCCCGTTTTCCACCCAGTATTTCAATCTCATCAATAAATATAATGGAGTTGTTTTTACCCATGCGCTGGGACGCTTCCCGGGCGGTCTGAAACAGTTTCCTTACCCTCTGGGCGCCCACACCGGCGTACATTTCGATAAATTCACTTCCGCTTGCAGCCACAAAGGCAGCGTCTGTATAACCGGCGGCCGCCTTGGCAAGCAGCGTCTTCCCGGTCCCCGGCGGTCCGGTTAAAAGAATCCCCTTAAGGGGTCTGATGCCCAACTTCTGTATATCACTCTGGTTTCTGATAAAATCCAGGGCCTCCTTCAGCTCCTTGATAGCAGTGGCCTGCCCCCCGATGTCCGAAAAGGATACCTCCTGCCTCACGGCAAGGCCGCCGTCGCTAAAGTTTTTAGCAACAATGCCCTTTGACCGGGCTATGAAGTAAATGGCAAAACCAGCCCCGGCCAGGAATACCAAAGGTATAACATCATACCCGGCCACCGCCAGAAAAATTACCGCAGCCAGGCCGAAGCCTATACCAATTTCTTTAATCACGACTGCCGCCTCCTTTCAGCTTCCCCATTCAGCAGTGAACCGGGTTGTTGGTCACGGGGAATTATTTCATAAAGGTATTTATCGTTGTGATTAATCTGAATAAACATGCGGTCATGGTCCAGAAACAGCTTGGCCTCGGCCCCTTCCCGGGTGGCCCTTTGGGCGATGAAGCTCTCCATTTCCAGGAAATTGCCCCGTTCCAGCGCCTCATAGGCAGCCAGCCTGGTCTGATAGTATATTCCCTCCAGAGCAGCGTCACGGTCGTCTTTCACCGTTATTTTTACACTCCTCCTGCCAACGACATCCCGTATGGACCCGTTCAGTTTATTGTACGAGTCCTGCAGGTTATCCACTTTCTTAAGCTTTACCTCCACTTCCAGCACCGGCCCCTGGTCGTTAATCTTATAGGAGGCTATATCACCGTTTTCCACCAGGGCCCTGGTCAGGGGACGCTCGTAATTAAACCTGTTGAAAAGCCACTGGGCTCCCCAAAGCGATCCCATTCCCACCAGAAGGGCCAAAACCACAACGGGAATTTTTATTCCATTCCACTGCATACTAACCTTCCCCTCTATAAAATCTTTCGCTGCACGCTGTCGGACGGGGCAATTCTGCCCATTAAAAAAGATAAAAAAATCAAGCTTAACTACTTGACGAAAAAATTAACAGCAATAATTTGCCATGAAATATAGGGCCGACAAAGTCAGGCGAAGCTTTTCACGACCCCATTAGGGCTGTCAAAAGCGAGTATGACGCGAAGGCAACGCCAGGGCGAAGCGGAGCGTACATAAACGTACGTGAGCATCGCGCTGGCGGGGCCGACAAAGTCAGGCGAAGCTTTTCACAGCCCGTACATGCTGACAACATGGTATTATAGCATATATATTAAAAATAAGAAGCAGGTAATGGATGTAAGCATTACCTGCCAGTTTCCCGCCCTGGATTCTGATGGAAAAGAATCTTTTGTGTACTCTGTGGCTTAAATATCTTTTCAAATACCGTCTTTCTTGATAACCGACCAGCTGCGGTAAAAATAATCCCAGCCGGACCACATGGTGAAAAAGACAGCCACCGCCACCGCCGTGTAGCCCAGTATAAGCGGAAGATCTTTTATAAAAAGCGCCACGATGGCTACTATCTGGGTCACCGTTTTTACCTTTCCCAGCCACCCGGCCGCTATTACATTTCCGTCCACCGCCGCCAGCGCTCTCAATCCGGTTACTGCGTACTCGCGGCCTATTATTATCAGCGCCACCCAGGAAGGCAGCCTCTGAAGCTCCACCAGAACGATAAGGGCAGCGGTGACAAGCAGTTTATCGGCCAGCGGGTCCATGAGCTTGCCCAGGTTGGTGATCATCTTGCGTTTTCTGGCAATATATCCGTCCAGGCCGTCGGTACTGGCCGCCAGTATGAATATAGCCGCCGCTATATAATCGCCGTATGGTATTCTGAGGGTTACAACAGCCACAAACAGCGGTATCAGGAATATCCTCACCAGCGTTACCCGGTTGGGTAGGTTCATTTAAGCCAGCACTCCTCTCAATCCGTAATCAAATGCCCTGGTAACGCGAACATTTACAAATTCTCCGGGTGCGGCTCCGGCCGGCCCGGTGGAAAAAAGCACTGAACCGTCAATCTCCGGAGCGTCCCCCTCGGTTCTTCCGAAAAAGAGGTTGGATCGCCCCGGCCTTTTCCCGTCAACAAGCACCTTTATCTCTGTATTGATCCTGGAAAGGTTTTGTCTTTTGGAAATCTTCTTTTGCAACGCCATCAGCCTGCCATACCTGTATTCCTTGATTTCCTCAGTTACGACGTCTTTCATTTGGGACGCGGCAGTACCTTCCTCCGGGCTGAACTTGAACACCCCCATCCTCTCGAAAGAGGTTTCCTCCACAAACCTGTACAGTTCCTCAAATTTGCCATCATCTTCGCCCGGGAAGCCCACTATAAAGGTTGTCCTGAGGGTAAGCCCCGGAATGGCGGACCGGAGTTGGTAAATAAGCCTTCTTACCTCGTCGGCCCGGCCCTTTCGGTTCATTCTTTTCAGGATATCGTCGTGTATATGCTGGAGGGGAAGATCAATGTACCGGCAAATATTCTTCTCCTCGCTCATAACCTTTATAAGCTCCGCTGTAAATCCGGTGGGGTAGCAGTACATCACCCTGATCCATGGCGCACCCCGGCCGGAAAGGCGCCTTAAAAGCTCCGGCAGCATGGGGCGTCCGTATATGTCGTGACCGTAGGCCGTAGTGTCCTGGGCCACCAGTATTATCTCCCTGACACCCCCGCCCACAAGCTCCGAGGCCTCGGCCTCCAGCACCTCCATAGGCCTGCTCCGGTAACCTCCGCGGATTCCCGGTATGGCACAATATGAACACCGGTTGCTGCAGCCGTCGGCTATTTTCAAATAGGCCCAGTGGGACGGGGTGGTCAAAACGCGGGGCATTACCCGGCCGTAGTCAAAGGACGGGCTCCCAACCGAATAAGGCCTGTCACCCGCCATGGATTTCTCGATATAGGACACCACGCCCTCTATTTCTCCCGGACCGAATATCCCATCTATCTCCGGGATCTCCTTCATCAGCTCTTCCCCGTAACGCTGCGCGAGACAGCCGCAAACCAGCATTACCTTTAGCCGCCCCTCCTCTTTCAGCCGGGCGGTATTCAAAATGTTATCTATAGCCTCCTCCTTGGCCGAAGTAATAAATCCACAGGTGTTTATTATCATGGCATCGGCGTCGGCGGCCTCTTTTGTCAGAGTATAGCCGGCGTCTGACAGGAGCCCCAGCATTATTTCAGAATCAACCTGGTTTTTTGAGCACCCGAGACTGATTACTCCCACCTTGACTGCCGAATGAGAGGTGAGAGGCTTTTTATTTATTTTTTTTATCTCACTTCTCACTTCCCACTTCTCACCTCTCATTAAAAGGTCCTCATGTTCACAAACTGAAGGGGTATTTCCCAGTCCCTCTCTTTTATAACCCTGATAACCTGTTGCAGGTCGTCCCGGTTCTTTCCGCTGACTCGGACTTGGTCGTTTTGAAAACTGGCCTGCACCTTAAGCTTGGTGTCTTTAACCAGTTTGATTATATCCCTGGCAAGATCCTTGTCAACCCCCTGCACAACGTCTACCTTTTGCCTTACTGTATCCCCCGCCGCCTTCTCCACTTTGCCGTATCGAAGCGCTTTTAAGTTTATGCCCCTTTTAACCATTTTTGATTCCATTATGTCTATGACGCTTTTAAGTTTGAAATCATCGTCGGCATGTATTATTATCCTGCCTTCTGAGTACTCCACATTGCTCTTGCTTCCCTTGAAATCAAACCTGCTTCTAATCTCTTTCATTACCTGGTTCAGGGCGTTATCTATTTCCTGAAGGTCTACCCTGGAAACTATATCAAAGCTGTTTTCCTTGGACAATACGGCACCTCCGAAACATTTTTCTACAATATTTTAAACTATAATCATCATGTTTAAAACCAAAAAAACACCATTTATATAATTGGTGTTTTTCTTTAACCCGGGAATATGGTGTTATTCTTTAAAATATCAGTTTAATTCCCGGCGTTCGCCGGTGACCAGGTAAATTACGGCCTCCCCTATGTTGGTGGCATGATCCGCAATACGCTCCAGGTAGCGTGAAACGTACAGCAGGTAGGCTCCCTGGGTCACCACCTCGCGGTTTTCGGACATACAACATATGGTGTCCCTGAAGACGTGCGAAAATATAAAGTCCACCTGGTCGTCCATGGCGCACATTTCCCTTGCCTTATTGACGTCACGGTGCACGTAGGAGTCAAGTCCCTCCTTTACCATCTGTCTTGCCATCCTTGCCATGCGCGGTATCTCGTGTACGGGGCGAACCGACATGGGATGGCCGGAAAGACACATTGTGGCCCTGGCAATATCCACGGCGTGGTCGGCCATTCTTTCCAGGCTGTTTAGTATTTTCATTCCCGTTACGGCTATCCGCAGGTCCTTGGCGATGGGCTGCTGCGTAGCTATCAGTTTGATGCACTTGTCTTCGATTTCCAAAAAAAGTTCGTCGATACGCTCGTCACCCATGATTACTCCGGCTGCGGCAGTTACATCCTGGGTCATAAAGGCGTCCACCGAATCATAAATAGCCTTTTCCACCATGCCTCCCATCCGCAGTATATCGTTTTGTATGTCCCTCAGGGATTTATCAAAGAGGTATCTGCTCACGCCAGCCATTCCTCCCGCATTGTTTCTTTTTCGGGATCGATATATAAAAACATTTTACACTCAGGAGCGCCAAAAAGTTAATATTTTTTTCCTTACGGATTTATCGGAAGGTAAACTGTAAACCTGCTGCCCCGGCCGACCCTGCTTGAAACCTCGATCCTGCCCCTGTGCACGTCCACTATATGCTTTACAATGGCCAGGCCGAGACCGGACCCTCCCATCTCCCTCGACCTTGCCCGGTCCACCCTGTAAAGCCTTTCAAAAATCCTGGGCAGGCTCTCCTCGGGAATGCCTATTCCCTGGTCGGCCACTGAAACAAACACCTCATTTTCCCCGGCTATGCCCCCTTCGACGGTGATCCGGCTTTGGTCGGGGCTGTATTTAATGGCGTTATCCACCAGGTTTATGAATACCCTGGTGAGCATGTCCTCATCACCGGTAATTACCGGAAAGGCGGTAACACGGGAAACCAGATCTATCCGCCTCTCTCCCGCGGTTTTGCTGAATATGGAGAAAACCTTTTCTATAAGCCTGGCCATCAATATTTCTTCCCTGGCCGGCACCACCTTGCCGCTCTCTATCTCGGAAAGGGAAAAGAGGTCGCCAATCAGCCTGGTCATCCTTTCGGTCTCAGCGTTTATGATTTTAAGGAACCGTACAGCTGTTTCCCTGTCTTCCAGCGCCCCGTCCAGGAGCGTTTCCAGGAATCCCTTCATTGAGGTGAGAGGTGTCCTAAGCTCGTGGGACACGTTGGCGATAAATTCTGCCCTCATCTGGTCAAGCTGCTTTCTTTCTGTTATATCCCTCAAAAGAGCCACCACCCCTCCCTTACCGGTTCCCTTCAGGGGGGTAAAAAGTACCCGGTAATATCGGGGATCAGGGGTTAGGACCTTGATTACCCTGTCAAGAACAGTCTGTGTCACAAGGGCGGCTTTGAGGCTGTGTTCAAAATCCAGGTGCCTGATAACCCCCACTATATCTTTGCCAAGGCAGGATTCCCCAGAAATGTTGAGATTAAGCGCCTTTATGACCGCGGGATTTAAAAGAAGCACCCGGCCGTCGCCGTCCACCGCAACGACCCCGTCCGCCATACTGTTTAGCACCGCCTGCATCCGGTCCTTTTCCTCGGTTATTTCAGTAAATGTCTGCTTCAGCTTCCGGCCCAGAAGGTTTATGTTCTTGGCAAGGTCGCCTATCTCATCATCCGAGTATACCCTTATTTCCCTTCCAAGGTTTCCCCGGGCCATTTCTTTTGTAACCTCTGATATCTGCGCCAGCGGACCCATTATTCTTATAAGCAGTATCCAGGCAAGAGCTATAGCAAAGGGAAGCGAGATAAGAACCACTCCCCAGACGTTAACGCTGTCTCCGGCATAAAACCTTAAGGCGGCGTAAAAAACAAACAGCATGAAAAAGTAGCTGGCCATGGGACGCCAGCTTATGCTCCTGGACATCTCCCGTAATTTTTCCAACACGGCATTTCCCCCGGAACTTTTTCTTTCCCACCGCTTTCATGTCAAGCGGCATGGTGGGTATAGAACAAATTTTATCACAGCATCGGTTAAAAATAAGCTGAGCTTTTGTTAATTTTATGTTACTAAAAATATTAAAAACAGAGGACGTACGAGACGCTCTCTGTTTATTAAATAAAGGAAACTATTTTATGATCCCTGGTTGGTTCACCTGCCCTGCCCGTGAGGGTGGATCCTTTCTCTTTCCCTCCTGGGGCCGCCCCGTCCCGGCCCCTGTCCCTCAGACCTTGCGGCCTCAAGTTCGCCGGGCTCGGGAGGAACCGCTTCCTTGCGGGAGAGCTTTAACCTGCCCTGGTTGTCATATCCTATGGCCTTGACCAGTATGGTGTCACCCTCGTTGGCTATGTCCTCGGTCTTGGCAACCCGGTGATGGGCAAGCTGCGAAATGTGTACCAGGCCTTCCTTGCCGGGCATCCCCAGCACCCCGGGGATTACTTCCACGAAGCATCCGAAATCGGTTACCCTCGTCACCCTGCCGTTGTATATTTCGCCTACCTGGACCTCCTTGGTTATTCCCTCAATGATATGAAGGGCCTTCTTGCCGGCTTCGGGGTCAACGGCGGCTATGTATACCCGCCCGTCGTCTTCAATGTCTATCTCCACCCCGGTTTCCTCGACAATCTTTTTAATTATCTTTCCGCCGGGGCCTATGACGTCCCGTATCTTATCGGGGTCAATGGTAAAGTGTATTATCCTCGGGGCGTAACGGGACAGCTCCTCCCTGGGCTGAGCTATTACACTGGTCATTCTGTTAAGAATATGCATCCTGGCCTCCGTGGCCTGGGCCACAGCCCGCTCCAGTATCTCCGGCGTCACACCTGCCACCTTGATGTCCATCTGCATGGCGGTAACGCCGTTGGCAGTGCCTGCCACCTTGAAGTCCATGTCGCCCAGGTGGTCTTCTATGCCCTGGATATCCGTCAATACCACCACTTCGTCGCCTTCTTTGATGAGGCCCATTGCCGCCCCGGCCACCGGAGCCTTTATGGGCACGCCGGCGTCCATCAGCGCAAGGCAGCTTCCGCAAACGCTGCCCATGGAAGTGGACCCGTTGGACTCCAACACCTCGGATACTATCCTTATGGTATAGGGGAATGTTTCCGCCGGGGGAACCACCGCCTCCAGCGCCCTCTCGGCCAGTGCCCCGTGGCCTATTTCCCTCCTGCCCGGCGAGCGCATGGGCTTTGTTTCCCCGGTGCTGAAGGGCGGGAAATTATAGTGGTGCATAAACCTCTTCCTTTCCTCCACTCCAAGACCGTCAAGCCTCTGCTCGTCGGAAATCGGGCCAAGGGTAACCACCGACATCACCTGGGTCTGCCCCCTGGTAAAAAGCCCGGAACCATGGGTCCTGGGCAAAACCCCCACTTCCACCGTAATGGGCCTCACCTCGGTGGTGCTGCGACCGTCTATGCGCACCTTTTCCTTTATTATTACATCGCGCATGGCCTTTTTCTCGGCGGCCTCGATAATCTTCGTTACAGCCTGTGCCTGTTCGGGGAAGGATTCCGCGAACTGATCCGCTATTGATGCTGCGGTTTCCTCCAGGAAGGCCTCCCTGGACTTTTTGTCCATCCTGTCGGCGACACACTGCCTGACGGCTGCGGTCATCCTTTCCAGTGCCGCCGGCAGCACCGCCTCTTCTATGGCCGGCTCCACCTCGGCGATTTCCGGAACCGCTTTTTCCCTGGCCAGACCCATGGCCAGTGCTTCCTCACGGAATTTTTCTATAAACTCCACGATCTCCTTCACCTTCCGGTGCCCAAAGCCGATGGCATCCAGAACAACCTTTTCGGGAACTTCATTTGCCCCGGCCTCAACCATCATAACGGCGTCCTTGGTTCCCGCCACCACCAGGTGAAGGTCGCTTTTTTCAGCTTCGCTCAGTGTGGGGTTGATAACAAGATTGCCGTCGATACGACCCACTATAACCCCGCCGATGGGGCCGGCAAAGGGAATCTCACTGATGTGCAGGGCTGCAGAAGCTCCGACCATTGCCGCAATCTCGGGGGCGTTATCCTGGTCCACCGAAAGTACAGTGGCAATTACCTGAACCTCGTTCCTGAATCCCTTTGGAAAAAGCGGCCTTATCGGACGGTCGATCAGCCTGCCCGACAGCACGGCCTTTTCACTGGGCCTTCCTTCCCTCTTTATAAAGCCCCCTGGAATCTTGCCCACCGCGTAGAGCCTTTCCTCGTAATCCACGGTCAGAGGGAAAAAGTCGATTCCCTCCCTCTTATTCCTGGCCATGGTGGCAGTAACCAGGGTTACAGTATCACCATACCTGACCAGCACAGCACCGCTGGCCTGCTTGGCCAACCGCCCCGTTTCCAGTACCATCTTGCGGCCGGCTATTTCAATCTCTCTCCTCAGTACCGATCCTTCTGACATCCGGGCTTATCCTCCCATACACTTCTTCATATTTTTAACAACCGATTGTATTTCTACATATTTCATAGTATTTCCTGCCTGAGAATATAAAAATACCTTTTGCCGGCCTTTCAACAGGTTATTTGGAAGTTGCATAAAAAAAAGCGGAAAACCAACTTCCGCTTTTTTGGGGAGCATTTTATTTACGCAGTTCCAGTTTTTCAATGAGGGAGCGGTAGCGTTCAAAATTGCGGTCCTTGAGATAGTTAAGCAGGGCCCGCCTTTGTCCCACCATTTTAAGAAGTCCCCTCCTGGAGTGGTGGTCCTTCTTGTGGATTTTCAGGTGTTCCGTCAGGCTCTTAATTCTTTTGGTCAGTATGGCAATTTGAACCTCCGGGGAACCGGTGTCATTTTCATGTATTTTGTGCTCGGTAATGACAGCCTGTTTAGTTTCCTGAGTCAGTGCCATATAATCACCTCCTTACTCCTTTAATCGCTGCCAGCCAAGTTAACCGCCGGAGAACGAGTTCCCTAGCTGACAGTTCACGGAAATCATTTTCCGATTATAGTAATCACCAAGCGACCTCCAGGTATGTCCTTGGCAACAATATCAAACATCCTCCCCGATTTTGCAAAAAAACCCCTGAACCGGGTAGCCGTCGGTATCTTACCGGGGATTCCGGCAGCAGCGTTTTGGATATCCTGGACGGTTATCCTGTCCTGTCGCATATCTTTAAGGCGTTTGCGCGCATGCTCGGTTATTATAACTTTCATACACTAACCCAAGTTTTAGCATCTGCCCGAATTTACGGACAGTGTTTCGTCTTCCTGGGCAAGAAAGGCGTACAGGGCGTCCTGAAAGGCCGTTATTCTGAAATCTTTTACGTTGGACCGGCTGTAAATGGCCTCCAGTTCCTTTTTCAGTTTTTGGAAATCTTCACTGAGGCATATCAGGGCTATATGATTAAGCCACTTTTTAATATCCTCTTCAGGAGAATCAAATTTGGGGACCACCATAAGACGCATATCCCCTTCCATTTAAACTCCCGTGACCTGCTTATTTTACCACAATAGCCCTCCCGGCACAAGTATACCCTTTATCATCATTATATTTCGCTTTTTTCGGTTTATTCTGCGACGGTAAAGGCGGCCCTGGCCCTGTTTATATCGCTTCTAATCTGTTCCACCAGCTCACCCGGTGAGGAAAACCTTTTTTCTTCTCTGATGCGCCTGGTTAAAAACACTTTTATCTGCTTTCCGTACAGGTCTCCCTGAAAGTCCAAGAGGTGCACCTCCAGGTTGGGCCTGCTGTTAAAACCGTGAAAAGTGGGCTTTATCCCAATATTGGCCACGCCAAGATAGTGATCGCCGTCCACCTGCACCTTAACGGCATAGACCCCTTTGGCAGGCACGACAAGCCCGTTTTCCTCCAGTTGAAGGTTGGCCGTGGGAAAACCCAGTGTTCTGCCCCTGCTCTCCCCGGCCACCACAACCCCCTGTACAAAGGGGTGATAGCCCAGGAATTTTCTGGCCTCGGTCACTTCTCCGTCGGCCAGGAGGCATCTTATGAGCGTGCTGCTGACGGGCACCCCTTCCACGGTTACCGGCGGGATCACGTATACCTTGAAACCGAACCTTTTTCCCCATTCAAGAAGAGTTTCCGGCGTACCCTTCCCGCCCCTGCCGAATGTATAGTTGTACCCCACGAACACCGACCTGACGGCAAGGTCTCTGACAAGAATTTTTTCTATAAAATCCTCCGGGCTGTGGCCGGCAAATTCCAGGGTAAAAGGCACAAGAAGCAATACCTTGACCCCTATCTGGGCAATTGTTTCCAGCTTGGCCTCGTAAGTGAGCAGCTTCGGAGGAGCCTTTCCGGTGATAACTTCCATCGGGTGCGGGTGGAAAGTAAAAACGGCCGGCGTCCCCCCTGTCTTCTCAGCCTCGTTCACCAGTCCGGAAATAAGCCTCTGGTGTCCCAGGTGAACCCCGTCAAAGTTTCCCAGGCCGACAACAAGGTCTTTATGCTTTTCTTTTACACCTTTCCAGGACCTATATACAACCAAAGTCTCCCTAACCCCCATGTCGAGATGTGAGATGATACAGAATTCAGCAGTCAGCAGTCAGCAGTCAGGAGTCAGAATTCAAAATCCCGTGACTGACATTCCCTCTATTTATTATATGATTCAGATCATAACTTTTTCCGGCTTGAAACAAATCCTGCCATTTTCATCAACTACGGCTCTGGCCACGGCAACCAGGCCGCCCATACCTGTCAGCACCACCATGTTTCCTTCCCGTACCTCCTCCGGCATGAACCTGACGCCGGGGGGATAGAGCACGGCTCCCGACCCCACGGATTTGACAGCCTCCCTTTTTATCTCCACCGAAGGCAAAAAGGACATTGCCTCTTCAACACTCGCCGCGGCATGAGAAAGCTCCCCGCTGCCGGCAAGACTCTTCAGTTCCTCCAGGGTAACAGACCGGTTAATTTTATAGCCTCCGGCGCTGGTACGCAAAAGAAAGCTCATGTAGGCGCCGCACCCAAGTTTTTCTCCAATATCATGGCACAGTGTCCTGATGTACGTGCCGGCTGAGCACCGGACATCCAAAAACGCCCTGGGATGCCCCGGCCCATCATACCACCCGGTCATTTCAATGGAATATATTTTTACAGTCCGGGCGCTGCGTTCCACCACCTCGCCCTGTCTGGCCAGTTCATAAAGCTTTTTCCCCCGGTGGCGTACCGCCGATGTCATGGGCGGCACCTGACTTACCTCACCAGTAAATTCCGCCAGTGTTTCCTTAACCTGTTGTTTTGAAAAGCCGGGGGGTATTTCTGCCTGGGTCATTTCGCCGAATGCATCCCCGGTGGAGGAAAATGCCCCGAAAGTGATTTCAGCCCGGTACTCCTTGTCATGGTTCAGATACTCAATAATCCTGGTGGCGCTCCCGCAGCAGACCAACAGCACCCCTGCGGCGCCGGGATCAAGGGTCCCGGTGTGGCCCACCTTCTTCATGCCGATAAGACGGCGGACATAGTTCACCACGTCATGGGAAGTCATCCCCGGCGGCTTTAAGATATTTATCAGGCCATTAATACCGGCTATATGGCCTTTCATACCGTCCGGTCCACTCCCGATACCTCCATTACCGCCTCCTGGACCACCCTTTCGGTAACATCATGCAAGTTTCCCGTCAAAACACATCCCGAAGCCCGGATGTGCCCTCCTCCCCCCAGCCTGGACGCCAGGCTGTGCACGTTTACCTTTCCTTTTGAACGAAAGCCCACCTTGTACTTTCCTCTCTCAATTTCCCTGACCAGTATGGCCACTTCCACGCCTCTTATGGTTCGCAGAAAATTAACCAGTCCGTCAGTGTGTTCGTCTCCAGCCGAAAACTTCTCGAGAAGATCCCTTTCTACAACGGTCCAGGCAACCCTGCCGCAGGGGCTTAGTTTCATTACCTCCAGTGCGGCCCCCAAAACCTGTATGTTCTGGAGAGGCTTTTCCTCGTAAAGCAGTATATTTATCGAGGATGTGTGAATACCAGCTTCCATCAGCCTGGCAACCCTTCTCAGGGTTTGTGGAGATGTATTTTCATACTGGAATGAACCTGTGTCGGTGACAATGGCCACGTACAGGCATGTGGCCACGTCCCTGTTGAGTCCTGTCCCCATTGTTTCGATAAGGTCCGACAGTATCTCCCCGGTGGCAGCCGCCGCCGGGTCGATGTAGTTTAAATGGGCGAAACGGTTTGAACTCATGTGGTGATCTATATTCACTACCGCCACATCCCTGCTGAGGACGCGACTGAAAGAACCAAGCCGTTCCGGCACCGAGCAGTCGAGAACCACAAAGGTGTCTAAATCCAGGCCGTCAGAACGATTGTCACAGCCAATCATAAACCTGTCGGCCCCAGGAAGAAACGACAGTGTTTGAGGAATGGGATCCGGACTGGCCATGACAACCTTCTTCCCCATTTTTTCAAGGGTTATCCCCAGGGCAGCCACAGACCCCAGACAGTCCCCGTCCGGGACTATGTGACCGCAGATCAACACCCTGGATGACTTTTTGAGGACGTCGGAGATTTCCTGCAAACTGCTCATCAGCCAGGTTCTCCCCCGCTTTTAACCTCCTCCATGAGGCTGATTACCTTCGATCCCCTTTCAATTGAGTCGTCCAGTTTAAAAGTAATTTCCGGAGTATACTTTAACCTGATTCGCCTGCCTATCTCGGACCTGATATAGCCTGTGGCCCTGTTCAGCACCTCGGCAGTGGCTTTCCGCTGCTCCCCGCCGCCCAGCACACTGGCGTATACACGGGCATACCGGAGATCCTGACTTACCTCCACCATGGTTATGGTAACGAAACCCAGACGGGGGTCCTTAATCTCATTCATCAGCAGATCTGAAATCTCTTTTTTGATAGCCTCCGCCAACCTTCCCGGCCTGTGAGACATTTAATTCACCCCCCAAGGGAATTATGCCCCAAGCGGAGCACTTTGAATACAGTAAATTGTTCAGGCCAATTCTCTCTTGACCTGCTCGGTGGTGAAAGCCTCAACAATGTCACCCTCACGGATATCCTGGTAGTTCTCAAGAGTCATACCGCATTCATAACCCTGCACTACCTCCTTGACATCGTCCTTGAAACGCTTCAGAGAGTCGACCCTTCCCTCGTATATCACTATGCCGTCCCTTATCAGGCGCACTCCTGCGTCCCTGGTGATCTTGCCCTCGGTGACGTAACAGCCGGCTATGGTCCCCAGTTTTGACGCCTTGAATATTTTCCTTATCTCTACCCGGCCTATTACTACCTCTTTTATCTCCGGCTCCAGCAGGCCGCTCATGGCCGCCTTTATATCGTCGATGGCGTCGTAGATCACCCTGTAAAGGCGTATATCCACTTTTTCGTTTTCCGCGGCCCTGCGGGCGTTCACATCCGGCCTGACGTTAAAGCCTATGATTATGGCATTGGAGGCCGAGGCCAGCATGATATCGGTTTCCGTGATTGCCCCAACACCGCCGTGAATGATCTTCACCTTCACTTCTTCGGTGGAAAGCCTTTCCAGGGACTGGTTGATTGCCTCCACAGACCCCTGAACGTCGGCCTTTACAATGATGCAGAGTTCCTTGACCTGGCCTTCTTTAATATGCTTGAAGAGGTCCTCCAGGGATACCCTGCCCACGGTGGCCTTCATTTCTTCCTGTCTCTTTCTGACAACGCGCTTATCTACTATCTGCCTGATAGTCTTTTCATCCTTGACCACATAGAACATGTCACCGGCCAGGGGCACATCGTGGAATCCCAGCACCTCGACGGGGGTGGAGGGGCCGGCTTTCTTGATACGCCTGCCCTTGTCGTCCACCATGGCCCTGACTTTGCCGAAGGCAGTCCCGGCCACAATATTGTCACCCACATGAAGTGTGCCGTTCTGGACCAGCACGGTGGCCACCGGACCCCGTCCCTTGTCAAGCTCCGCTTCAATTACAGTACCGCGGGCCGTCCTGTTGGGGTTGGCCTTAAATTCACTTACCTCGGCCACCAGCAGTATATTTTCCAGCAGGTCCTCTATGCCCATCCTGGCTTTGGCGCTCACCGGAACGCAGATGGTATCACCGCCCCACTCCTCGGGCACCAGGGCGTACTCGGTAAGCTGCTGTTTTACTCTGTCGGGGTTCGCTTCCGGTTTGTCAATCTTGTTGATTGCCACTATTATGGGAACATTGGCAGCCTTGGCGTGGTTTATGGCCTCGATTGTCTGGGGCATAACACCGTCTTCGGCAGCCACAACCAGCACCACTATATCGGTGACGTTGGCGCCCCTTGCCCTCATAGCGGTAAATGCCTCGTGTCCCGGGGTATCAACGAAGGTGATCTTTTTATTGTTGTGCTCCACCTGGTAAGCGCCTATATGCTGGGTTATTCCCCCGGCCTCGGTGGCGATCACGTTGGTCTCCCTTATGGCATCCAAGAGGGAGGTTTTCCCGTGATCAACATGGCCCATAACCGTGACAACACAGGGCCTTGGGTTCATGTCGTCCGGGCTTTCCTCCTGCTCCACCTCCAGCTGGGCCTCAGCATCAAGCTGTATCTTGATTTCCACTTCAAACCCGAAATCACTGGCCAGTATCACGGCGGTATCGGAATCTATCTCCTGGTTTATGGTGGCCAGGATGCCCAGCTCCATAAGTTTTTTGATCAGTCCCGCCGGGCTTTTCTTCATCTTCTCGGCCAGTTCCTGGACAGTAACGGTTTCACCGATAACTATCGGTTTCTTTTCAACGGGCGGAGTGGGTCTGGCTTCTACCCTGCCCCTCTGATGTGCTCCTTTCTTTTTGCCGGGTGCCAGGCGCAAGGCGCGGTCTTCCATCTCAACGTCCTGTCGTATCTTATCGCGTTTGGTAAAGTTTTTGGTCTGGGCCTGCTGCACCCTGGCCCTGGACTTCTCGGAAGCCTTGATTTTATCTACGCCCTTAGCCTGCTCGGGCACCTTGGGAACCTTGAGTGCCCCCGGCTTTCCCGGAGCAGTGGGAGCGGGCCTCGGAGTTCCGGGCCCTCTGCCCTGGTCCGGCCTGCCGGCCGGAACTCCACCCGGTCGCGGACCGCGGTCGCCGGCAAATCTCGGTCTTCCCCTGTCGCCTTCATGCCTGGGTCTATCGCCAGCCCTGTCTCCTCCCTGGGCAGGACCTCTCTGATGAGCGCCACGGTCAAAGGGCGGTCTTTCCTGTCTGCGGTCCCTGTCACCGGCAGGCCTGGCTTCGCCGGCGGGACGTTCCCTGAACGGCGCGGGTCTGTGGTCCCTGTGCTGTTGTTCCTGTCCTATCTGGGTGGCAGGCTTCTGGCGTTCGGGATACCTTGGCCTCTCTCTGTTTTGTATATTCTGGACCGGCGCCGCAGGCTTGATCTCGGTTTTTTCCCTTTCCACCTTCTGGGCTTGTGGCTGCGGCTGTACAGTAGGCTGTACCGGCTGCGCTGGCCGCGCCTGAACCGTTGGTGCGGGCTGCTGCCTGGGAGATTCCGGCCTCTGGGGTGCAGCCGGGGTCACAGGTGGCGCTGTCTTTTTAGGTGGAACGGCCCGGGCGGAACGATCCTCAAATCTTCTGTCCGGGGGTCGTGACGGGACTCGGTCCACCAGCCCGGGCCCGCGGTCTTGTCTGTAATCTCTTCTGTCTGGCTTTCTTCTGTCCTGCATTTTTTTATCATTCATCCTGTCTTCCGTGGGCACTTCCCGGCGCGGCCTGTCAAACTGCCCCTGGAGTTGTCTTTCAGGTGCTTTGGAAGGTATTCCTGTGGCAGGCACATTTACGGGAGGTTTGTGACGATCCCCGGCGGGATTCACGGCGCCCTGGTCCCTTTTCTTATTGTAATTCTTCATAAACAACTCAACATCTCTGTCTTCCAGGGTGCTCATGTGGGATTTAAGATCCACGCCCAGATGGGACATCACCCGGATTATATCTTTACTTTCTATATTTAGTTCCTTGGCAAGTTCGTGTACCCGTTTTTTTACCATATATTCACCTCCCATAAATAAACCTGGTATTCATAAACATACTCGAAAACCGGCTTTCTACGCTATTGACCAAGTTTTGCCCCTCCCCTTTCCAACGCCCCGACAATACCCCGCGCAAAATTTTTATCAGTGATGGCAACCACTGAACGGGCTGGTTTTTTTAAAATTTTGCCCAGGTCTTCTTTTGTGCCGCATGATATCAAGGGTATTCCGGCATCACCGGCCAACCGTCCGAAAGCCCTTCTGGTTCTTTCAGCAGCGTCCTCAGCCAGAATTAAAAGAATTACCTTCCCGCGATCAACAGCACTCCTTACGGCTGCGTCACCGCTTTCCACATGCCCGGCCCTCCGGGCGAGACCAATCATGTTTAATACGGAACCTGCCATCAACTGTTCAACCTCTGTATCAGTGTTTCGTAAATCTCCTTGGAAATCTGCCTCTGCAGGGCCTTTTCCAGCCTTTTCTCCTTGCAGGCCTTCTGCATGCATTCCACCCGGGGGCATACGTAAGCGCCCCGGCCGGATTTTTTACCTGTGGGATCGATTTCTATGGTTTCCTGGGGGGTGCGCACAACCCTGATCAATTCCTTCTTCGGCTTCATATCCTGGCATCCCACACACATCCTCTGAGGAATTTTTCTGACTTTGGGCAACTGTCCCCCTCCTACTCAACATAATCTTCGCTCAGAAACTCATCCTGTTCTTCACTTTCCTCAGCGTAATAATTATCGTACCCTTCCTGCTGGTATATCTCTTCCATCTGGGACTCGCTCTTTATATCGATTTTCCAGTTGGTAAGCTTAGCCGCCAGCCTTGCATTCTGCCCCTCCTTGCCAATGGCCAGGGACAACTGATAATCGGGAACTATAACCCGGGCCACTTTTTCCTCGTCCCATATCTCCACCGCCACCACCTTGGCGGGGCTTAAGGATGCGGCAACAAATTTTGAAGGGTCCGGGTTCCATTTGATTATATCGATCTTTTCCCCGTTCAACTCGTTGACAATGGACTGCACCCGCATCCCTTTAGGACCTACGCAGGCTCCAACCGGGTCAACATTTTCGTCCCGGGAATAGACTGCTATCTTAGACCTGTAGCCGGCCTCCCTGGCAACCGCCTTTAACTCCACCACTCCTTCGTGCAGTTCGGGGACCTCAAGCTCGAAAAGCCTTTTCAACAGCCCCGGGTGTGTCCGGGAAACAATTATTTGTGGAGCCTTGTTTGTCTTTTTTACCTCGACAATATATGCCTTTATCCTGCTACTCTGCTTGTATTCCTCGCCGGGCATCTGCTCCGACGGGGTCAGAATGGCCTCGGTCTTGCCCAGTTCGATATAAACATTTTTCTGCTCCACCCGTTGAATAACGCCGGTGACAATGTCACCCTCCCGGCTGGCAAACTCCTCGTATATAATATTGCGCTCAGCCTCGCGGATACGCTGGACAACCACCTGCTTTGCGGTCTGAGCGGCAATACGCCCGAAATTCCTGGGCGTTACCTCGTTTTCCACAATATCTCCCAGATCGTAACGCGGATCGATCTCCCTGGCCTCTGCAAGGGATATTTCCAGCCTGTTATCAGTGACCTCTTCAACCACGGTACGCTGGGAATATACTTTGAATTCGCCGGTGTCCCTGTCTATATGTACCCTGGCGTTTTGCAGGGAGCCGAAATTTCTTTTATAGGCCGAAAGCAGCGCGGCTTCTATTGCTTCCAGCAAAACATTAACCGCAATCCCCTTTTCCTTCTCCAAATCATGAAGGGCTTCCAAAAACTCGGTATTCATCCCTATTGCCTCCCAAACCAACTATAATTTTAAAACTTTACGTGCAGTCGAGCCGATGAAACCTGTTCCATAGGTATGGATATACTGCTGCCCTCAACCTCCAGTATTAGGGTCCCCGCATCGACGACCCCAAGCTTGCCGGTAAATTTCTTTCGCCCTTCCACGGGGGCATAGGTGGTGACTTGCACCTCATGCCCGGCAAAACGGAGGAAATCCTCCCGCTTTTTCAGTGGTCTTTCTATTCCGGGTGATGACACCTCAAGGTAATAGGACTGGGGGATGGGGTCTTTTTCGTCCAGCAGCGCATCCAGTCTCTGGGACACAGCCTCGCAGTCGTCATGGCTGATTCCGCCGGGCTTGTCGATGTAAACGCGTAGGAGCCACCTCCCGCCTTCCTTTACAAACTCCACGTCCACCAGATCCAATCCCAGATCTTCAACAACCGGTGTTGCCATTGTTTCAACGACGGCGGCCACGTTGTTTTTTACCACCAATGAATCCTCCTCGGGCAGGCTATAGCCGGCATGGTATAAGACGAAAGAGTGGGAAATACCCACTCCTTCGGAAAAATCTGTGTCCAGAACTCAAACCACGATAAGTATACCATACTAATAAAACATATACAAGTGAAAACCTGTTAATTATGCACTGGCGGTTCCAAGAAGAAATTTATTTTAATAACCCGGTATTATTTATAGGATTGCCCTTTTTAGCATTATTTATTAGCGGGTTTTTGGAGTCCGCCGGATACTACGGCCTTGAGGTAATACCCCCCGCAGCCGGCCCCCTTTATCGGGCGTGATACCAAGCGGCCTTCCTGTTCCGGCCAAAACGGCAATCCCTCTTTTATCTTTTAAGGACAGGCACCGGACCAGCGCCGCAATAACCCTGGCAGCATCCGGCCTTCCCAGACGGGCGGCCGCTCCGGACATTTCCTCCAGCAAAAAAGGATTGGCAAGACATTTCTTAACTTTTCCCACCAGGTCATCCGTTCCGCTAACCCCCAGGGCCGCGCCCTCCGAAACCAGAAACTGGGCATTTCTCTCCTCCTGGCCCGGAAGAGGGTCCATTATCAAAATGGGAAGTCTCCTGGCCAGGGCCTCGGCACAAGACAAACCTCCAGCCTTGCTTACCATAATATTCGAAACCGCCATCAGTTGGTGCACGTTATCGCAATAACCCAGTACAAAGACCCGGTTGGGCAACCTGGCCGACATCAGTTCAATTTTTTCTTTAAGCGGGGTGTTGCTGCCGGTCACGACAATTATCTGGCACCTTGTGTCAGTGGCTCCCAGTGCTGCCACCGCTTCCTCCAGCGGCCCCATCCCCAGCCCGCCCCCCATCACCAGAATGGTGGGAATTCCTTCAACCAGGTTACATGAAGCCAGCACCGCCTTCCGGTCAACATCGCCGGCAAAGGCCGGGTCAATGGGTATGCCGGTGGTGTAAATTCTTGACTCCGGGATACCGAAACCGGCCAGTTCACCGGCCAGCCTTTCAGCACCCACCGTATAAAGATCCACCTCGGGAAAAATCCAGTAAGGGTGTATTGTCATGTCCGTGAGGGTGCCCACGGTATAACGTCCGAATTTTCCCTGTCTTCTCAGGGCGGAAAGAACGCCCAGTGGAAAAGGGTGTGTACATATTACCGCCTCGGGCCGGTGGCTGTCGATAAAATCAATCAGCCTGGGGGATGAAAACCTGCTCAAAAGCCTGTTGAATTCCTTCTTGGCAAATCCCGAAAGAAGCTGTCCCTTTTCCGACTGTCTGTATATATAGCCGTAAAAAGCCGGTGTCAGTCTCAGCATTTCCATGTAAGCGCCCAGAACCAGCTTTTCCAGAGAGGGGCTTGCGTACTTGAAGGTATCCAGTATTATTACTTCCAGTTCCGGGTCCTCTTCCAGAAATGCCGACTGAAGCGCCTGAGCCGCCCTGATATGGCCGGACCCGGCACTGACCGACAAAACTATTATTCTCCGTTTACCGCCCGGCATCGGCTATCCCCTGTTCGGCCTTCAGTATTTGTGAGACCCTGTTTACGATGTCCCCTTCTGGAACCATGAGGGTGCTTCCATCCCTTCTCAGGCGGACTTCCAGATCGCCGGAAGATACCGCCTTGGAACCAACTGTTACGCGGACCGGGTATCCCACCAGGTCGGCGTCCTTAAACTTCACCCCCGGCCTTTCGTTACGGTCATCGATCACCGCCTCTATCCCGGCGTCCAGCAGCTTCCGGTAGACCCTTTCGGCCATTTCGGCCTGCTGGCCGTCTTTTATGCTAACCGGTATCACCACTACATGGAAGGGGGCAATGGAAGACGGCCAGATTATCCCGTTTTCGTCATGGTTCTGTTCGATGGCAGCCGCCATTGTCCTGGTAACCCCTATACCGTAGCAACCCATTACAATGGGCATGCTCTGTCCCTTCTCGTCCAGGAAGGTAGCCCCAAGAACTTTGCTGTACTTGGTGCCAAGCTTAAATACCTGGCCCACCTCTATCCCCCTGGCCTCCACCAGGGCCGCGCCGCAGGCGGGGCAAGGATCGCCGGCCCTTACAAGCCGGATGTCGGTGACCTGATCCGGCTTGAAGTCCCTGCCCGGATTTACGTTGACAAGGTGAAGGTCCCTGCGGTTGGCCCCCGCAAACGCGTTGGAAAGGGCCTGCACCTCATCGTCCGCCACTATTTTTATCCCTTTTAATCCCACCGGGCCGGCAAATCCGGGCTCCGTGCCGGTAATCCCTCTGACCTCCTCGGGCCCGGCCAGCTCAAGGTTTATCACGTCCAAGGCTTTCATCAGCTTTATTTCGTTGACGTCCCGGTCTCCCCTGACCAGTGCGGCCACCAGTCCTTTTTCTGTCCTGTATATAAGGGTCTTGATCAGTTTCCTGGGTGAAATACCCAAAAACGATGTAACTTCATCCACTGTGCGCATACCCGGGGTGTCGACAGTCTCAACCGGCTTTGCCTGTTCAGGATTCCTGTTATCCGGAGGGCTGACCGCCCTTTCCACATTGGCGGCGTAACCGCAGGATTCCCGGGGACAGTACACCACCAGGGCTTCGCCTGATTCAGCCAGCACCATGAACTCGTGGGTGTCATTTCCCCCGATGGCCCCGGAATCAGCCTCCACGGGCCTGAATTTGAGCCCGCAGCGCTGGAATACCCGGGTATAGGCCCCGTACATCTTCCAATAGCTGACGTCCAGGCCTTCCTCGTCCCTGTCGAAGGAGTACAGGTCCTTCATTATGAACTCCCGGCCCCTCATCAGCCCGAAGCGCGGCCTTCTCTCATCCCGGTATTTGTTCTGTATCTGGTATAGAAGCAGTGGAAGCTGCTTGTAAGAGTTTACTTCGCCCCGCACCAGGTCGGTGATTATTTCCTCGTGGGTGGGGCCCAGGCAGAAGTCCCTTCCATGCCTGTCCTTCAGCCGGAACAGCTCCGGGCCGTACACGTTCCAGCGCCCGGATTCCAGCCACAGCTCAGCCGGCTGAATGATGGGCATCATTATCTCCTGGCCGCCCTCCCTGTCCATCTCTTCCCTCACAATGGCCTCGATTTTTTTTACCACCCGCCAGGCCAGTGGAAGAAAGGTATAGACGCCAGCCGCAGCCTTCCTAATAAATCCTGCCCTCACCAGCAGCTGGTGACTCACCACCTCGGCCTCGGCCGGGGTTTCCCTCAGTGTGGGTGTCAAAAACTCTGTAACTCGCAAAAAAGGTTCCTCCTCGGTATCAAGATTAATCGACCCCGTTGACGAGGTCAAAAATCTCTTTCATAAGCTCATCCACCAGTCGGTCCTCCGGTACCTTGCGCAGTATCCGCCCTTTCCGGAAAACCAGTCCTTCACCCCTGCCGCCGGCGATCCCCACGTCAGCGTGCCGGGCCTCGCCCGGTCCGTTCACCGCGCAGCCCATCACCGCAACTTTCAGGGGCTTGTCTATGTCCGCCAGAAGATCTTCCACCCGGTTGGCCATGGAGATTATATCAACCCCGGTCCTGCCGCAGGTGGGGCAAGAAATAAGCTCCACCCCCCGCCTCCTCAGCCCCAGGGCCTTCAGTATCTCGAATCCCACCCTGACCTCGTGTACCGGATCTCCCGTCAAGGATACCCTGATGGTATCCCCAATCCCCATGGACAGGACTGAGCCGATGCCCACTGCGGATTTTATGGTACCCGACCTGAGCGTACCCGACTCGGTCACTCCAACGTGGAGGGGATAGTTCACCTTTTCCGCCAGCATCCTGTAAGCCTCAATCATCATGGGCACGTCGGAGGCCTTTAATGAAACCTTTATTTCCCGGTAATTCAGGTCTTCAAGTATATATATGTGGCGCAGGGCGCTTTCAACCATGGCACCGGCCCCAGGCCCGCCGTGCATCTCCAGCAGATCCTTTTCCAGTGAACCGGCATTGACCCCTATTCGTATGGGCACGCTTCTTTCCCTGCAGGCGTCAACCACCGCCCGCACCTTTTCTCTGCCGCCAATGTTGCCCGGGTTTATCCTCAGGCCGTCCACCCCTGACTCCACCGCCATCAGCGCCAGTTTGTAGTCAAAATGAATATCAGCTATTATAGGTATTTCTATTTGCCTTTTGATTTCCTTTAGCGCACCGGCTGCCTCCCGGTCTGGCGCCGCCACCCGGACTATTTCGCATCCCGCCCCGGCCAGGCTTTTTATCTGGGCCACCGTAGCAGATACGTCCCTGGTATCGGTGTTGGTCATCGACTGTACCGATACCGGGGAGCCGCCACCCACCCGGACATTGCCAATCATAACCGGCCGGGTTCTTTCTCTGTGCATTTAAAATACTTCCCCTTCAGAAAGTTTATTAGGTCTTCCCTCACATGATCAACTGAAGTATGTCATTATAGGTAATTACCACTATCAGGACAATTAATAACCCGAACCCCACCATGTGAATAAAGTTCTCTTTCTGGGGCTCCACCGGCCTGCCCCTGAGCTTTTCAAAAAGCAGGAACAGTATACGGCTGCCGTCCAGCGCCGGTATGGGAAACAGGTTGAACAGGCCCAGGCTCACCGATAAAAATGCTGAAAGGCTCATAAGGTTGATAAACCAGCTAGTACTGCGTACTGCCTCATTTATTGTGGCCACAATACGGACCGGGCCGCCCAGTTCCAAAGGCACCAGCCCTACAATCCCCCTGCCCAGGTAATCTAATATTTGGTAAGACATTACCACAATATACTTGCCGCCGGACACCATGGCTGTAAACGGATCAACCTTTTTGGGGGCAGGATGTATGCCTATCTTACCCAAACCATTGTCGTCCTTGTAAGGTATAACCTTGAAATTAACCCTTTCCCCGTTTCGTAAAACTGTGATACCCAGTTCCCGGCCGGGATTGCCGCCCACAGTCTTGCTCAGTTGCTCCCATGTGTCGATCTTCTTGCCGTCGATCTCAACTATAACGTCGCCGCCGCGAATACCCGCGACATCGGCCGGCTTCCCCTTCAAAGTGTCCTGCACCGTGGTAGTGGGGACATCGGGCAGCCCGTAGACCATGAAGATTATGGCCAGTAAAAATATGGCCAGCACAAAATTCATCAGGGGCCCGGCGAATATTACCGCCACCCTGTGCAACACCGGCTTTTTGTTAAACCCCCGGTCCTCTTCAATCTCCCCGGACTCATTGGGATCCATGCCAGCCATCCGGACAAAGCCGCCAAGCGGTATGGCCCTGAGGTTGTAGGCCGTTTCCCCCCTTGGGATGGATAAAAGCCTGGGACCAAACCCAAGGCTGAATTCATGTACCTTGATGCCAACCAGTTTTGCCACCGCAAAGTGGCCAAGCTCGTGGAAAAAAATAAGCAACCCGAATACAACAACCGAAGCCAGGAAGGTGCTCATTTAAAATCACCCTTTATTATACAAGCTATTTTTCTAAAAAAGCCTTTTTTATAACCTCTCCGCCAGAGAGGCCGCCATTTCACGGGCCTCCAGATCCGCCTCCAGTATACCGCTCAAATCCGGCATGTCTATAACCCGGTGCCTGCTCACCACATCTTCCACCACACGGCAAATTGCGGTAAAACCAATTTTTCCGGCCAGGAAATAATCCACCGCCACCTCGTTGGCCGCATTCATCACCGCCGGCAGAGTCCCCCCCCGCCTGCCGGCCCGGTAAGCCATATCCAGAAGCGGAAACCGGCTTGTGTCCGGGGGTTCAAAAGTCAGCTCCCTGATGCTGAACCAGTCCAGCCGCGAAACATTGCCCGAAAGTCTTTGGGGGTAGGTAAGGGCGTACTGAATGGGCAGCTTCATGTCCGGAAGGCCCATCTGCGCCAATACCGACCCGTCGGTAAACTCCACCATGGAATGTATTATACTCTGCGGGTGAACCACCACTTTTATCTTATCGTAATCCAGGCCAAAAAGCCACCTCGCCTCTATCACCTCAAGTCCTTTGTTCATGAGGGTGGCGGAATCAACGGTTATTTTTCTGCCCATATTCCAGTTTGGGTGAGAAAGAGCCATCTCCACCGTGACATTCTCAAGGTCATGGGGATGCTTTCTAAAGGGTCCTCCGGAGGCAGTGAGCACAATACTTTCCACCTCTTTTGGCCGGGAGCCCCTGAGACACTGCCAGACAGCCGAATGCTCGCTGTCCACCGGCAGTATCCGTATATTATGTTCGGCTGCCAGCCGGGTCACCAGGGCCCCCGCAGCCACCATGGTCTCCTTGTTGGCCAGGGCAATGTCCTTACCAGCCCTAATGGCGTCCACTGTAGGAATCAGCCCTGCGGTTCCGGTGACGGCGGTAATAACTATATCGGCGCCTTCACAGGTGGCCACCGCGGATATTCCTTCCGCCCCCCAAAGCACCTTCGGCCCTCCGGGGCCAAGCTCAGCGGCCAGCGCCAGCGCAGCGGACTGTTCGGACACCGAAACCACCCTTGGCCGGTACTTTTTTACCTGTTCCCTCAGTACTTCTATATTTTTTCCTGCAGCCAGCCCCACAATAATAAAATGTTCCGGGAAAATGTCAACCACCTCTAGGGCCTGCCGCCCTATGGAACCGGTGCTGCCCAGGATTGAAACGCCTTTAATAAACCCACCCCCACACTGTCTGTCACAATTCTTTTTTCAAAGACTTGAAAGTGGCCTGGACGGCTATAAGCAGTATGGGGCCAAAAATCAGTCCGGCCACTCCCATAAGCTTAAGTCCCACATACATTACCCCCAACACCGCCAGGGGGTGAAGTCCCAGGTTGGCGGCCACCACTCTTGCCTCCAGCGACTGCCGGACTATCCAGATGACAACGTACATTACAATTAACTTTATTCCAAAGGCCACATTGCCGCTGATAAAACTCCAGACGGCCCACGGAAGTACAATGGAGGCCGGACCCAAAACCGGCAATATATCGAAAAAGCCAATCAAAATGCCCATGGTCAGCGCATACTTGGCTCCCACAATATACAAGCCCACTATAGCCAGAAAAGTGGTGATTGATACCAGTACCGCCTGGGCCCTTACATAGCTCAAAAAAGCATGTGCAATTTCCCTTACAACCTCCAGGCTTTTTTCACCCCAGGGCGCCGGAATGGCTTTTACCCAGAGTTTGACCAGCAGTGTACGGTCGCGGCTGAAAAAATAGGTGGCGATGACCGCCACGATTATACCCAGTACTGCCTCCGGCACAGCGGTGGCAAAACCAAGCAAAAAGTTGGCCAGGGACCGGGTAAAATTGGAAAGGGTCCCCGTCAGGGTTCCCAGGCTCTCGCTTATTCTCCCGCTGATTTCGGGTGGTAAGCTGAAATAAAGCACCTTGCTTTTTTGAAAGGTATAATTTATAAATTCCTCAACCGGTTTTACATACCTGGGAAGGGAGACCGAAAGGTCGATAAGTTCCTTGACCAGCCTGAAGACGGCCAGTACCATAATGAGGCTGATAACCCCGAAAAAGCCCAGCATCGATACGGCAACCGCCGATGATCTGCTCAACCTTGCCCTGTTGGTTAAAAAACTGATCATGGGCTCCAGCAGAAGGGCAAGCAGCGATGCTATTATAAAAGGAATTATAACCGAAAAAGCCTCCGAAATTATACCAAATAACTCCGGTAAAAAATAGTTGGCCGATAAGTATACCAGCGCCAGACCTGCTGCAACAAGGCCAATGGTCTGGATGTGCCTGTTCATCGAAAAACACCTCATCCCACAATGAATAAAACCACAAAGTAGTACACCGTGGGGGCGGTAAACAGCATGCTGTCAAATCGGTCCAGCACTCCCCCGTGCCCGGGGATTATGAGGCCGGCATCCTTGACCCCGGCAGTCCGCTTAAGGCTGGACTCGAACAGATCTCCCAGTATCCCTGATACTCCCACCAGTACTCCCAAAGCGATAAATTTATAAAAAAGATACCACGGGTAAACCATATATATCAGCAGCGCCCCCAGAACACTTCCGGCAATGCCTCCAATGGCTCCTTCCACGGTCTTGCCCGGGCTCAATTTTGGCGCCAGTTTTTTTCTCCCCATCTTTCTCCCGACAAAATATGCCGCTGTGTCGCCTGCCCAGGTGCCCACCAGCATGGTGAGGGTCCACACCCACCCTCCTTCCAGGGTCCTTACCAGATAAAAATAAACAAACATTCCTATGTAAAGAGTTCCGGTTAATCCTGCGGCAACATCCACCGGCCTTACGTCGGGATAGCGAAAAACGCCGCTTAAAAGCAAGATCCCAATCACCGGAACGAAGGCAAGACCTAAGGCCCCGTTCCCGCCGGCATATGCGCTGGCCGACAGTATGAGCACGCCGGATACCATTACCGGAAAAGAAGGTTTCAAATCCATTCCTGTAAATATCTTGTTTAATTCATAAAGAGCGAAAACCATTATTAGCACAGTGAGAGCAAAGTGCACCCAACCGCCGTACCAGACGGCCAGGAGAAATAACGGGATGCCCGCTACGGCGCTCAATACCCTTTTATAAAGCAAAAGCCTTTCACCAGCCTAATTCTCTTTTAGTCCGCCGAACCGGCGGTTGCGCCTCTGAAAATCCAGCACTGCCTGTATAAGATGTATACCCCGGAAATCAGGCCACATTACGTCGGTAAGCCAGAATTCGGTATAAGCCAACTGCCACAACAGGAAGTTACTTACCCGGAAGTCCCCGGACGGGCGGATTAAAAGGTCCGGATCCGGCTGCCCGGCGGTATATAGATGCTGTGAAATAATATCCTGGTCTATTTGATCCGGGGATAGTTGTTTCCTGTCCACCTTAGCGCAGATTTCCCTGATGGCGTCCTCCAGTTCTGCCCGCCCGCCGTAATTGAGAGCGATGTTAAGATTAAGCCCGGTGCAGTTTTTGCTTCTTTCATGAGCCACTTTAACGGCTTCCCCGGCCTTCGGGGGAAGTTCCCCTATCCTGCCTATCGCCCTGATCCGAACGTTTTTTTCGCAAAGCTCATCTATTTCTTTATTCAGGTACTCCACCAACAAGTCCATTAAAATGTCGACTTCTTCCCGGGGCCGCTTCCAGTTTTCCGTCGAAAAAGCATATACGGTCAACACTTTTATACCTATTTCGGCACTGACCCTCACCACATGACGCAGCGACTCAACGCCGGCCCGGTGCCCGAAAGACCTGGGCATCCCCCTGCGGCGTGCCCAGCGCCCGTTGCCGTCCATAATAATAGCCACGTGACGGGGCATTCGGGAGGGATCGAGGGCAGTCCTGAGGGTCTTTTCACCCTCGTCAACTTCCCTGTCTGACGACCTGCGCATCAGATTCACAATGTTTTTTATCATCAGGTCACCCTCCCAAAAATAATCAATAACCATTATATTATAATATTCGGATATCCATTATTAAGGAGTGCAATAAAAGAAATTAAATCAATATCTAAAAACTCGGACAGCCATGCCGATAATTTCCTTACTGCTGCAATTAAAAAGCGACAAACAAGATATATTATACACTTTTTTCAAAATCCCGCAAATACTTGGTTAATTCACTGTTATGTCCGGTTACAAGATTTAAAACGGGTTCTGTGCATATAATACCTAAAGGACATTAAGAAGCATTTTTTGTGCTGCCTCCCGAATGCATTCAGAGGAAGCTTTATAACGATAACCGTTATAAAACAAACCCCCTCCTTTGAGGGGGCTGAATTTATTGTTATTCCTCAACAATTGCTCCGGTGGGGCAGGCATCAATGCATGTACCGCAGCTTTCACATTTGTCGGTATCGATTTTGTATGTATCTCCCTCTATAATCGCTTCGCTTGGGCAAGACTCCATGCATGTCCCGCAGGCCAGGCATTCGTCTGTGATGCGGTATAAACCCATCCACGCAACACCTCCTTCCTGTACGGGCTGTGATAAGCTTCGTACAGCCCTATTGGGGTCGTGAAAAGCTTCTCCTGACGGATGATCGGCCCCGCCAGTGCGATGCTCACTTATATTCTACACGCTGACTGCCTGGGACTTGCTCTCGGGCTACGGTAACAACTGCGGTATCGCCCCGGAAACGGAAACGGACCACCCTTTCCCTTCCCTCACAGGGGACAGGGCCGGCAGGGGTGGTGTATTCAACCTCGAAATTGTTACCGGCCTTTTCCAGGACCTGTGCGGCTTCCTCCAGCAAAACGGCCAGAATCTTACTTTCAAGATTCTCTGTCAAACCTGCATTATCTCCTGCTCTTTGTTGTTTGTGAGCTGGTCAATTTCCTTAATATATTTATCCGTAAGCTTCTGTACCTCTTCCTGGGCCCGGCGAAGTTCGTCCTCCGACATCTCGCCCTTCTTTTCCTTGGCTTTCAGAGCATCATTGGTATCCCTGCGCACGTTGCGGACAGCCACCCTTCCCTCTTCGGCCTTTTTCCTTATCACCTTTACAAGTTCCTGCCGCCTCTCCTGGGTAAGCTGGGGAATGACCAGCCTTATTACATTTCCGTCACTGGTGGGATTTATACCAAGGTCGGACTTCAATATGGCCCTCTCTATCTCGGGCAGTGCCGATTTGTCCCATGGCTGTATTACCAGAAGCCTGGCTTCCGGGGCCGTTATGTTTGCCATCTGACTTATCGGGGTCGGGGTTCCGTAGTAATTCACCGATACCTTGTCCAGTAAAGCCGGAGTTGCGCGGCCGGCCCTGAGAGAGGCAAATTCCTTCTTGACCACCTCAACGGTCTTTTTCATATTGGCTTCCGATTCAGCGACAATCTCCTTAGCCAATCAATTCACCCCCAACATATGTACCTACGGTTTCTCCCATAATGGCCTTCATTATGTTTCCCCTGCCATTGAGATTGAAAACAATAATTGGTATCTTATTGTCCATGCACAGGGAAGTTGCCGTGGCATCCATTACCGCCAGACCCTTGTTTAACAAATCTATATAGGTGAGGCTGTCAAACTTGCGGGCGTTTGAATTTTTCATAGGGTCGCAGTCATAAACGCCGTTTACCTGTTTCGCCATAAGTATAACTTCGGCCTCTATCTCTGCGGCCCGCAGGGCAGCGGTGGTGTCGGTTGAAAAATAGGGATTCCCTGTTCCGGCGGCAAAAATAACAACCCTGCCTTTTTCCATGTGCCGGATTGCCCTGCGCCTTATGTATGGTTCAGCCACAGCCCTCATTTCAATTGCCGTCTGAACCCTGGAATCAACTCCCTGTTTTTGCAGACCGTCCTGCAGCGCCAGTGCGTTTATGACTGTGGCCAGCATTCCCATGTAATCCGCTGTAGCCCTGTCCATACCCTTGGCGCTCCCTGCCACTCCCCTCCATATATTGCCCCCTCCAACAACGATGGCCAGTTGGACACCCAGCCTGGCAATCTCCTCGATCTGGCTGGAGATGGAACTGACAACCTCGGGGTTAATCCCGTAACCCTGCTTCCCGGCCAAGGCCTCACCGCTCAGTTTAAGTACCACCCGGTGGTACTTGGGAGTTTCCATCCAACAACCTCCCGTCGTGTCATATTCTACAAGAACATTATATTCCCTTTAAGATAAAAGCATTTTTTGGATACAGTCTCTTAAAGCTTGGCGGCAGAGGCCACTTCGGCGGCGAAGTCGTCCGACCTTTTTTGCAGTCCCTCACCCAGTTCGAACCTGACAAACCTGCGCACTGATATATTTTCTCCTATTTTTGCAATGTTTTCTGTAATAAGCTGGTTTACCGAGATGTCGGGGTCTTTAATAAAGGGCTGCTCCATAAGGCAAACCTCTTTATAGAATTTTTCAATCCTTCCCTCCACCATCTTCTGAATTATCTTTTCCGGTTTACCTTCGTTGGCCGCCTGGGCCGCCAGTATCTCCTTCTCCTTGGCGATTATATCTGCCGGCACTTCCTCACGGCGCACGTATTCAGGCTTGGACGCCGCTATCTGCATGGCAATGTCCCTCACCAGGGCCTTAAACTGGTCGGTCTTTGCCACAAAATCGGTCTCGCAGTTAACCTCCACCAGCACCCCGATGCGGCCGCCGCCGTGGATGTAAGACTCCACCAGGCCCTCCGCCGTAATCCTGCCGGATTTTTTGGCAGCCGCTGCAAGACCTTTTTCCCTGAGATAGTCGACGGCCTTCTCCAGGTCGCCGTTGGTCTCGCTCAAGGCCTTCTTGCAGTCCATCATGCCGGCCCCGGTCCGCTCACGAAGCTCTTTTACCATGGATGCGCTTATTTCTGCCATATCTTATCCTCCTTTAGATTCAATATAAATATGTAAAACGGTTTTCCGGCGTTCTCAATATTATCTATTATCTCCCAAACTGCCTCTCCACAAACAAAATTCCGAATGCGGGAGAACATAGCTGCACCGTTTAAAAGCTATTTTATTCACCGGGTACATTAACGTAACAAAGAAATAGTTTCCAGGAAGCATTCACATGAACAAAAGGGGCTGCCGCCCCTTCGGACGTAACGTGTCCTAACCCCGCACTGAAGCAAGGGGGCACACCCCCTTGAACCCCCCGTGTATAGGAAATTATCCACAGAATTCCTTTCAGTATAATTTCCTATATCTTAAAAAAGGCAGGGGCTACCCGTACGCTTGAGTCAAGCCGACGGGGCCCCCACCCGGCAAGTCTTCCACTACTGTTCCGCCACCATCTGTTCTCCCTGCCTGCCTTCAATAACGGCATCGGCCATTTTTCCGGTCAGGAGCTTTACCGCCCTGATGGCGTCGTCGTTACCCGGAATTACGTAGTCCACTTCATCCGGATCACAGTTGGTATCCACTATTGCCACAATGGGAATACCCAATTTCCGTGCTTCCGCAACAGCAATTCTTTCTTTACGGGGATCTATTATAAAAACTGCACCGGGAAGGCGGCGCATATCCTTAATCCCACCAAGGAACTTCGTCAGCCTCTCCTTTTCATGCATCAGCTCGGCCACTTCTTTTTTGGGAAGCTGGTTGAGCCTTCCGTCAGTCTCCATTTTCTCCAGGTCATGAAGCCTGTCGATCCGGCGGCGAATTGTCTGGAAATTGGTGAGCATTCCACCCAGCCAGCGCTGGTTTACGTAAAACATGCCGCACTTCTCGGCCTCTTCCCTAACTGCTTCCTGCGCCTGCTTTTTGGTCCCCACAAAAAGAATGGTTTCGCCTGAGCCGGAGAGGGACTTCACAAATTCATAAGCCTCTTCGACCTTACGCACCGTCTTCTGCAGGTCGATGATATATATACCGTTACGGTCGGTAAATATATATGGAGCCATTTTGGGGTTCCATCTTCTTGTCTGGTGTCCGAAATGAACTCCTGCCTCCAGGAGTTGCTTCATTGAGATAACAGCCATGGTACACCTCCTTCCCGCATGGTTTTTCATACCTCCGCTGCCATCATCTCCTGCAAAGCCCGGTTAGGGCACCCTTGCCAGGAATCCGGCAGCGTGTGTAATTTTCGCCAGGATGTATTCTATCATAAACGATAGCCGGATGGCAAGGTTTTTCATGCAATAATCAAACTTCGCACACCTGATCCCAAACCATGAACAGGAAATTTCAGTCCTTATACTTCTCTTGACGTTAAAAAGGCCACAGACAAAAGCTGCGGCCTGCAAACCTGTTAGCGCTGGTGCGCTGCATATCAACTTTTAATGCTGCTTCATTCTTTCCAGTTCTTCAAGCAGCCTGTCATTCAAAACCCTGATGTACGTGCCCTTCATTCCCAGTGATTTAGACTCTATAACACCCGCGCTCTCAAACTTGCGGAGGGCATTAACTATAACACTGCGGGTTATGCCCACCCTGTCGGCGATTTTGCTGGCCACCAGCAACCCTTCGTCGCCTTCAAGCTGGCTGAAGATATGATGTACAGCGTCCAGCTCGGAATATGAAAGGGTTCCCAGGGCGATTTGCACCGCTGCCCGCTTGCGGGCCTCCTCCTCCATGCGGCCGGCCCTGGCGCGGAGTATCTCCATGCCGACCACAGTGGCGCCGTATTCCGCCAGTATAAGATCCTCGTCGGTAAAATGCTCGTCGAACTTGGCCAGAACCAGTGTACCCAGACGCGATCCGGCACCCACGATAGGAACAACTGTGGTTATCTTGTTACTGAATTTGCACCTCTTATCGTGACTGAAGACACAAACATTGACAGTTTGACAGAAATTGGCATGGGTTTCGCTCATGCGCAGCAACGCTTCGTTGTAATCCTCCGGGAAGCCCTCGGGAGATTCAACAATGTCCCTCATTATTTCACACATAAACCCCTTCAGGTATTGGTGACCAAGGGTTTTCCCCCGCCTGTCGATGATATATACACTACACCCGATGTTATCGCTCAAAATGGCCGCGATTTCCTTGTAATCAACAGGATACCCGGCCGATTTCTGAAGCAACTTGTTAATGGATCGGGTCTTTTCCAACAAGTCCCTCAACTTACCTTACAGCTCCCTCCTTAAAGTATATATCGACTCAAATCCTCACTCTTAGCCACATCGCTAAGCTTTTCACTGACATAGGACTGGTCGATGGTAAAAGACTGGCCTTTCATCAAAGGCGCTTCAAAAGATAAATCTTCCAGAAGTCTTTCCATTATTGTGTGAAGCCGCCTGGCCCCGATATTCTCAGTTTGCCCATTAACAGTATAAGCGATTTTTGCAATTTCGACAAGCGAGTTTTGAGAAAATTCCACATTCAGCCCCTCAGTCGCAAGCAATGCTGTATACTGTTTAATTAGTGAATTTTTTGGCTCTGTCAATATTTGTAGAAAATCTTCCTCACTCAGGCTGTCAAGCTCCACCCTGATGGGAAAACGTCCCTGGAGTTCGGGAATAAGGTCGGAGGGTTTGGACATGTGAAATGCTCCCGCCGCTATGAATAAAATATGGTCTGTCTTTACCGGACCGTACTTGGTGACGACGGTGGAACCCTCCACTATGGGGAGTATGTCGCGCTGAACCCCTCCCCTGGAAACGTCCGGGCCGGCGCCGCCGTCTCTTACCGCTATCTTGTCTATCTCGTCAAGGAATATTATGCCGCTCTCCTCGGCCCTTCTGACCGCTTCCGACGTAACCTCGTCCATGTCGATAAGCTTCTGGGCCTCCTGCTGCAGCAGTATCTTTCTTGCCTCTGAAACTGTGACCCTTCTTTTTTTCTTTTTCTTTGGAAAGAAATTGCCCAGCATATCCTGTATGTTTATCCCCATTTCCTCCACGCCGGCCCCTGTGAATACTTCCAGCATCGGAGTAGAGCTTTCCTCCACCTCAATCTCCACATACTCGTTTTCCAGTTCCCCCCTGTGAAGTTTTTCACGCAGGCTGTCCCTTTCAAACTCGATACGCCGCACAAGCTGGTCATGATCCCGGGAAGCGTTGCTTTCCTGCTGTTTTGCCCCGCCAAATATCAGCTCCAGCGGATTCTTCAGGGAGCTTTCATGCCGGGGCAGGGGGGCCAGCAGTTCCACTATCCTTTCGTCGGTCATTCGCTTGGCCTTTTCCTCCACCATGGCCATTTTTTCGGACTTGACCATCCTGATGGAAGTTTCCACAAGGTCCCGCACCATGCTTTCAACGTCCCGGCCCACGTAACCCACCTCTGTAAACTTGGTGGCCTCAACCTTGACAAAGGGGGCCTTCACCAACTTGGCAAGCCTGCGGGCAATCTCGGTCTTGCCGACCCCGGTAGGTCCGATCATGAGGATATTCTTCGGCATCACCTCATCCTTAAGATCCTGGGGAAGCCTGGTTCTCCTGTAGCGGTTCCTCAGGGCAATGGACACCGCCTTCTTGGCCTTTTTTTGTCCCACAATATATTTGTCGAGCTGTTCCACTATTTCCCGGGGGGTAAGGGATTCCATCCGTTAAAACCTCCTAATTGAGATGTGAGTATATTTATAGTTCTTCCACCGTTATTTCGGTATTGGTATATACGCAGATTTCCGCAGCAATACCCAGTGATTTTAAGGCTATTTCGGCCGCCGGCATGTCCGTGTGCCTGGCCAGGGCCCGGGCTGCCGCCAGGGCGTAGGACCCGCCGGAACCTATGGCGACGATACCGTCATCCGGCTCGATAACTTCCCCTCCCCCGGATATTACCAGGAGGTTTTCCCGGTCAGCCACTACCAGCAAGGCCTCAAGCCGCCTTAATACCCTGTCCATGCGCCAGTCCTTGGCCAGTTCCACGGCCGCCCTCTGCAAATTTCCCCTGTACGCCTCCAGTTTGCCCTCGAATTTTTCAAACAGTGTAAAGGCATCGGCCACAGAACCCGCAAAACCGGCCAGCACCTTGTTGTCGTGCAGCCGGCGCAATTTTCTTGCCTTGTGTTTGAGTACGGTGTTCTGGCCGAAGGTAACCTGGCCGTCTCCGGCCATGGCAACCTTTCCTCCCTTTTTCACCGCCACGATGGTTGTGGAATGAAACATTAACAATTCTCCCTTTCGTATTTAGGCTAACCAATCACGCATCCATTATATTTAAAGATTTTAATCATTTTAACCATCTTCATTTTCCATTTTAACCCTTGGATGAGCCTTCAAGTACACCTGCTTCAGTCGTTCCCTGGTCATATGAGTATATATCTGGGTTGTGGAGAGATTTTTATGGCCCAGCATTTCCTGGACCGACCTGAGGTCGGCCCCGTTGTCCAGCATGTGGGTGGCGAAGGTGTGCCGCATGGTGTGGGGGCTGACAGTTCCCTTTATGCCCAGCAGGTTGACATATTTTTTTATAATCTTTCTTATTCCCCTGTCGGTAAGCCGGGTGCCCTTAACATTTACGAACAACGCCTTTTCCCTGGCACTGCGCACCATCCGGGGCCTTCCTGCCTCCAGGTACTGGCTTAAAGCCTCCGCTGCATATTTACCCAGCGGCGCCACGCGCTCCCTGGATCCTTTTCCCATGACCAGAAGTTCCCCGCCGGCAATATTAACGCTTTCCAGGTCCAGGTTTACCAATTCCCCCACACGGATGCCGGAGGCGTAAAGAACCTCAATCAGCGCCCTGTCCCTGAGACCTGCCGCGCTGTTTTCCCTGGGGGCTTCCAGAAGGGCTGCGCACTCTTCCCTGAAAAGAAAAATGGGCAGCTTTTTTTCCCGCTTTGGGGAGGAAACCCTTTTGAGAGGGTTCAGGTCAACCAGGCCCTCCCGCCCCAGGTATCCGAAAAAAGACCTCCATGCTGCAAGCCGCCTGGAAATGGAGGTCTTGGCAAGTCTGCTGTAATAAAGGTCTCCCAGGTAAGCCCTGACAAGCCTGAAATCCAGGTCGGACGGCAGCAGATCCGAATCTTTCTTTCCCAGGACGCCGGCAAAGAAATCCATACCGTGAAAAAGGTCCCGGCGGTAATTGGACACCGTATGGGGTGAATAGTTTTTTTCGGTTTCGAGGTAGTGAATGAAGTTGTCTATATAGTGATACATCATGAGAGCTTTCACTCCCCGTCCGTAAATACTTTCTTGAAATCTTCCAGCTCTTCCAGGGCTCTTTTGGAGTACAATGAGTTCCTGAGCTTGCGGTCCCGGGGAGGGTTATCCAGCGGCGGAAAAAGACCGAAGGTTATATTCATGGGCTGAAAACTGCCCGGCTCGGCGGATGTGATATAACGGGCCAGAGAACCATGGGCGGTTTCGGGCGGAAGAACCAGCGGGCTTTCACCCCGGAAAAGGCGGGCAGCGTTGATTCCGGCCACCAGACCCGAGGACGCCGACTCGACGTAACCTTCAACACCGGTTATTTGCCCGGCAAAAAACAGCCCGGGCCTTATCCTGCACCGGTAACTGGGCTCCAGAAGAACCGGGGAATTGATATAAGTATTCCGGTGCATTACGCCATACCGGGCAAACTCGGCTTTTTCCAGGCCTGGGATCATCCTGAATACTCTCAGTTGTTCCGACCATTTAAGGTGTGTCTGGAATCCCACCATATTATACAATGTTCCCGCAGCGTTGTCCTGTCTCAACTGAACCACGGCATAGGGCCTCCTCCCCGTGCGGGGGTCGGTAAGCCCCACCGGCTTTAAGGGGCCGTATCGCATGGTGTCCAATCCACGTGCGGCCAGGACCTCTATGGGCATGCAACCTTCAAAATTTACTTCCTTTTCAAACTCCTTCCGGGGAGATCTCTGGGCTCCGGCAAGTTGCTCCCTAAAATTCTGGTATTCCTCCTTGTTCATGGGGCAGTTTATGTAATCCGCCTCTCCCTTGCCGTACCTTGAAGAGAAAAATGCCTTTTCCATATCCACTGATTCCAGCGTAACTATGGGAGCCACTGCATCATAAAAATAAAGGTATTCCTGGCCGGTAAGTTCTTTGATGGAACGTGCCATTGAGTCCGACGTAAGCGGCCCGGTGGCCAGCACCACGATACCCCCGGATGGTATGGACTCCACTTCCTGCCTTACCACCTCCACCAGCGGGCTATCCTGCAGCGCCCCGGTAACGGCGGCTGAAAAAAGGTCCCTGTCCACCGCAAGCGCCCCGCCGGCAGGTACCTTATGGCAGTCGGCGCAGCCCATTATGAGAGAGTCCAGCCTTCGCATCTCCTCCTTCAGAAGGCCCACCGCGTTTTCCAGGGACGCGGCCCGAAGCGAGTTGCTGCAGACAAGCTCCGCGAACCCTCCGGTGTTATGGGCCGGAGTGGTCTTTTCCGGCCTCATTTCGTACAATTTTACTCTCACACCAAGCCGGGCAATCTGCCAGGCTGCCTCCGACCCGGCCAGTCCGGCCCCAATAACTGTCACAAAATCCAATACCAATCCAACCGCCTTTTAACAAGCTTTATTGAAAATATTATCTTCCGGACGCTATTTTGCCGCCTTTCTCACCGGTCAACGGTACGGACACACCCTTGGCCTTCTTCTTGCCCGCAGACTTGCTCCCGGCTTTGGCGCCGGTCTTGGCACCAGCCTTGGCAGCCGCATTTGTAGCGGCCTTGGCGCCGGCCTTTGATCCGGCTTTGTCCCCGGCCTTCTGAGGTTTCTTACCCTTTGCTGAATCTGCCGGCAGCCTTCTCTTTTCCTGAGGGGAGCAATGTTCGGAAACGCATTTGAGTGTTTCCCTCCCCCCGTATTTCTTAATGACCATAAGGCCCCCGCATTCCGGGCATTTTTCCTGGCTGGGGCGGTCCCAGACAGAAAACTGGCATTCAGGGTATTTTTCGCACCCGTAGAATGTACGTCCCTTTTTGCTTCTCCTTAAGACCAGTTCGCCCGCACACTCCGGACATTTAACCCCTGTGGGCTCCAGAAGGGGCCTGGTGTAACGGCACTCGGGAAAGCCGGGGCAGGCCAGGAACTTTCCGTAGCGGCCCATTTTCACCACCAGGTTTCTCTGGCAGTTGGGGCACAGCTCATCAGTAACCTCCTGGGCCAGGTCCACGTGTCCTATCTCCTTCTCGGCCTTGGCCAGGGTATTTCTGAAGGGCCAGTAAAAATCCTTTAATACCCCGGTCCAGTTCAGATCGCCTTCTTCCACATTATCCAGTTTATCCTCCATGGCGGCGGTAAACTCCACGTCGATTATGTCTTTAAAATAATCTTTAAGGAGATTCACCACCACTATGCCCAGCTCGGTGGGGACAAACTGTTTCTTTTCCTTTACCACGTAGCCGCGCTTCTGAATAGTCTCCACGATAGGGGCATATGTGCTGGGCCTTCCGATACCCTTCTCCTCCAGTGCCCTGATCAGCGTGGCATCTGTATAACGGGGAGGAGGCTGGGTGAAATGCTGCTTCGGTGTCAGAGATTTTTTCTCAAGCCCGTCTCCTTCGGAAAGAATGGGCAAAGCCCTGTTTTCATCCTCTTCCTGCCCCTCGTCCCTTGACTCGGTGTAAACCTTCATATATCCCTGAAACTTGACAATAGATCCGGTGGCGCGGAAAGTGTAGCCCCCCGCCTTTATATCAACACTGGTGGTGTCTATTACGGCGGGACTCATCTGGCTGGCCACGAAACGGTCCCAGATCAATTTATACAGCTTATACTGGTCATTTGACAGGAAAGCTTTTATTGAGTCAGGATCTTTGTTCACATATGTCGGCCTGATGGCCTCGTGGGCGTCCTGAACTTTCCCCTTTGCGGCAGACTGCCTGGGGCCGCCTCCGGTGAATTCTTTTCCAAACCGGGACCTGATGTATTCCAGCGTTTCCTGCCTGGCGGGGTCTGACACCCTGGTGGAGTCGGTCCTAATATACGTCACCAACCCGGAAGGCCCATCCTTACCCAAATCAATACCCTCATACAACTGCTGGGCCACCGACATGGTTTTCCTGGCCGTGAAGTTGATCTTCCTGTACGCTTCCTGCTGGAGGGTACTGGTTATAAAGGGGGCCGGCGGCTGGCGCAGCTTTTCCTTGCGGACAACCTTGGCCACCGTGTACTCTTTTCCCTTGAGGTCGTCCAATATTTCTTTTACCCTGGCCTCATCGGGTATATCGGCCTTTTTGTCTCCTATCCTGTGCAGCCTGGCGTCAAAGGGGTCCCGGCCGTTTTTGGTGAGCCTGGCGGTAAGGGTCCAGTACTCCTCCGTAACAAAGGACTGAATTTCTTCCTCCCGGTCACAAATGAGGCGTACCGCAACCGACTGGACTCTTCCTGCGCTGAGCCCTTTCTTCACCTTTTTCCAGAGAAGGGGGCTTAAGTTATACCCCACCAGCCGGTCCAGTATACGCCTTGCCTGCTGGGCATTCACCCTGTTCATGTCAATGGCGCGGGGGTTTTTTACCGCGTTCTGGATAGCGTTTTTAGTTATTTCATTAAACTCGATCCGGCACTTTTCTCCCTGGTCCAAATCCAGCAGGTGCTGGAGATGCCATGCGATGGCCTCTCCCTCACGGTCGGGGTCGGAGGCCAGATAGACTCTGCCGGCCTTTTTGGCCGCGGCCCTGAGTTCCTTGATAATGTCTCCTTTGCCCCTGATGGCTATATATTTTGGCTCAAAGCCCTTATCCGGGTCTACCCCGAACTGGCTTTTCGGCAAATCCCTCAAATGCCCCATGGAGGCCTTGACAAAATATTTGCTGCCCAGAAACTTGCCTATACTCTTGGCCTTAGCCGGCGATTCCACAATGACCAACGTTTTTTCCAAAAAAGACACCCCAATTTTACAATCGGCTGTAACCGGTATTATTATCCGAACAATCTCTTTTTAAATATAAGTATGTCTATGTATTTATAAAACCATATTTTATCCCGCCAATATATATAATTTACCGGGCAGTTGCCGGGCCAAACCCTTCATTTCCAGGAAGGTAAGGGCTGCCAGCACCTTTTGTGCGGACAGTCCGGAGCCGTCCACCAACCTGTCCAGGGTACTGGGATCAATGGACAGCAATTTCCTTACCATCTCCTCTTCGGGAGAAAGCTTTATGCCGGGAGCCGCCCTGGAATCCTCCCTCCGGGGCTCCTCTACCCTGAAAAGCCTTTCCAGCCCCATTACCTCCAGTATGTCACCGGCGTTTTCCACAGGGGTGGCCCCTTGCCTTATAAGCCGGTTTGGCCCCCGGCTCAATTCCGATGTGATATTTCCCGGCACGGCAAACACATCGCGGCCCTGGTCAAGGGCGAAGTCGGCAGTGATAAGCGCCCCGCTCCTTTCTGCAGCCTCCACTATCACCACACCGCCGGACAATCCGCTGATAATCCGGTTCCTCACCGGAAAATGCCACGGCTGCGGCATCATGCCGAGCGGGAACTCGCTGACCACCGCGCCGTTAACTGCAATATCTTCCATCAGCCGGGAGTTTTCCTTGGGATATACTACATCCACCCCGCAGCCTAAAACCGCCACCGTCGGCGCCCCGGCGGCCAAGGCGCCCCTGTGGGCGGCAGTATCAATCCCCCGGGCCATACCGCTGACCACCGTTACCCCGGCCAGGGCCAGATCTCCCGCAAGCTTTTCGGCCACTGACAGTCCGTACCTGGTGGCCTTCCGGGACCCCACCACTGCAACGGCCGGCCCTTCGAAGGAAATATTCCCCCTGACAAAGATCCCCGGGGGAGGGTCGAATATATTTTTGAGTGCCTCGGGGTAAGCGGAATCCACATAGTGAATGTACCTGACACCCTTTTTTTCGATCAGCAGCAATTCTGCCTCGGGATTTATCCCCCGGCGCCTTAACACCAGCTCCCGGGCTCCCTCGGCGGTAAAACCACCCGTTAATGTCAGCTGTTTTTCCGAAGACTTCCAGGCTTCAGCCGGTGATCCAAAGCGATCTATTATATGCCATATCCTTTTGGCTGCACCCGGCATCAGCATCTGCCAGCCAAGGAAAAACTCCTTTTCTTCCACCAGATCACTTCCCGGTAACATCTTCCATATGTACATGATGGACATTCGGGGGCTGGCGACGGTTTTCCTGCACTGGCGAAAAAATTTTATTTTTATTGTATCCGGCGGCCGACAGTATTCCCGATATGGACCGGCTGTTACCGGGCATGTCCCTCAAAAGGTCGCCATATTTTTCAAGACGGCGGAACACGGTAATGATATTAAAGGAAGTGGGTTTAACCTGTTTTTTTTCTATCTCTTCCCATAAAAGGGGGGTGGACACCGGCGCGCCCGGAAGAGGCCTGAGGCTGTACTGAAAGGCCATGGTTTTACCCCTGCCGTTCTGAAGGTAGTCAAGGTAAACGCGGCCAGCCCTTTTGGCCACCGCTCTTTCCACCGTAGCCTTCCTGGGATAGACCCTGGCTATCAGTTCCGCTATATGCTGCATGGCCATAGTCACCACCTGGAAGGGGTATTCACTTTTTATGGGGATAAAAATGTGCAGGCCGCTGGCGCCCGAGGTCTTCGCGAAGGGCACCAGCCCGTATTCCTCCAGGGCGCGCCTGCATAAAAGAGCGATGTCCATAACATCGTCAAAGGTGGCTCCCTCGGCGGGGTCCAGGTCCATAACCGCAATATCCGGGCAGTCAATATTATCCAGCACCGAAAGCCAGGCATGTACTTCAATGCAGGCCTGGTTGGCCAGCCAGGCAAGGGTGGCAGCGTCGTTGCAGACAATATAATTGACCACTTTTTCCGTGTGGCAGATGGGAAAAGTCTCGATCCAGTCCGGGGCATATTCCGGGCACTCCTTTTGGTAAAAGGACTGGCCGTTTATGCCGTCCGGGTACCTTTTCATCACAAGCGGCCTGTTGCGCAGATGAGGTATTATGACCGGAGCGATATCCATGTAATACCTTACCAGGTGTGCCTTTGTGTAACCTTCCGGCCAGAAGACCTTGTCCAGATTGGTCAGCTGTACCTCTCGCCCGTTCACCAGGGTAACAGTCTTTTCCATGCCCATCTCCCCGTCTTTTTGCTTATTTTTCCTCATTAATAAAATAAACTTTCAGATCTTGCCTTTCATTATTGTATTTTCAAATGGAAAATTTAATATTTATGAAGGAAAATAATCAAATTTGGCGTATAATGTCGTTTACAGGACGAAAAATTGCGATGTTGACGGGCTCAAACTGGTTAACGACACCCTGGGGCACGAAGCCGGAGACAGACTGCTGGTGACTGCCGCCAAAGTGATAGAGTCATCCTTCCACAAAGGAGCCGTAATAGTTCCACGACAAGGTGGGCATACCGGACCGCATCCTCTTCAAGCCCGGGCGACTTACCGCCAAAGAGTTTGCAGAGATGCAGCGACACTCGGAGATAGGCCACCGTATAGCGCAGTCAGCCCCCGATCTCGCCCCAATAGCGGACTGTATATTGAAACACCATGAATGGTGGAATGGCCAGGGTTATCCGCTTGGGCTCAAAGGAGAAGATATCCCCCTTGAATGCCGCATACTTTCCATCGCCGACGCATACGACACCATGACCAGCGACCGCCCGTACCGAAAGGCTTTAGATAATAAAGAGGCGCTGGAAGAGATTAAAAAGCACTCAGGGATCCAATTCGATCCCCAGCTTGTTATAAATTTCGTTCAGGTGATAAAAAATAGCCTTTTAGCGCTTCCGTCATAAACACCTTTTCTATAAACCTATGGCGGAGGGTAAACACTGCCTCTGCCAAAACTGTAAAAACCGGGCGACATTAGACACCCGGTTTTCGTTAGCGCCAGTGGTTATCTTTGGCCCCCACCGGTTTTATTTAAGTCCCTAAGCATCAGGTTAATCTCCTGTAGATCAAGGGCCATGGTATTCATTCCCGACCTGAAGTTGTTCATGGCGCTTGTAACCCTGTCCATAACATTCTTCACCACTTCTACTTTCTTGCCGGCATCCGGATCAAACCCCAGCACCAGCAAGATAAGGATGAGAAATAAAATATACGGGTTGGCCCCGTAAGACATACAGCTTTTCCCTCCTTTACCACAGCATTTTGTTCCAGCCTTTCTTCCATACTATGCCTGAAATGTAAAAGGGGTGTCCGTCAAATCCCCCTGTAAAGGTAACATCTAGCTGGTATCTTCAGGAAAGCTGCATTCCATAAACTCCTTGTCAAACCTGAGTCCTTTGAAGCTGGGATGCCGTAAATAACCCTCCCCGGTATTTTCAAGGTACTCCACCGTACACACAAGATCCGGCTTTACCCAGATAACACCCGCGGCCTCTCCCCGGGGTACCGCCACCGGAGGATCAGCTGTCTTTATTTTTTGCAGCCTTGAAATAAGATCTTCTTCGGTCTCCCTGCTAAAACCAGTTCCCACTTTCCCTGCATATACCGCTTTTCCCCCAGCATTGCCGCAAAGCACCAGGGAACCCAGTATTCTACCCCCTTTGCCCGCCCTGTAGCCGCAAATGGCCAGGTCGGCCTCCCTGGTGTGTCTTATTTTTTTCCAGTAGGGGGATCGCTTACCCGGAAGGTACGGGCTGTTTAAAGCCTTGGCCATTATACCCTCCAGCCCCTGTTCACGGGTGGCCTTTGCAAACACTACCCCGCTTTCCGCCACGTATTCTGTTACCACCAGTGATCCCCCGCTCTTTACCTCGCCTTCCAGTATTTCTTTTCTTCGAGCAAGAGTCTCCTCCATTACAGGGCTTCCGGAAACATACAGTATGTCAAAGGCAAGGTATACAGCCGGAGATACCACCGATGCCCTCTTTATTCTTACAGGGTCGGTAAGCCTTCCCCTTGACTGCATAGCCATGAAGGAAGGTCTTCCTTGCGAAAAAACAACCACCTCACCATCCAGCAAGGCCGGCAGGGACTTGACGCACCGGTGAATACCGCCAAGATCCGGGAACGCCCCGGTTATATCCAACAGATTTCGCGACCTGATCTCAGTTACCCCGCTGTCCAGATAAGCCAGGGCCCGGTAACCGTCCCACTTCACCTCGTAAATATATTCGTGGCTGTCAAAGGGTTTTGATGATACCGCAAGCATGGGTTTCAACAGAGGAATGGGGGATATACGCTTCAATGAAATCACTCTCTCAGTTATTTTTGGCATATAATGGATGATTTTCCAATAGATTAAAGTATAACTTTTCTCAATCATTGGTGATGGTATGGACACATCGGTTCTGGTTCTTCTGACGCTTTTGATAATCGCCATAATAGGCAGGTCAAACCTGGTGGCAATGGCCAGCTGCATACTGATGGCCATAAAGTTCTCCGGCCTTGAGGAAATCATACTGCCGGCCCTGGAAAAAAAAGGGCTGAAGCTCGGCTTGCTGGTATTGATGGTATACATACTGATGCCCCTGGCCAGAGGAGAGGTTAACCTGAGGGAAGTCAAGTACAGTTTTTCAACAACACCCGGGATGATAGCGCTTTTGGGAGGCGCTCTGGCCACGCACCTCAACAACCAGGGCCTTAAACTCATGAAGGTCATGCCCGAGATAATTTTCGGCATGACAGTGGGGACCATACTGGGGACTGTGTTTTTCAAGGGTATCCCCTGCGGGCCTGTGATGGCGGCGGCAGTGACGGCGATATTACTGGAGATTTACAGCTTGTTTTAAAAAAACTGTTTGATCCCCAACAGGAATCACACCGTCTTCCTCCGCCCGACCTCTCCGCCTTCAACCCTCTTTGCCTTCTTTTGGGACGTTCTATCCCTTTTAGCCAAATCTATGCTTGCCTTAAGGGCAGACATAAGGTCCACCACATTGGCCGCCTCCGGGACAGCCGGGGCTTCTTCTATCTGCTCCCCGGCTATTTTTCCGTGAATGGCCTCCAGCAATTCTTCACGGTAGCGGTTGGTATACTTTCCGGGATCAAAACCGGAAGACAGGTTGTCAATAAGGTTGACGGCCATTTTCACCTCGTTTTCGTGAAGATCCACCCGGTATTCCAGTTCGTCTATCATGGACGGCTTTCTTACCTCGTCCGGATAAAACATGGTGCTCATCATCAGTACATTATCTGCCGCCCTCAAAACGGCAAGGGCCTCCTTGCTCCTTATGACCACCCTGGCCACCGCCACCTTGTCAGACTGGTTCATAGCCCTTTTCAGCAGATCATACACCTTTTGACCACCATCGCCCGGGGCAAGGTAATACGCCTTGTCATAATATATGGGATCTATTTCAGAAAGGTTTACGAAATCCAGTATATCAACGCTTCGGTTTTTTTCACCCGGAAGGCGCTCAAAATCCTCTTCCTTCATTACCACATACTTTCCCTTCTCATATTCGTATCCCCTTACCACTTCGTCCTGCGTCACCTCGGTTTCGCAGCGAGGGCAATACTTGCGATACTGAATAGGAGTTTTACATTTTTCATGCAGGTAATTGAATTTTATATCCTTCTTTTCAGTTGCCGCATACATTTTAACCGGCACGTAAATGAGGCCGAAGCTAACAGCACCCTTCCACAAAGGACGCATACCGGCGGAGACCTCCTCGTTTAGCAATTTGTTTTATATTGCCCCCGCCCTGTTAAAAAAATATATTATTATTTTTTCATATAAAAAAGAAAAGCCGGAATTCAGTATTTTAAAATCACCGAATTCCGCCTTAATTAATTACTGTATTACTCTTCCGTAGTTAACCCCCGCCCACCTCAATGACGTCCCCGTCTTCTATGGGGTCGGTATACTTGGCCTCGCGGCCGTTAAGCAAAAGCCTTATTTTGCCCCCCGACATCATTCCGGCCAGGTCAATGTTTATATGGTTGAAAATATCCACGAAAATGTAGGAAGACTTGTCATCAAGAACCATTCTTTCCTTATTTACGGTAACCACTATCCTGCTGCCGGCTGACCTAGGTTCAGGCATCTCCACGGGCGGCGCCGGCGATAGTATATTATCCTTCCTGCGGAATTCCACCCTGTCCCCGTTGAAAAGCATTCTTTCGCCGGAAACTTCCTCACCGTTGACAAACACGTCAAAAAAGTTCAGATCCACACCCTTGTACCGGGCCAGGCTGGAAACACTCCTCATTTCCCTTATTTCAACCCTGTCCCCGTCCATTATTTCCTGGTCCCCGGACACCTGCCTCCCGTTTATATAACACGGGGGCCGCAGTTCTTCCGGCCTTCCGTCCACGTAAACGGTGACCACAGTGTATTCACCGGTGAAATCAGCCAGTCTGGCCCGGGCGTCCTCACCCCTGACCGCCTTTTTAATAATAATACGGTCGCCCTCGTTAAGCCCGGTCTTCAGCGTTCCCGGCTCACCGTTTATGTATACCTCTGCGGGCTTGCAGAGGCCGCCGTAAACCACCTTTTTTTCACCGTTTAAGACAAATCGCAGGTCTTTCCCGTTTTTGCCCACCAGATCCCCCAGGTTATACTCTATCAGACCAAGGGCGTCAAATACGGTAAGCTCCCTGGAGTGGAAAAGCCTGTAGTCCCTGTCGTTTATGTTGATTGTGATAAAATTGTGCCCTACATTGTCCAGCGCCACCTTGGCTATCCCAACCACCGTGACCCCTTCCGGGCCGCTGATTTCCTGGTCGTCCGCCAGGAGGTCGGATATGAACTTTCTGCCCCTCAAGCCCACCCTTTCCGGAGGAAGCCCCAGCTTTTGCGCTATCTTTTCCGTAAAAGAGGGTATCTGTCCCCCGCCACCCACACACAATACCGATTTCGGCGGCTTGTTCCCGTTCAGCTTTAATATTTCCCCGGTTATCCCGGAGGTGATGCTTTCCAGCACCGGATCCAGTATTTCCAGCGCTCCGGCGCAGCTTATGATTTGATCTATTCCCATAATATCCGTAAAGGTTATATCCTGGCCCTTTGCTATCTGCCTTTTAACAATCTCGGCAGTGTTGAAATCCATCAGCAGTCCCTGGGAAAGGGCCTCGGTAATTTCATCACCGGCCATGGGCACCATTCCATAGGCCACTATGGCCCCGTCCCTGGTAATGGCTATGTCCGAAGTCCCCGCCCCGATATCCAGCAGGGCAAGGTTTAAAAGCCTGTATGATTCAGGTATAATGGCGCTGGAAGCCGCGATGGGCTCCAGGGTAAGGCTGATGGGCTCAAGGTTGACCCTGCCAAGCACTGCGTAAAGGCTGTTGACCACGGAGTTGGGTAGAAAAGTGGCCAGCACGTCAACGCCTATTCTCTTTCCAAAATGGCTGATCAGGCTGGTGATTGTGTAATTATTAAGGTAGTAGTTAACCACCGTGTACCCTACACAGTAAAAATCCTCTTCCCTGGTATCCCCCGTTTCCTCCCTAAGCTTGTTATGGGCCTCCTTAACGGCGTCCATTTCCAGGCCACGGCAGATCATCGGGTCTATCTCGATGTCCTCCCCTATTTCCTGGTCCACGTGGGCGAAACGGGTCATGAGCGACCTTCCTGCGGCGGCAATGGCCACTTTTTTCAGCTTGAAGCCCAGTTTATTCTCCAAATCGGTTTTTACCTTCTTAACCGCATGGGTAACCTTGAATATATCATGTATCTGGCCGTCAAATACCGCCCTGCTTTCATGCTCCGTAACGCTCTGGGCCAGTATCTTCAGCCGGGTTCCCTCAACCCCCACCACGATGCCTATTACCGACCTGGTGCCTATGTCCAGCGCGAAAATAGTGTTTTCCTCCCTGAACTGGTTTGCGGCAAGACCTTCAAACTCTCCGCCAAACATGGCAACACTCCCCGTAATAATTGTATATTATGTTGAAAATTCGCTGAAGCAACACAATTACCCTTTTTTTAGCGTATAAAAACATATTCTTCTATACTTAGTCATCCTTCCTTCTGCAGGGATTTAATTGCTAATCACCGCGGGAATTTTTTGGCTAAATGTTTAAGTACGTTCCAGGCACCGGGGGAATATCATGTTACCATAAATAACATTCTGAATTCACCGGGAGGCTGCGGTAATGTCAACTGAAGGTATAAGCGCCCAAATAGTGGAAAAGAAAATTGAACAGAACGGCATAGACATAGTCTATCCCCAGGTAACAGGGCTACCGGATGAAGACGTTCAGGAAAAGGTAAACCGAGCCGTCGAAGAGCGTGTATATGCCTTGATCGCCGCGCAGCGCGTGTGGCCGGATTCAGCCGGGCTAAAAATAAGTGAAATGACAGGAACATACAAAATCGAGGCAAACAAAAACGGCATCCTGAGCGTAAGGCTTGAAAACTATATTTTTCCGGAACATGCCGCCCACGGCCTGACCATGGTGAAATCCGTCACCGTGGACCTGGAAACCGGAAAAGTATATACCCTGAGGGACCTATTCCTGAGGGGCACCGATTACATCATTGTTTTAAACCAAATGATAAGACAGCAGTTCAAGGAAAGGGACATTCCAATGATCAACGGATTTAGGGGGATTACCGTCAATCAGGACTACTATCTTACCCCCAAAAACCTGGTCATCTATTTCCAGACCTATGAATACACCCCTTACTATGTTGGCATACCCGAATTCGAAATACCCTACCGTACAATTATCAACTACATTGACCCGGAAGGCCCGATTGGAAGGCTGTTGTCGGACAGAAGTGAAAAGGCCGGGAATTAATCCCGGCCCAACCTGTCCTTACCTCAAAGTATATCAATACTTGTTACTTTTTCATCGTCATCCAGGGTCAGTTCCACATCCATCCCGTCCTCTATATCATCCAGGTCCCGGGAGTGCCCGTTTTCGCGAACCTCCACATCGTGATCCAGGTAATATGTCTCTTCGTCGCCGTCGCTCTCCCTTATTTTTATTTTTTTTGTCCCGGTGGTCCGGATGTAAGTGACTTCTCCCCTTGCGGTTGAGGTCCCGTAAATATCAATTCGGGTAACCTCGCCGTCATCAAGGGTTAACTTTACATCCATCCCAACTTCCACGTCGTCCAGATCCCTCCAGGATCCATCTTCCCTGACCGTCACGTAATCGTCTAAGTAGTAGGTCTTTTCATCTCCGTCTTTCTCTCTAATCTCGATCTTTTTAGTTCCAGTCCTCCGGATGTCAGTAACCTCACCCTCCGCATAGTAAGTATGCGAAATTTCTCCTATGTCAATCCTGGTTACATCGCCCCTGCTGTTCAGGGTCAATTTTACACCCATGCCGCTGACAATGTAGTACAGGCTGCGGACTTCACCATTATCATGCACAGTTACGCCGTCCGCCAGATCATACGCCCTTTCGTCGCCGTCGCTTTCCTTAATTTCAATATATCTGTTGCTTCCGGTAGCCTGCAGGTGAGTAACCTCGCCTTCAGCATCAGAGGAGGTATCGGATTCATCCAGTATATCTATCCTGGTTACGTATCCGGATCCGTTCAGGGTCAGCCTGACTTCCATTCCTTCCCTGACATCGTCCAGGTTCCGCCTGGAACCGTATTCCCTAACCGTCACATCGTCATCCAGATCGTAGGTCTTTAAATCCCCGTTTCTTTTCTCAATCCTGATCCTGTCGGTCCCCGAGGTGGTAAGATAGTCGACCTCACCCTCCACGGTGGATTCGTCTTCAGTAATATCAATCCTGGTCACCCGGCGGTCGTCATCCAGTGTAAGCCTGACCCTCATTCCCTCCTCCACGTCTCCCAGGTCCCGGCTGAAACCGTCCTCCCTGACCGTAAAGCTGTTCGCCAGGTAGTAGGTGTGTGTGTCACCGTCAACGTCCTTTATGATAATCTTTTTTGTTCCCGAAGTTCTAATGTCTTCAACTCTTCCCTCCGTGTCGTCACCGGAATCCCTGCTGATCCTGATTTCCTTGACATAATCATTGTCATCCAGGGTAAGTTCAACATCATCGCCAACCTCAATGTCATACATATCCGCACGGTCACCTTCACTGTCCAGCACCCTGACGCTCCGGCTTAAATTAAAATCGATAAGCCGGCTGTCATCATCTTCAACGGTGATAAATGACCCGGTGAATTGACCTACCTCGCCGAAGACTTTGCGGGCACCGTCCAGAATGCGTACCGCCCTTACCGCCGATCCTGATTTCTCCAGATCAACGTAATCTCCTCTCCTCAATGACCCGTAACTGCTGGAAAAACCGCTCTTGAAAAAGGACACCCCGGCCGTCCGGATTTGTTCCACCGTGCCGTGGTCATAGCGTACGGTAAAATAATCCCAGTACTTATTTGCAACGTATCCCCTTCTCCCCCCGGAGTATGTGTTTCCGCCGCTTTGTCCCCCTGTATCCCGTTCAATTGAGTCCGGTAAGTCCGGGTAGGCAATGATGACGCACCTGCCTGACTGGTTGATAGATAACTTCACACTCTCCCCCGCCACTATATCATATAAATTTGACTTCCTGCCCTGGCGAAACACTATGTATGTACTGTCAAGTTCATAGGTATTTATGCCGTACGGCAGCTCTACGTTAATTTTTTGCTGAACCCATTCGACGCTTTTAATCTTTCCGGTCACCTGCCTGCCGTACAAAGGGCTGATTTTTCCGCCGTCAATCATCCGCACCAGTATGGTGGCCATCTCGGCCCTGGTCAAAGGCTTTGACGGAGCAAACAGATTACCCGGCAGTCCCTTAATGATCCCGGCCTCAACCACTCCGGCCAGCATTCCTCTACTGGAACCAGGGATCAGGTACAGGTCACTAAAGTTCAGTCCGGGGGCACTGCCGGTCAAGTTCAGCGCCCGGGCAAGCCATTGGGCTATTTCCATGCGGGAAACCGGTTCATTGAACTTCAGGCCGGGAATTGCTTCCCTGCCAATCAACTGCTTATTTGCAGCCAGGGCAACATATCCCCTGAAACTGACAAGAAGGTCGGCCGGAAATCTAATCCCGGCTGTGGGAACGCCGTCCACCTGCTTGTCCCAGCCAAGGCTGCGTCCAATTACCACCAGGGCCTCAGCCCTTGTGAGATTCCGGTCCGGCATAAAAAGGTTGCCCGGGTAACCGTACATAAACTGATAAGTTCTGCATTGGGTTATTGTTTCGGCTGCCCAGTGGTTTTCAACATCGGCAAATTCAACCGGCTCCCCGGCGGCCGCCGGTGCGCGGCTAAGGGTGAATAATGCAAGAACCATCAGCAGACGGAGTAAAAACATCTTTTCTTTCATAAGAAAGAACCCCACTTTCAAAAAAAGAAGTCAGCCGCCGGTCTTCCCGGTTATACACGTCTTACGCTGACGGTGTATTATCTTATAAAATAAAGACGTCAAACAGTCTGCATTTGTTTCTTTGATTAATGTCATAATTCGATATATTACCTTTAATTCCTTTTTAATCCTTCAAGACACGATCGGTTGCCGGAGGGTGAAGATCCCGAAGTGCGACTGCCTGTCGCACAAACAAAACCCCTCTATAAAGAGGGGTTGATAATTGATTTTCCCGGCCTGAGGTTTCTATTATGGATATAATTGGCCCGTCATGTTTTTACACGGTCGGCTATAAGCTCGGCGGTGTGCGCCACCCTGATGTCTTTGTGTCCCCTTGAGTCAAGGCCCCCTGATATCTGCAGGAGGCATCCGGGGCAGTCGGTGGCCACAATTTTGGATCCGGTTTCAAGTATATCCTTCACCTTGGCCTCCAGTATGGGTCCGGATATCTCGGGGAAGCGGGCCGAGTAAGACCCGCCGAACCCGCAGCAGCGGTCGGGCCACTTCATTTCCTTAATATTGTAGCCCATCCCCGACAGCAGTTCCCTGGGCTCGGCATGGACCCCAAGCTTACGCTTCAAGTGGCAGGAGTCGTGGTAGGTTATTTTCTCCTGTCCAGCTGCGGCGCCGTCTATTTTTGGCCCGTACATGGTCATGAAAGATGAAAAATCAATGACTTTGTCAGCCATTTTCTTCGCCCGTTCCGCCCACCTGGCGTCATTCTCCAGCAGTTTCGGGTACTCATGTTTTAAAAATGAAGCACAGGTGGGGCAGGCCGTTACAATGTGCCGGCAGTCATACCCGAAGGCCTCTATATTCTGTTTGGCCAGGGCGGCGGAGGCATCCGGGGAGCCCAGGTATGAAGCCGGAAGCCCGCAGCACGACTGGCCTAGAGGAAACTCCACCCGGTAGCCGGATCCCGCAATGCCCTTACATGCCGCCTCACCTATCCCGGGGTATGCAAAATCAATAAGACAGCCGGCAAAGAAGCCCACACTTCCTTTAGCCGATCCGGGCTGGGGTAGATTCCCGGCCATAGACCTGAATGGCCTTTCGGCAATGGCAGGAAGCGTCCTGCCCTGGGTTGCACCAGCCAGGAATAGGGGTAGGTGCCGCACCCGGGCACCTTCTCCCACAAAAGGCTTCTGGGCCAGGGACGCCGCCTTTATCAGCCCGTGGAAAAGAGAGCGGCTGGGAAGAACCGTTTCCAGGAGGAATTTAAGCCCCCCGCCCAGTCCCTGCTCCTTTACCAGCCTGTTCCGCAGCTCCCTGATGAGGTCCGGAATATCTATGCCCGCCGGGCAAAAAACCTTGCAGCGCTCGCACCCCAGGCAAAGCGACTGAATATCCTTGGCCTTTTCAAAGCCGTGGAGAAAAGCGGTAAGTATTGTGCCAATCCCTCCGGTGTAAACATGTCCGTATACGTGCCCTCCCACCAGTTGAAACACCGGGCAGACATTCAGGCAGGAAGCGCACCTTATACAGTGCAGCGCCCTGTTGAAAACAGGATCGGAGGCCATCCTGGTCCTCCCGTTATCCAGAATGACTATGTGCATCTCCTTCTTAACGGGGTTTCCGTCACGGTCGCAGGCCGGCACAGGGCCGGTTATCATGGTGACGTAACTGGTCAGGTGCTGGCCGGTGGCGCTCCTGGGCAGGGCCTCCAGAATGGGGGCCACGTCATCCATGGTGGGCACGATTTTATCCACACCCATCACCACCACGTGCAGGGGCGGCAATGTTGTTGTCAGTCGGCCGTTCCCCTCGTTGGTCACCATTACAATTGTTCCGGTTTCGGCTACAGCTATGTTGGCCCCGGATATGCCCATGTCGGCCTCCAGGAATTTCTGTCTCAGCTCCAGCCTCGCAACATTCACCAGCACCGGAATGTCGGAGCTGAGGTCCTTGCCTGTCTCAACGGAGAAGACATCTGCCACCTCATCCCTGGTCATGTGTATGGCCGGCATCACCATGTGGGAGGGCTTCTGCCCGGACAGCTGTAAAATCCACTCGCCGAGGTCGGTTTCCATAACCCCTATGCCAGCCTCTTTAATATACTGGTTCAGGTGAATTTCTTCCGTAGTCATGGACTTTGACTTTACAATGGACTTAACCTCCCTGGCCCGTGCCAGGTTAATTATATATTCCCTGGCCTCGCCGGGTGTTGAGGCCCTGTGCACCACAATGCCCATTTTTTTAGCGGCGGCGGTAAATCTGCACACCAGATCTTCCATATGCTGAACCGAGTTCTTTTTCATCCGTGATATGTTTTCCCTTATCAAGGAAAAATCCTTACCCCGGTAGATGTTTTCCCTGGAAACAAGATAGGCGTCGGCAAAATTACCCATTGCCCTGCGTAAGTTTGGATTGCCAAGGGCAGAGTCAATCTGCATTCTCAAACGTTCACTCACTCACTGCCACCCCCGGTTTCATCCACAAGAATCACGTACAGTTTTGCCGGCCCGTGAACCCCTATGGTCAGTACCCGCTCAATATCCGCAGTTCTGCTGGGGCCGGTGATGAAGGACAGGTACCCGGGCGGGCGGCCGCCGGCGCATATCATTTTTATTGCTTCCCCGGGAGTGGCAACGATATTTCTTGCCGGTACCAGCGCAACATGAACGGGAGGCAGTGTGGAAACCAGCCTGTTTCCCATGGATGTGCAGTCTCCGGCCAGTGATCCCGTTTCGGCCACACCGGCAAACATCTCGGACAGGCCCATATCGGCATCCTCCGCATGTCTTCTCAAATCACCAAAGTACAAACTGACCCCGTTGCCGGGATCAGAAACGGCCTGGCCACGAACCACCTTCAATGGGGATTCCTCCTCCATGCGCTCCACGCAATTTATCACCATGCCGGTGGGATCGGCCACTATTTTTGCCACCTTCTCCTCCCGGATAATCTGCGTGAGCGCCGCGGCCGCCCCTTCATGGCCAGAAACCCTTATTACCCTGGTGGAAACGGCCTCGGCCCTCTCTTTAAACAAATTATAGAGATCTGACGTACCGTTTTCCATTTAAGCCGTTCACCTCTTCTCTCTGTTCCGGTACGACTCGTCAAGCAGTTCCACCGCGTGCCGCACCGTGGCCGCCATGCCATTTTGAACGAGCCCATCCTGAATATGCATCCTGCAGGAACCGCATCCGGTGGCCACCAGCTCCGCCCCGGACCTTTCAATGTCCTTTAACTTGTGTGTCCGGACCCCGCAGGAGGTATCATAGTCCGTCAGGCTGAAACTGCCGGAACCGCCGCAACACCTCCCGGGATCTTTCAGGGGGGAATAGTCAAGACCCGGTATCCTTTTTAAAAGTTCCACCGGCTGTTCCTTCACCCCCAGCCCCCTGGCCAGGTGGCAGGGCTGATGATAGGTAAAAGTTTTTTCCACCGGCCCCAGTTGCCGCAGGTCTATGTCGGTCTTTTCCACCAGGTATTCGTATATATCAAAAGTTTTGCCCGCCAGTTCCCTTGCCCTGGCCCCCCACCGGCCGCCCTCCAGGAAGGCGGGGTAAAACTCCCTGAGACTCTCCCCGCAGGTGCCGCAGGCTGTGATTACCGCGTCGCAATTTATTGATGAAAACATCTCCACATGGGAAAGTGCCATCCTCTCCGCGGTATCGTGATCTCCCATTATGGTGACAGGTGAACCGCAACAGTGCTGCCCGGACGGAATAATCACCTCAAAGCCGTTTCTCTGCAGCACATTCACAATAGCCCTGCCGGCAGAGGGATATACATAGTTGATCATGCATCCGGTAAAAAAAAGAATCCTTCTGCCTGACTGACAGGACTTTATCACCTCCGGCAGGCTGTCGCGCAAAAAGCTGTCTGCCAGTGGCGGCAGCGCCCTCCTCATTTCCAGGCCAATTGGGAAGCGCGGGTTCATAAGGTCACCCTGTCTCTTAAACAGCAATCCCTGGACCGCCCGGGCCGCCCCCAGCCCCGACCTCAGCAGGGCCGGGCTGGAAAGGCCGGTTATAGCGGCTTTTTTCAGAGAAGAAAGGCCTGTGTTTTTCACCATGACGTTCCTGGCAGCCAAAATGATCCGGTCAACCCGGACCCCGCAGGGGCAGTTGGCTGAGCAGGCCATGCAGGTCAGGCAAAACTCAAACAGCTTTGCCAATTGCGGGGAGGGCTTTAGCTCCCCCCGCAACACTGCCTGGGCCAGCCTTATTTTTCCCCTGGCCACGCTGACTTCCGCCCAGGTTTCCCTGTACAGCGGGCAGACGGCCTGGCAGTTGCCGCATTTCATGCATTTTATCAATTCCTCTTCAAGTCCCGGCAACCCGCCGTATAGTGACACCGCTATCCCTCCCCGTCTGGGATTACCTTACCCGGGTTCAACAGATCTTCGGGATCAAGGGCCTTTTTAATCCTTCTCATCACATCCAGGCCCGATCCCCCCATTTCCCATCTCAAAAAATTCTTCTTGGCAAGGCCGATGCCGTGCTCACCGCTCAAAGTCCCCCCCAGCTCCAGGGCTTTTTTGAAAATGTCGTCCACCGCCCGGTGAACTCTTTCCATTTCCTCCAAATCCCGGGCATCGGTCAGTATGGTGGGGTGAAGGTTCCCATCACCCGCATGGCCAAAAGTCCCAATGGTGAGCCGGTATTTTTGGGCTATTTCCTGGAGTGCCTTCAGCATATCGGTTATTTTGCTGCGGGGGACGGTGGCGTCCTCCAGCACCGTGGTGGGCTTTAGCTGGGCCAGGGCGGGCAGTGCGGCCCTTCTGGCCTGCCACAGTTCATCCCTTTCCCTGTCGTCCCGTGCCATCCTTACCCGGCCCTGGTGTTTTTCCACCACCGCGATTACAGTCCTGGCCTCCTCTTCAACCACCGGCGGTATTCCGTCAACTTCAATCAGCAGTACTGCCTCGGCGTCGGTGGGCAGCCCTGCTTTTGAGAAATTCTCCACCGTCTGCACCGTTACCCTGTCCATTATCTCCAGGGTGGCCGGGATCACCTTCTGCCTTACAATATCGGCAACCGCTTCACCGGCGTCCTCAAGCCGGCCAAACACGGCCATCATTGTACGCCTGGCCTGAGGCGCCGGTATCAGCCGCGCCGTGATTTCGGTAATTATCCCCAGAGTGCCCTCGGATCCGGTAAAAAGCTTCACCAGGTCGTAACCGGTTACATTTTTCACCGTCTTTCCGCCGAAGCGGGCCACCTGCCCGTCCGCCAGCACCACCTGCAGTCCCATCACATAGTGCTTGGTTACACCGTATTTTAGTCCCCTTAGTCCGCCGGAACATTCGGCCACACTCCCGCCCATGGTGGCGGTGGCCACCGTGCCGGGGTCGGGGGGATAGATTAACCCATAGGGGGATACCGCGTCATTCAACGCCTGAATTATCACCCCGGGCTGCACGGTAGCCGTCAGATTGTCGGCGTCTATCTCCAGTATTTTATTCATTTTCACGGTGGACAGAACTATCCCCCTGTCCAGGGGTACCGAACCCCCGCTCAAGTTTGTGCCGGAACCCCGGGGGTAAACGGGGACTGCATGACGGCGGGCAATTTCCACCACACCCTTAACCTGCTCCACGCTTTCCGGGAACACCACAGCCAGGGGCTGCCCGGAGGGAAGGTCCGGGGTGGCGTCATATGAATAGCATATCAGTTCTTCGGGCCGGATAATCACCCGTTCTTTACCCAGCAGGTTTACCAGCGCTTCTTTCACGTTCAGCCCGGACATAAACATCCTCTCCGCTTCAGATTATCTGCTTTATGCACTGATTTTTCCAGTATTCCTTCCCTGCATGGAGGAGTACACTGCCAGTATCAGCACTACAACACCGGTGCCAATCAATATTTCCGCACCGCCCTTGGAAGCTCCTGCCGCCGCTGCCGCAGCCTTGAGCGCGGGGGGGATCATCCACGGGAAGACATAGGCCTGCAAAAGAGCGATCAGGCCCACCAGGGCTGTGAAAAAGATACTGTGCGGGAGGGTGAACCGGAACAGGTCACCCTCCCGGCCCAGCAGTCCGGTGGATGATGCCCCAACCACGATGCTCTGCGGCGAGATCATTTTGCCGGCAACGCCCCCGGCGCCGTTGGTGGCCACCGTCAGCACCGGGTTGATCCCCATGGACTCCGCCGTCACCTTCTGCATATTTCCAAACAATGCGTTGGACGATGTGTCGCTGCCGGTGAGGAACACGCCCAACCAGCCAAGGAAGGCCGACACGAAGGGGAAGATCAGGCCGGTTACGGTAAATGCCTTGCCTAGTGTGGTAGTCATACCCGACCAGTTGGCCACGTAGGCCAGGCCCAGCACGGAAGCGACAGTTAGAAGGGCAAAGCGCAGGTTCTTTAGCGTCTCACCGAATATCTGGAAAAATTGTCCCGGCCCGATCCGCAGTATGAAGGCGGTGATGACGGCTGCCAGCAGGATGGAGGTGCCGGTGGCCGAAAGCCAGTTGAAGTTGTAGACCACGGCCAGGGGCTTGCCGCCCACCAATATCATCTTGTCCAGGCCTTCAAAAACAATTTTTATGTTGACTATATCAAGGAGAGCCTTAACGGGCTTCAGTCCCCAGTCTCCAATCAGAATGGTAAGAACGATGAAGGGGGACCAGGCCTTTAAGACCACGCCCGGGGCATGGCGCCTGACCGCCAGGGTGGCCGGGGGCTCGTCCGCGAAACGCCAGGTGTTTTGCGGCTTCCAGACCCTCAGGAAAAGCACCAGGCAGACGATGGAAGCCAGTGATGACATAATGTCCGGCAGCATGGGGCTGAGATAGTTGGAAGAAAACCACTGCATGCTGGCAAATGAAAGCCCGCTGACCAGAATGGCCGGTATCACTTCTTTGGCGCCTTTCCAGCCTGACATGATGAAGACCAGCCAGAACGGCACAAAAACTGAAAGCAGAGGCAGCTGCCTTCCGGTCATCTGGCTGATGGCCATGGCGTCAATGCCTGTAACCGCCCCTGCTGTGATAATGGGAATGCCGATGGCGCCCCAGGCCACCGGCGCGGTGTTGGCAATGAGGCAGAGTCCGGCGGCATACAATGGGTTGAAGCCCAGGCCAACCAGCATGGCTGCGGTGATGGCCACCGGGGTGCCGAAACCGGCCGCACCCTCCAGGAATGCGCCGAAGGAAAAGCCTATAAGAAGGGCCTGCAGGCGCCGGTCGTCCGTTACCGATGCTATGGAGTCCTTAATTATTTCAAACTGGCCGGTCTTGACCGTCATATTGTAAAGGAAAACAGCGGTCACGACGATCCAGCCGATGGGCCACAGTCCGAACATGGCGCCGTAAAGGGTAGACATTAGTGCGTACTTGGCCGGCATTCCAAAGCCCGCTATAGCAACCAGCACTGCCAATGCTACGGCGATCAGTCCGGCGATGTGTCCTTTCAGTCGCAAGGCACCCAGGGCTATAAACATAAAAATTATGGGGATGGCGGCCACCAGGGCGGACAGCCCGATGTTGTCAAACGGGTTAATTACCTGCGTCCAGGTCATCATCAATTTACCTCCTTTAGCATTATTAATCTGATAATTCCTATAAGGGCGAAAAATTAATGACGGATACGGCACCTCCTTCCTTTCTGTTTTTCCGATCCTCCACCTAGGCTGCTGATATTTATGCCATCAGGTGGTAAGGCCATCAATATTTAGAAATACATTCTTCCTGTATTTAAAAATTCCTTTTTTTCTGAATTAAAAATTAAAATATTTTTTACAAATCTTTTGCCATAGCGGTAAGCCGCTGTCCGGTTACCTGAAGGCCCTCCACCATATTGGCTATTTCCTGAATACCTCTGGCCTGTTCCTGGCTTACCTCGCTTGTCCTCTCAATACCCTCGGTTACACGCCCTATGGAAACCTGGAACTGCTCCAGCATCCTGGTTATTTCCTTGGCCGACCGGTTGCTTTCTTCAGCCAGCTTGCCAACTTCTCCGGCCACAACACCGAAGCCCCGCCCCTTGTCTCCCGCCCGGGCGGCCTCAATGGCGGCGTTAAGCCCCAGGAGCTTGGTCTGGTCGGCCACCCGGCGAATAAAATCAAGAACCTGGGTGGTTTCCCTGACTTTCATGGCGGCCTCCCTGGCGACCTGGGCCAGCGTCTGGTTATTGGCCGCCACTTCCTCTGCCGAGGCGGTAATTTCTTCTATTGATGCCGCGGCCTGCTGTATGGCGCTGTTGACTGTATCGGCGTGCGACAACATCTGGTTTTTCAGATCGCCGTCCCTTATCATGTTAACTACAAGAGCCGCGGCGATCCTGGCCACCGGCTGGACTATCTCCAGGGAGCCGGCAATGCCGAATGTCCCTATCTTTTCCCCGTCGGCCTTGATTGCCTGATTGTGGCCTTCCTTCATGCTCCCCCCCGACGCCTCGGACTCTTCCCTTGTTACCGCGTACACGTCTTTTAATAGCGGATTTTTACCGGTGGACTTATCATCTTTATGGCCTGACCATCAATAAGCTTTCCGAATAAGCTTCTCGTTACATGTAAAAATTCCTTCTTTTCCAACAATTTAAATAAAAAAAAA
>JBMOPB010000017.1:0-12024 GCA_049325055.1 Bacillota bacterium
ATAACAAAAATTACTTATCCTGAAGAGCTTTTTAGGGTCGGAATACAGAATTCAAAGATCCAGAATCCAGAATAAAAACCCACTCTTAGCCGGAGCGGCACCTCCGGCCACAGATTGTCATTGCTTGACGCGCCGGGCTTACGGCATGGAAGTCCGGACTCTGAATTCTGGTTTATTCCAGGGTCATTATCACGGTCTCCGGGTTCACCACGTCCCCCGGGGCGGCCTTTATCTCAGCCACCCGGCCGTCGGCGGGGGAATAAATTTTAACAAACATTTTCATGGCCTCAATGGTAGCCACGGCATCGTTTTTCTTTACCGTGTCGCCGGCACCGACATCCACTGACACCAGTTTTCCAACCATTGGCGCGGTTACGTTCACGACAGCACCCTCCTATTTTACATATTAATATTTGAGAATTTCCTAAACGGCCTTGCCACAGATTTGTTTTCCAGGAGGTCCAGGGCGTTGCAGATATACTTCCTGGTTTCAGAAGGCATGATAACGTTGTCGATATATCCCCGCTCGGCGGCGCTGTACGGGTTTTCGTAGAGGTCGCGGTATTCCTTGATCCTGCCGGCCCTTACCTCTGCGGGGTTTTCGGCGTTTTTGATTTCCTTGGCGAATATCACGCTGGCTGCAGTCTCGGCTCCGACGATGGTGACCGTTGCCTCGGGCCAGGCAAACACCAGGTCCGCCCCGGTGTCCTTGCAGCACATCCCCAGGTAGGCTCCGGCGAAAGACTTGCGGATGATCAGCGAGACCTTGGGAACGGTGGCGTCGATATAGGCATACAGCATCTTGGCGCCGTGCCTGAGTATTCCCTTCCACTCCTCGTAGGGCCCTATCATGAAGGCCGGCGTGTCATGGATGTTGACCAGCGGGATGTTGAAGAGGTCGCAGAACCTGACAAACCTTGCCACCTTGTCAGCGGCGTCACAGTCGATTACGCCCCCCATCCAGTTGGGCTGGCTTGCCACCACTCCGGCGACCCTGCCGTTGAAGCGGCCGAAGCCGATTATAACGTTCTTGGCGAACATGGGCGATATCTCGAAGAAATAGCCGTTGTCAACAATTTTGTATATTATTTCGTGCATGTCGTAAGGCATAAGGGTATGCTCAGGCACCAGACCGTCAAGCTCCGGAACCAGCCGCGCGGGGTCGTCCCCGGTATCCACCCGGGCCGGCTTTTCCTTATTGTTCTGCGGAAGGAGGCTTAAAAGCTCCTTGGTCCTGTCGAGGCAGTCCTTGTCGTCCTCCACCACAATCTGGGTGCAGCCGGACTTGACAGCGTGGGCCTCCACACCGCACAGCGTTTCCAGGTCAATGTCAATGCCCAGCTGTGTTTTCACGAAGGCGGGTCCGGCAATTCCCATAAACCCGGTTTTTTTGCACTGGAAGACGAAGTCCTGCATAACCGGGTGGTAGGCCTGGCCGCCAAGGCAGGGCCCCATCAGCAGGGCCAGCTGGGGAATAATCCCTGAAGCCAGGTTCTGGGACCTGAAAAGCCAGGCATATGCCTCCAGCGTGTCTATACCTTCCTGCAGGCGGGCGCCGCCGGAATCGTTCATTCCCACAAAGGGAATCCCCATTTCCTTGGCCATGTCGATTGCCTGGGCAAATTTCTTGCCGTGGTACTCGCCAAAGGTACCGGCCATGGCGGTATAGTCCTCGGCCGCAGCCATAACCATTCTGCCGTTAACCTTGCCGTAGCCCACAACAACCCCTTCCGCCGGAATTTCCTTTTCGGCCATTCCGAAAGCGGTAATGCGGTGCTTCATAAAGGGTGCTATCTCAGTGAAAGTGCCGGGGTCAAAAAAGTACTCTATCCTTTCCCTGGCGGTCCACTTGCCGGCCTTTTTCTGGTTGGCCACCGCCTTTTCCCCGCCCATCTTACTTATTTTTTCTTTTCTTGCAGCCAGGTCTTCGTAAATTTTCCTCATTTGATATCCTCCTATAAATTCAGGAATTAACCCCTAATCCCCTTTCTTACCTGTTCGCCTTGCGGTACCCGAGGGCGTCATTGGATATTATAACCTTCTGTATGTTGCTGGTGCCCTCCACGATCTGGTACGATTTTGCATCCCGGTAGAACCTGGCCACGGGGTACTCCTCGGAATAGCCGTACGATCCGTAAATCTTCATGGCATAGTCGGCGCACTTGTTGGCCGCTTCGGCCGCAGCGTACTTGCCCATGGATGTCTCCAGGGTGTTGGGAACCCCCTTGTCCTTGAGGGTGGCCGCCTTGTAGACAAGCAGCCTGGCCGCCTCGGCATCCACTATCATCTGGGCGATCATGTCCTGTATCATCTGGAATTTACCGATGGGCTGTCCAAACTGCTGGCGCTCGTTGCAATACTGCAGCACCGCGTCAATGCATGCCTGGGCCACACCAAGGGCGCCGGCGGCGCATCCCAGGCGGGTGTCATCAAGCTGGCTCATGCAGATCTTGAAGCCGTCCCCGTCCTTGCCCAGCAGGTTTTCCTTTGGGACACGGACATTTTCAAAGGTCATGGATCCCACAGGAGCCGACCATGTTCCCAGTTTTTCAGTGATAGGCTCCACCGTAACGCCGGGGGACTTGCAGTCCAGAACAAAGGCCGACATACCCCTTGCTCCCTTACCAGGGTCGGTAATGGCGTACAGAAGCGCCACATCAGCCACCGGGGCGTTGGAGATCCACATCTTGCTCCCGTTTACAACGTAGTGGTCCCCGTCCAGAACCGCCCTGGTCTTCATAGAGGCCACATCGGATCCTGCGTCCGGCTCGGTTATGGCAAAGGCGCCCAGCAGGTCGGCGCTTGCCAGTCCTGGTACATATTTCTGCTTCAGTTCTTCACTGCCGAATTTGAGTATGGTCCTGGCAGGCCCCAGGGCGTTCATGTTGAAGGGGAGGCGCATGGAGCTGTGCACCCTTGCAATTTCCTCGGCAATAAGCGTTATGGCGAGGAAGCCCATTTCATTGCCGCCGTACTCTTCCGGTATAACGCAGCCGAAAAAGCCCAGGTCACCCATTTTTTTCACAAGGTCCCGGCGGAAACGGTGCGCCTTGTCGTCCTGGTCCACCGTGGGTGCGATTTCCTTTACCGCAAAATCCCTGGCCAACTTCTTTATGTCTTGCAATTCTTCGGTAAGTTCGAAATTCACAGTTTTCCCTCCCGTAAATTGTTTTTTACTCCCTTCCCCGGATTGGTTTTCAAGGAGTATTTGTTAAATCACTAAGACAAGCAAAAAAAGTGCCACTCTTAGCAGGCGGTCCTGAGAGGTTAAAAAACCTGCATTTTTTATCCCATGCCAAAGATCGCAACACACAGGGCTATATGCAATGCTGCATCGCCGATGCATTGCTACATTAGTCACATTAACCAACCATATAGTACGGACAATTGTAATGACGAAACGGCAATGCAATAACGCATTGCCGTTTCTATTAGCCTCTGCCCAAGACGTTTGACCATAAAAAAGACCCCGAGGGCATCGAGGTCTTGATGATTTTTCATGCTTGGTTTGATCAGGTTTTATATCATGAAAACTGCCTTGGGGGATTGCCCTGCTGCAGTCCGGCCTGGTAATTCCACTGAACTCCCGCCGGGTGCTGCTGAACGCCGGAGACATTTTGCTGCATTCCTGCAAGAGTCTGCTGGGCCCCGGGGTAATTTTGAGCCCCCTGCTGCTGCATATGGTTTATAAAGTTTCTCGGAACCTCCGGTGTCTGGTAAAACCCCCTCTGAACCATGTAATTGAAAATCTCGTAGGCCATGTCCATGCGGGTGCGGGCCGAATTTGACAGCAGATTCCGCAAATGCGGCTCGGCGCTCTCCAGCGCCGCAGTGGTAGCCCTGCCGGCAATGCACTTGTGGAACAGCAAGGCCCCCTGGGCGATGGTGCGGTCATTTATAGTCCTTGACCTGACCTGGGCCTGGGGCTGGTTCTGGCCGGTCTGCTGTATGCCGAACTGTATGTTTGCATTTCCCTGCATCCCGGGCATTGCTGACATTGCCCCCCCCTGGTTCGCCGACATATCGGACTGTATCCTGGGGACACTGGTTGTATCAAGGCCATGGGCCTGCATAACGCTTAACTCGTGGTTGTATTCATCCACAAGATGGCGCTGCTGGTTTTCCAGTATCTGCCTCAGGCTTGGATCCTGGCAGTGATTGATGTAGTCCGTGAAGTGATCAATCATGCACGAGGAATCCCTGAGCATTTCAAACATTTCCACGGCTTCACGCATACCAAACTTCATAATTGGCCAACCCTCCGTACAAGTTTATTGTGTTCACCAGTTTTATTCTTCCACATATTTTTATAAAAAATCCCTGTTTGCCCGGATTTCTCTATACCAAAGCCTTTATCAGTACCCGTAAAAGTTATGGTACATTATGTGATGATCAAATTCCTCAACATTTTCGACTTCTTCCGGCTTATCCTCCTGAAAGCCGTCATCCCCCGGTTCATCCAGGTTATACAGATCTTTTTCCTCCCTGGCCAAAATTCCACCCCCTTTACCCTCTGCATACACCTCATCTTGCATTTGCTGTTTTTCATATTTTTTGTTAAAATACACAAAAAATTCACCGGGAGAGGTCAGATGCACAATTATTTTTTCCTTTATAGAATTTTCGACGTGGCCGGGGAAATACGGCTGGACACGGTGGAAAAACTGCTTTCCCAGATAAAGCCCACCTCCAGGATGAAACTTTCCCGGGTAAAACCCAAATCCATAAACATTCCCAACCCCCCGGTTACGGTGGAACTGGGGGAAGAAAGCCGTCTTTTTTACGAACAGCAGTATACGGTAAATTACTACGCCAGGGTATATGACCTGGGGGTAATAAGCATAACCATGCGAATCTGCATCCCGCCGGAATATGATTACAGCCGGATACACACCCTGGCGGTCAACCTGTACTATGACGAGAACCTGGAGGAGATTTTTGAGCAAAAGCTTGCCACAATAAAAAAGACTCTCATGGAAGCGATGATCAAGCCCGAAAACACAGGGTTTGTTGAGGAATACACCATATACTATTTCCACAAATGGGATAACTCCTGGGACCCCACCCCCCTGCTCCTTGCCGAAACAGAACCTTTAAGCGAACAGGTCAGGCGGGACGTTCTCAATAACTCTTTTTCATACGGGAAAGACGACCTTGCGGTCATTACCTGGGACTCGGCGCTGGTCTACGACCCCACGGGCAGCGCAGATATTCCGGACCTGCTGGAGTTTGCCAACTCCCAGCTCCTGGAGCTGCGGTATTACGACGACCTGCTTTCCATGGAAATGAACAAAATGTACGACGCCCTGGAAGATGCCGAAACCATTGCCCGCTACCGGCGCCGCGGACATTACCGGAGAATAATGAACAGGCTGGCCGAACTGGTAATCGATATAAGCGAGATTACGGAGCGCATCCACAACTCCCTCAAACTTACCGAGGACGTTTTTTACGCCAGGGTTTACGGTTCCGCCCTGAACATATTCAGGACCAAGGCATGGGCGGAAAGCATAGAGAGAAAGATAACCATCATACAGCAGAACTACACCCTGCTGAGCAATGAAATCACCACCCAGCAGTCCACCCTTCTGGAAGTGGCCATAGTGCTGCTGATCATGCTGGAAGTGGTGCTGGCCCTCGGCGGCTTTTTTGAGTAAACAGTGTTTGTATAAGGGTTAAGTATCCCCTGTGGTTTAAAAACGGAGGATTGCATTTATGCAGGCAACAGGCGAACTGCTAACCACAGCCCAGGTCTGCCGGGAATTGGGCGTGACCCCGGCCAAGATCCGGCGCCTTACCCGAGAGGGATACCTGGAAGTCTCGGGAAAGGTGGCACAAAAATACGGAGAAGAGTATCTTTACCGGTCCGACCAGGTCCGCCACCTGAAGCACCAGATGCCGAAAATACTCAGCAAATGGGCCACCGAGGAGAACTTCCGGAATGGAAGGCAGGCGGGAATGACCAGGGCGGCGGAATCCATGAACGCCGCAGGGGTGAAAAAAAGGCGCGATGAATTTCTTTCATCACTGTACGATCTTCCGGAAAAAACCGCAAATCTGTTAAAGGCCTCGTACTACCTTTTCCATTTAAACCACTACGCCAAATCCGGCCACCAGTACCTGTACGAAATAAAGGAAAGAATACTTAAATACTTTGTCAGGAACTACCTTGACACCCCGTTTTTCCAGGTCATTCTGGTGCAGGGGCAGCAAAGGATCGATTTGTGCACGGAATGCAGAACCCGCGCAAGCAAACTGAACATGACCTATGGCGAGTACGCCAAGTCTTATGGGGGCTGCCCCCGCTGCGCCAGGCACAAGAGCTACTATGATCTTTACGAGTTCAACATACAGTACGACAGCCACAGCTTTTCATTTCACACTCCATATTCAGTGGGCAGAAAGTGGTTCAGCCGGGATGCCTCCTTTCCCCGGCGCTACCGGGGCCACAGGCAGGAGCAGGGGATGGCCTTCGGCCGCCCCATCACCGAGAAGGAGGCCAGGGCGCTGCCCATGGACGAGGTTATTGCAAATCTGGAAAAAATATTGGAAAATGATGCTATACCCGTAGGGAAACCGGCGGGGCCTGTCGAAACACTGAATAAATAAAACTTCATTTGGAGGTGATGCCTTGAGCCCGGAATTATACCAGCTTCACGCCTTTCTGGAAAAAATCAAGAATAAAAACGTACCCCAGATTATCGAGGCCTGTTTTTCCAAGTTGCGGGCGCTGGAAGTCTCACCGTCACCGGACAACAACCTGGCGGAAAACCTGAAATCGGTGGTTATGCTGTTAAAGCACCTGCACAGGCCCTCTGGCATGCCTCCGGAAATAGCTGAATACCTTCGCCGGTTCCTCACCGAAGTTATGGAGAAGGACCGGCGGGCCAAGCACGCGCTGGAAGTACTGGGAAAGGAATGAACTGTTCACCCAGGGGCCTGGAATTCCAGGCCGGAATCCAGAATCCAGAATAAAGAATAAAGGAAAAGGCATGTCTTTCACGTGTCATTAAGGATAAAACTCCGCCCCTGGGCGGAGTTTTTCGGCGTGGAGCATTATTGCATAACCGAAATAATTTTAGGCCCGCATAAGTTTATTATCATTAAAAGCCAAATCTGATAATATATTCCATTAAGATAGCTGCATAAGTATACATGGACGATTTGTCATTTCTGCAAGAAACCTGGCGGGGGGGTCGCTTTGAATACTGTCATAGATTATATCAACCGGGTGACAAACCTCCGGGAATTGAACCCGGAACTAAAAAAACCCACCTTCTTAGTTGCCGGACCGGTTAACTCGGGCAAATCGACGCTGGTCAACAATTTGATCGATCAGCGGATATGCCCCGATGACGCCTCGCCATCTACTTTTTTCCCGGTGCGTTTCAGCTTCTCCGAAACACTCCAGGCCTTCAAGATAGTCAAAGGGCATGATGTCCAGATTGCCGAAAGGGACCTGAGAGAAGCCCTGAGGAACCGGAGAAGGCTTTCAGTGCCGGACGGGGCTGAAATAATGCTGCCTTCGGGAATCCTGCGCTGGTGCTCCCTGGTGGACACCCCGGGAGTGGGGCTTACCCGCGAGACCGATAACATGCTGAAGGAACACCTGTCTGCAGCAAACGGCATTATTTTTCTTTTTCACCAGCGGGGGATCGACACCGTAACACACAGTTTTTTAACCGGCCTGGCAGGCATGAAAACAAGGGGATGGATATCATTCTTCATAAACGCCAACCTCGGGCTTATAGACGGCACCTCCCTTGCCGAGACCAGTCAGGCGCTAAGAACCATCTTTCCCGGCCGTGCCGAAATCTACGCCACCAACACCAGGGACAGGTCCAGCACTGATCTGATTTCTCTTTTCCTTCAAATAAAGGCAATGGATTTTTTCATAAAGGGAATACAGGAAAGACTTTCAAAAATTGACAGGAGCCTTCCGGGCAAGCTGGAGAAGGCCTCCATGGTTACCGATGAAGAGGCTTTTCTGCTGAAGATCTGGGATGTTGTGGAAGATGCCGAAATAATTAACCGCGGAATGCTTACCATCAGGGACCTGCCGCTTATATACGGCAACCTGGCCAACAAGCTGCGCGCCAATACCATTCGCCTTACCACCGAGAACAGGATAACCAGCAGCCTTAAAAAACCGAGAATCATCAGCCCGGGGGCAGGAGATCAGATCGCGTCGCTGGTAAGGGAGGTAATGTCGGACAGGGACCTTGCGGGGCACAACGGCCGGGCGCTGTTAGAGAAGACCGAAATCCTTCGTGAAAAATGCCGGGTGATTGTGGCCGGGCCCTTTTCCACCGGCAAAACAACTTTTTTAAACGCGCTCCTGGGGGAAGCCCTGCTGCCCGCAGAAGACAGGGCCACCACTTCCTGCGTTTTCAATATCCGCTACGGCCAGGAAAAGTCCGCCGAAGTGGAACACCTGCTCAAGGCTGAATTCTCTCCGGTTGTTGTCAGGGAAGGCAAATTCACCCTTAACCGGGATGAAGTGCATGCCCTTACACAGATATTGGAAGACCCCTCCCTCAGGGAACTAATTAGCGGGGCCGAGATTTTACGGAATGGCCTGTACAGGGGCGTAACACTGTTGGAACTGGCTTCTATACTGGATGGTATCTGCAGGTCCTACAGCAGGACGGCTGCAGAGCCGCGCACCGAAAAAAGCCGCCGCATACCCCTTTTCACAAGAAGGATCCCGGAAACTTCAGCCACCGCGGCTCCTGTAACCAGTGTACGCATTATTCCGGCCAGGCGCCCCCGGATGGTATTCAGCCTGGACGACAACCAACAGAGGCTTAAGTTTCACAGGGCCGTTTCAACTCCGGGGTCATACCTGGTGGAAAGAGCATCCATCAACTATCCTTCGGAAAATATCGCCTTCGCCGATTTCATCGACACTCCGGGGCTGGGTTCCCTGCACCTGAGGCACCATGACCTGGCAGCGCCGGTTCTGGAGTCCGGCGACCTGGCCCTTGTATTCCTGCATGCCAAGCATGTACTGGCCGAGGGCATACCGGGACACATTGACAGAATACACAGATTCGGGATCAAGATTCCTGTTTTTTACGTGATCAATTTTGCGGATACCATTTCAGAAACGGAGCGGGAAAAGGTGTCCCTCTACATAAGACAAAAGCTCAGTCATAGTGCCGGAACCGGGGATATACTTCCCTACCCACAGGTTTACACCATTTCGGCGCTTAACGCCCTGCGCCAGGGGGACGATGGGTTTGACAGGCTGCTGCGGAGGATCAGAAAAAAGGCAGCCGATATTGAGGCCGGGAAAATGGCCGAGGTGGCCGGGGAGTTGACTGATTGGCTCAAAAAAATATCCTCCGGGGAATCCGCCACGGGGAGGCAGATAATACCGGAGAAAACCCGCAGAACAGCCAGGGGATACCTGGCAAGACTGGAAGCAATCCTTAAAAAATTATGAGAAACGGGGGGAAATGATATGGAAAACGCCAGGGTGCTGGACGAAAGGCTGCGGAGAATAATCAGGGAGGTCAGCGCCCGTACCGGAGGAGAAATCAAGGTACAGATGGTTGAGGAGTTTACCCGGTCGGTTGACCGCATTTCCGTTCACAACAGCCAAATGCAGGCCATCAGTCTGATGTCCATGCTCAAAAGGTCTCTGGACGATCTGGAATAACGCGGCACCGGTCATATCAGACGTGCCGCTGAATTCTACAAATTTATGGGAGGGATTCAAAATGGCGAAAACATTGATTCAGGGCAGTGACCAGGACGGCGTGATGCAAGGCCTTATGAACGATATTGTAAAAGGAGTCAAAATAAAGCTGGTGGAGCCTGTAATCGATGAAAGCAGAAAGCTGGAAAGAATTATGGAGGAGCAGCACGGCAAGGACCAGAAGGAATTTGAAGAAATAAAGGCACGGCTGAACCGGCTTGAGGAAGCCGTAAAGGACACCCCGGTATTATTGCTTGCCGCCATCAAGGAGGCCATCAACCAGGCCGGGATGGACGGGAAATCATGAACACCTTGTTAAACATAGAAAAGGAAATATCATCCCTGGCTTCCTCCATAAAAAGAAATATGGTGGACCCAGCCGAGCAGCGGATGGAGGAAATACAAATACGGCTCTTGGAAACCGAAAGATCAATAGTTTTTCTTACCAGGGCCTTTTTTGCGGCCAGCGTTATATTTGCGGCCACCATGGGAACAATGCTGTATTACATGGCTACAAAGTAAATGATTATAAAGGCCGGGATCCGGAAGAGGCTCCAACAGCGTAACGGTCAGGACAAAAAGCCTGACTTTTATTTTTTAAATACCCTGGCGCCCGGTATAAAAATACAGTAATTACCGGCACACACAGCCTTGCACGAACCTGTGTCCGGATTTATAATAATTAATACAAACATTTGTTCTGTGGTGATGGCAATGGAAAGAACAATACTGCTGGCCGACATGAATTCCTTTTTCGCCAGCGTTCACCAGGCCCTTGACCCCGGCCTGAGAAACCGCCCGGTTATTGTGGGGGGATCGGTGGAAAAAAGGCACGGCATAGTACTGGCCGCCTCCTATGAGGCCAAGGCCCGGGGCGTCAAGACCGGCATGGCCGTCTGGGAGGCCCGCCAGGCATGCCCGGACGGCATTTTTGTCTCCCCGCAGCATCACCTTTACGTTCATTTTTCGGCCATGATAATAAGGATCATGAAGGAATTAACCCCGCTGGTGGAGCCCTTTTCCATAGACGAGGCCTTCATGGACATCACCGGCTGCGAAAGCATCCTCAGCGATGCGGTGTCAGCCGCCCGCCTGCTGAAGGACCGCATCCGCCGCGAGGTGGGGGTCTTATGCAGCGTGGGCATAGGCCCCAACAAACTGCTGGCCAAGATGGCCGCCGGACTGCAAAAACCCGACGGCCTCACCCTGATCGGGTGGGAGGATGTCAAAACCAGGCTGTGGCCGCTGCCGGTAAGGGAGCTGTTCGGAATCGGCCCCCGCTACGAGCGGCACCTGAGATACTTCAATATCCACACCATCGGCGACCTGGCCTCCTTCCCGGTGGAGGTTCTGAAAAGGCGCTTCGGCATTATGGGGGAGGTTATGTCATGGTCGGCCAACGGCATCGACCACAGCCCGGTGGACCCCAATTCCCTGGATGTCGCCAAAAGCGTCGGGCACCAGATAACCCTGCCCAGGGATTTCTATCAAAGGGATGAAATAGCCGTGGTAATACTGGAGCTTAGCGACCTGGTGGCCAGGCGGGCCCGTCAGGGGGGATACACCGGCAAGGTGGTGTCCCTGGTGCTGAAGGACAACAATTTTAACTGGCTGGGCCGGTCCAGAACACTTAAAGTGTACACCGACCTGCCGGAAGACCTGTACGAGGCCGCACTGCTGCTGCTGGACAGGCACTGGCCCGGGTGCCCGGTCAGGATGGTTGGGCTGTCACTGTCAGGGCTGGTGAAAAACGCATCACTGCAGCATGATATCTTCGGCAGGGCGGAAAAGCTCCGGCGGGCGGCCGGGGCCTGCGACATTATACGCAGCCGCTTCGGGGAAAAAACAATCAAAAGGGCCTCCTCACTCACCGGATCGGGGGTAGTCTATGAATAGGGGCAACAAGCTCTGGGAGGGGCACCGGCTTTTTCTGCCGGAACTGAGGGAAAAGGCGGTGACCACCTGCCGCCACTGCGTATTCCTGGTGCAGGTGGCAGGCCGGCGGGAAACCAGGACCGGCTGCCTGGCCGGCGTGCCGGAATACGGCACGCTGCAAAAAAAAGTCCCCCGCCGCATTCACGCCGCCGACCTTATAAGGCGGGTGGGCAAAAACGGCCTGGAAGAAATAATCTCCAGGGGATCAAACCCCGGCGCCGTTGCCTGCGGCCTTTTCCGCCCGGGCCCCGGAACGCCCCCTTAGCCCGGTCCGGGTTCTTTTCTCCTCACCTGCATTCGGCTGGAGACCGTGCTGGTCCAATTCAAATAAAGGCCGTAGAAATTTTGCGGCCTTTTTGTTTTGGTCGGGACATTTGGTGACAGCC
>JBMOPB010000018.1:0-11996 GCA_049325055.1 Bacillota bacterium
CTCAGTCCACCCGGCCCGGTTCCCCTGCCGGAGATCGGACCGCACCCGCGGCTCCGGGCGACGTTTCATTTTACCCGTGCCTCAAATCACCCGCCGCCTTTATCCTTATGCGCGTGGCGTTGCCCGGCAGGTAGGCCAGGGGTACGTCCTCGGACTCCACCACCTGCACTGTGAACGGCTCGGCGCCGGCCTTCACCGCCTCTTCAAAGGCGGTTTCCCTGGCGTTCTTCATGGCCTCGTCCCGGCTCATCTCGCTCAAGGAATATATTCTATCCACCTGGCCGCTTACCTGGGCGATGGCGGCGCCCAGGGCGTTGGCCACGTCATGGTTGGCCGGCCGGATTACCTCCGAAACCCCCTCCACCCCGCCGGTGATCAGTATGCTGCCGCCCCCCACCAGGACCAGCGGCACTGGTTCTGCGGACAGCTTCATCTTGTCAATTGCCTCGTTGACCATCACCATCCATTTATTCAGCGCTTTTCTGGCGAAGGCTTCGTCTATACGGCTCACCCCGGCGGGGTCGCCGATTTCCGCCATTCCCAGGCGCACGGCTATATCCGTGGCGGTCAGGGTGTTTCCGCCAAAGACCAGCGCCTCTTCGGTGAGGCGGTAGCCCACGCTGTCGGGCCCGATTCTGATCTCGCCGCCCTCCTCCCGGATAATGGTCCCGCCGCCCAGGCCAAAGGAGATCAGGTCCGGCATGCGGAAGTTGGTGCGCACCCCCCCTATTTCCACCGCCACCGAGGACTCGCGGGGGAAGTTGTTCACGATCACGCCTATGTCGCTGGTGGTTCCCCCCACGTCCAGGACTATGGCGTTATTGTATCCGCTCAGGAAAGACGCCCCCCGGATGCTGTTGGTGGGCCCGCAGGCCACCGTCAGGATGGGGTACCGGACTGCGTAGTCGATGGACATCAGCGTGCCGTCGTTCTGGCACAGGTAAATTCGGGCGTTTTTAACCCCCTCCCGCTCCAGGGCGGACTTGAAGCCAAGGGCGGTGATTCTGGCCACCTCCGTCAGGGCCGCGTTGAGGATGGTGGCGTTTTCCCGCTCCAGAAGGCCGATGGAGGCTACTTCGTGGGACAGGGACAGGGGTATGCCGCCCAGTTCTTCTTTGAAAATTTCCGCTGCCCGCTTCTCGTGGTCCGCCGAGACCGGGGAAAATACGGAGGTTACGGCCACGGCCTCCACGTTTCCCTTGAGCATCCGGGCCACCGACCTGACTTCATCCGGGTCTAAGGCCGAGATTTCACGGCCGTCATACTCATGCCCGCCTTTCACCAGGAAATATTCTTCACCCACCGCCTTCACAAGGTCCTCCGGCCAGTCCACCATGGGCGCGATGGCCATGGTGGCTGGCTTGCCGATGCGCACTATGCCAACTTTGCAAAGGCGCTTGCGCTCCACTATGGCGTTGGTGCAGTGGGTGGTCCCCAGCATGGCGTAGGAGATGTCTTCCTTGTTAATCCCGGACTTCTCCAGCACATTGCTTATGGCCGCATAGATTCCCGTTGTCACATCCCTGGTGGTGGGCGTTTTCACCTTTTCAACGAGATTAAGCCTTTCATCGATAATCACGGCGTCGGTGTTGGTGCCGCCCACGTCAATTCCCAACCGGTAACCCATTATTTTACACCTCCCCCGGCCAGTTCCTCCACCGGCACGTAATCAAGGTCATACCTGAAGTAGCGCGGCCCCACCGTTTCCAGGCCCTTGGGCGTGCGCCACTTGGGGTCGCAGGGGATGCCCAGCACCAGCACCCGGTGGCCGTACCTGAGCCCCTCGGTGGTGATGGGAATGGCTGTTTCCAGGTTGACAATGCAGATCAGGTCGGGCACCACGGCCACCACCCTGCCGCTTCTGACGGCCACCAGGTTCTCATTCTGGAACCTGACTTCCAGCACCTCGCCCCTGTACTCCTCGATCCCTTCAACGCGGGCCTCGCCCCGTGCGAATCCCCCCTCGGTCCGCCTCAAAACATCGGCCACCTTGCCTTTGAAAAGTTCAAAGCCGCCCGTTACCTTGAGCAGGGAATCGACAGGGCTTTCCCCCAGCCGCCGGGCCTCCTGGATGGCCCTGCCTATCTGCGCTGAATAGGTCAGTATGTTTTTGATGCCGGATTTTTTTAAATTCTTTCCGGTCATCGGGTAGATAGTTATCATCACCGCTCCCCCCATGACCACGGTGGCGCTTCTGGCCAGGTTTTCAGTCCAGTGGTTGTTAATGGTTTCCAGGATCAGGCTGTTGCCCTTTTCATCAGTTATGACCATGGGTGTGGCCGAAACCCCTTCCAGGTGGAATGTAACCATCTGCAGTTCCGGAAAGGCCCGGCCCATCCCGTCGCAGTCCACCAGGGGGATGCCCAGCCTGGCGGCCACGGCAATGGGGATCATGGAGTTGACCCCTCCCGCCTCAATAGGCACGGTGGCGAAAATCTCCTTGCCCAGGTAATTCTTCAGGCCGTTGAAGGCCCTGAATATTTCCTCCCCGCTGGGCAGCTTTTCCACCATTACCGTTGGCGCGCCCATCATAGCCGTGGGAACCACCAGCGCGTCGTCCGGCACCTCCTCCGGGTCCACCAGGGTGACAGGCCCGTATTTTTTTATGGCCTGCAGGGCCATCAGCTTGCCGATGTGGGGGTCGCCGCCCCCGCCGGTGCCCAGGAGAGAGGCACCCAGGGCAATGTGTTCAACCGCCTGAGCATCAATTTTGTTCATCATTTTCCTCCTTCGGGTTATGAGCTGTAACTCCGTTGCACTTTTTCTTCCTTCCGTGCCGGGAAGTTAATAAATCCCCCAGTCCTTTTCTACGCGTCTTTTCCTTCCACAGCCGGTGATACAGGCTTCACCACCGCCGCAATAACCAGGTAACAGACCATGGATACGATTATTCCGTTTATCGAAGCTATGCCGGCACTGATGACATTGGCGGCAATAACGCCCAAAGCCAGCGATACCACGCCTGCCCAGTTGACGCCGGGATACCTGCTCCATCTTGAGGCCATGCCCTTTCTTACAATCCAGTAGTCTGCCATCATCACCCCGGCTATGGGAGGTATGCAGGAGGTCAACAGCATCAGGTAACTGATGAAGTGGTTGATAATCCCGGCTACGGCCAGCATGGTTCCTATGCCGCCGGCGATACCGGTGGCCAGGGCCCTTTTGTCGTCGCCCAGATTGAACAAGCTGGTAATGGCCAGGCCCCCTGAATAGGCATTAATGGCGTTTGTCGTCCATGTGGCCAGAATAAGGATAATCAATCCCACCATAGGAACACCTATCTTCGACAGGACCGTGGTTATATCATGCGATCCCGCCACCACCGCCATAACGGCGCCCATGATCAGCAACAAGACGCCGGTAGGCCATACACCCAGCACCGATGACAGGACTGCGTCTTTTCTGTTCCTGGCATACCTCGAATAGTCAGACGCCAGTACGCCCCCCACCGCAAACATGCCTACCGTTATTGCGATTCCCTGAACAAAGGCAAAGGGTGCGGGCGGCTGATAAGAGGCTAACAACTGCGTTCCGAACTTGCTTATGGAAACATATGTCCCGTAGATACACAGTATAACCAGGGCGGGCACGGCGATATAATTCAGGTACTTAAGCGCGTTAAACCCGATGATGGCCGTGGCCAGCATGATTACCCCCCAAAACAGGGAAGACAGCCATATCGGTATATTCAGCCCCACCCATGAATTAATAATGCTGCTGAATGCGCTGCCGCAGACATTGGCCTGCACCCCGAACCAGCCCAGGCACCCGAAGCCCAGGAAGAAGGATATAAGCACCCTGGCGCCTGCCACTCCAAAGGCCGAACTGGCGTTAACCACGGTGGGCATTCCCAGGTCCGCCCCCTGCATTCCCTGGAAGCTCATATACGCTACAATAATCGTGTAGCCGATAATTCCTGCCAGTATCGCATTGGCCAGCGACAGCCCGGTTATCAGGGCGCCCCCCACCATCAGGGCGGGTACGCAGATCATAACGCCGATCCAGATAAGGGCTATGCTGTACCACGGCTGCCTGTCCTCCCGGGAGATTTGTCCGAGGGCGTATTTTTCAAATACATCTCCTTTTTGGCTAATCTTTTCCATTCTCTTGCTCTCCTTATAACTTTTTTCGACCGGGACCGTTTATTTCGCCACCCCTCCTGTACCATCACCTCTTTTTAGCTTGATAACCAGATTTACCGCACGTGCTTACCAAAAAAAACTGAACTTACAGTATTTTCTATCTAAAGCGTTTCCCCGGCCCCTCGTCCGACCGGCCCCGGTAAAGCACCGTGCACCGCAAAAACCGGCTGGCAAGTGTTTACGCAATATCCGTACCATTAATACTTTGATGCAAATGTATTAAATAACGTGGCAACTGCCGCTTTTACATCCAAAAAGCCGGGTTTAAATTATCCCCCTGTACGAAGAAGCATGATTTTTCCGCCCCGGCTGCACCTGTGTCCGGAGACACATTAATACGGCCTCCATGGAAAATTTAATTTGTGTTAATTTTTATCGTTGCTTCTTATAATTTCTCTTGTATTTGCATCTTTTTGCATTTAAACTGGATATATATGCTTAAAGCAGCGGTGAAAAACTGTGCCGGAAAAGATTGTGCCGGAATTATTTCTGCAAAACCTGGCCGCGTTCTTTGGCTGTCAGATCGCCTGGTGGGACAGGTCCCGGGTCCACAGCGTACACAGGCCCGAAGGCTCCGGCACGGAAAATGCCGTTCCTTCCCATGCCCACCTGCAGAGGCTGCTGTCCTTCTCACATCCCGTTGCCATACTAAAAGGAAAGCATAACCTCTGCCAGAACTGCCCGGACCTGAGAGGCTGCCCGTGGTCGAGTGAATTTTTTGTTCCCTTCGGCACCCCGGATGATCCAAGGGGTATGATATGGCAGTTTCACTCCCCATCACCGCTCACCGGTTCCCCTGCCTGGCTCAGGCTGGCCGTTGATTTTTCCCGCCTGCTGACCCTTAACGAGACCCGGGAAAGAGACAGGCTCCTCATCGAATTCTTCCGCCAGTCCACCGGGCTTTGCGGCCAGTTGCTGGAAGAGGGGTTCGTCCTTTTTAACGACATGGGGGAGCCGGTTTTTGAAAACAGCGCCGCCGCGGAGCTAAATCTTTACCAGCACTTTAAGAAAAGCAGCAGCGCTCCCCTGGTGCAGAACCTGAAGGGCAAAAAGGAACTGAACCTTATCCTGGACAGCCCCAACCCACTGGCGGCAAAGCTGCGCCACTTTTATTTCTCCCGGGAATACCTGGGAGGAGCTTTATTCACCACCAGCGACATAAGGAACATCAAAAACGGGCACTTTCTAAAGCCCGGCAAGCGTGCGGGCCTCATCAACATCATAGGCAAAGACCCCGGCTTTCTCGGCGTTGTCTCGGTTGTCAACCAGGTGGCGCCCACCGATTCCACCGTTCTCCTGAGGGGGGAAAGCGGCACGGGCAAGGAGATATTCGCCAGGACGATCCATGAAAAAAGTTCGCGCAGGGCAGGGCCCTTTATAGTCATCAACTGCGCCGCCATCCCGGAGAACCTCCTGGAAAGCGAGCTTTTCGGCTACGAGGAAGGCTCTTTCACCGGCGCCCGCCGGGGAGGCAAGCCCGGCAAGATGGAGCTTGCCCACCAGGGCACCATCTTCCTGGACGAGATAGGGGACATGTCGCCCTCCCTCCAGGTCAAGCTGTTAAGGGTGCTGCAGACCAAGCACATAGAAAGAGTGGGGGGAACATCGTCCATCCCCATCGATGTGCGCATTATTGCCGCCACGCACCAGAAGTTGGAGGAATTGATCGCCGCGGGGCGCTTCCGGGAGGACCTTTTTTACCGCATCAGCGTCATTCCCATCACCATTCCCCCTTTAAGGGACAGGCCCGGAGACATTGAGCTTTTACTCAACTACTACGTCAGAAAGTACTGCATCCTACTGAACAAGGACTTTAAAACCTTTTCCTATGAAGCCCTGAAGCTCCTGAAATCCTACCCCTGGCCCGGAAACGTCCGGGAGCTGGAAAACGCGGTGGAGTACAGCGTCACCATTGACGACAGGGAAGAAATAGTGGTGGAAAGCCTGCCACTGCAGATCCGACACCTGCAGTGGGATCAGCCTCCGCCCCCGGCGGTAAAGGCCGTGTCGGCGAAGCCAGGCCGGGACGAGCTGGCCGGACTTTTAAGCCGCTTCGGGAATTCTGCAGTGGGCAAAAAGGAGCTGGCCCGGCACCTGGGTATCAGCCTGGCAACCCTGTACAGGTGGCTTAAGAACTACAAACTTTAGCAAACCGGATTATCAGGCAGCGGGGAGGGGGAGAAAATTGCAGGTTATTGACAGGAGCTGGCTGGAGCCCCTTCTTTCAGGCGGCACGTTTCTCGGCTCCGGAGGCGGGGGGGAGGCCGGAAACAGCACCTTTCTCCTGAAAGAGATTCAGGCCAATATCCAGGCAATCCACCTGATGGGGCTGGAAGAGCTTGACCCTGAGGGGTTTTACGCGGGAGTGGGCATGATCGGATCGCCGGAATTGATGGAAGAACACTTTCCCACCAGCCTGAAGGGAATTGACGCCCTGGAGCGGCTGAAGGTTCTCACTGGGCGGGAGTTTCGCGGGCTTATGACGGTAGAGTGCGCCACCGTAAACATACTTTACCCCCTCCTGGTGGCCTGCCGGGCGCAGCTGCCGCTGATAGACGCGGACGCCATGGGGCGGGCCTTTCCGGAAATACAGATGACCGCCTTTAATTTCGCCGGGCTCCCCAGCACGCCAATGGCGGTAATCGACGGGCGCGGCCACAGCTATGACTTTACCGAGGAAGACAACTTCCTGATGGAGCTGAACAGGCGGCGGATAGTGGGAGAAGGGGGCGGCATAGGTTTCTTTGCCGGATTTCCCTACAGGGGCGGCGTGTTAAAGCGCGTCCTCATACCAGGGACCATTTCTTTTGCCTACGATCTGGGGCGGGTTTTTATGAACCCCGGCACGTACTTGAACATGCTGGACAACCTCATCCGGGTCACCAGGAACTCCATATACGGCAGCGCCATAGAGCTATTCACCGGCTCCGTAGTGGAAAAGGAAAGGATGGAAAACCTGGGCTGGCGGGCCATCACCATCAGGGGAAGCGGATCCTATGCCGGCGAGGAATTTAAAATACTGACGCAAAACGAAAGCCTTATCGCCTACCGGCAAAACCGGGTGGCGGCCATGGTGCCTGACCTTATTTCCATTATTGACATGAAAACCCTGAGGCCGGTGTACAACAGCGACCTTTTTCCGGGCATGGAGGTGGCCGTTATCGGCACCCCGGCGCCTCTGCAGCTGAAGACCAGAAAGAACCTGGACGTGGTGGGCCCGCGGTATTTTGGCTGCAAGTCCGGATACGAGCCGCTAGAAAAGCTTTATTACTTTTATTACTACAAATAAACAGGGAACCGCGGGTTAATATTCAAACTAAACCGTTTTGTGTGGTGGTAACAGGTGGAGGGAGACCTCGTTTTCATCTGGCGGGAAGACAGGGCGGCGCTGTGTTTCGGGCGGGAAAAAACAGTCCTGGCGGCTGAACCGTTTTTCCTGAAATCGAAAAATGGCCTGGGTAAAAGAATTATGAAGTTTTTATCCGGAAACGGCCTTTCGGCGCCAGACGTCAAAAAAGTGACAGTAGTGGCCGACCTGACCGAACTGCTCCCCCGGAGATTAAAAGAGAGCTCTATTTTCGGGTATTTCAGGGTTACTCCCGGACCCTTTGAATTCACCCCCGCAGCCCATCTGCTGCAGAAAAGCAATTTAAAGATCCTCCACTTTCACCTGCCTTTGCCGGGCCATTCCGAACATGCAGCACAAATGAAAAGCGCCCTTTTAACCCTGTCGGGACTTCCCGTCAAATATATTGCCATAAACAGCACCTTTTCCCTGATCGACCCGGCCGGGGAAAAGCACCTGATTGAGGAGGGCGAAAAGATCTGTCCCGGCAGGTTTACCTTTATCCCTTCCTGCCGCTACAGCACCCCGAACTTTCTTTTGAGAGAAAACGTCCTGCTGGTCAACCTCTTTTTGCTGGAGCCGGTTCAGTCATTTCTGGCCTGGCTGGACAACTCCCTTAAGGAATGCTCGATTTCCGCCCCACTGTATTTTCTAAAAGGAGACGGCACCCTGGCCAGCTGCGGCAGGGTCAAAACAAATCCCTTGCTGACCTGGCAGTCCGGCCTTGCTTCCTGCCTGATCGGCGGCTGCCGCTACGCCGGCCGGGGTGAAACCATTGTCATCGTTAAAGAAGGGGAGGAGTTGTGCCTGGGCATGACAGAAAATTACCTGCCAAAGGCGGGAGGTAGTTACAACAGCTTTTACGGCCTGGAACTCCCCGGCAAATATCCGGCAACCGTCCTCCAGAAAGAAACGGCCGGCAGCAAAAACTGGGAGGACACGCTGGAAATGCTCAACCCCTTCCCGGGGCCCGTCCCCCTGGTAAGCTTTGTGCCTTCACTGAAGGTGTCTCCGGTTTTCAGGTATCCCCTGGTTACTGTTGCGGATGATCTATGCGCGCGGTGCAGCGGTGCGCTTGCCGCCCCATACAGGTTTGAGATGGAAAAGGTATCCTTTTCTTCCCGGCCGCAGCAGATACAGTCCGAAAAAAAGGAGCTCTGTCAGGCCGCCCTGCGGCAGATCAGCCTGGAAGGGGTACAACTGGCGGATATCAAACACCGGTTCGAGGAAGTTTTCCTGAGTTACCTGCCGCAAAACGCCTACCTGATCAGGCTGACTGTGTGGGGGAACTTAAAATAGTGCCGGCTGTTGAATTAAAAGCAGCTCCATCCAAAGACATCAGTCATATATTTTTAAAATATCAGATATTTTGGCCGGTTCCACCCCGGGGTGAACGTCTTCGTTGACCATTACCACGGGGCCCAGAGCGCAGGCCCCGATGCAGCGGACCACTTCCAGGGTGAATCTGCCGTCCGCTGTTGTCTCGCCCGGCTCTATCTGAAGTTCCCTGCAAAAATGGTCGAGTATAAGGGATGAACCGCGAAGGTAGCACGAAGTGCCCAGGCATACACTGATTTTGTGCTTACCGGCAGGCGCGGACCTGAATGCCGGATAATACGTAATCATACTGTATACATCCATCGGTGGTATTTCAAGTCCGTCAGCTATCTGGTACACGATCTCTTCGGTTACATAACCCATAAGATTGTGCAATTCAAAGAGCACCTGCAACAATGCGTCCGGCTTGTCCCGGTGTTTTTGTATTATTTTTGTCACCCGGAATTCGTTGTTTTCGTTAAGTCTGCCCGAGTCCGCCTGACATCCGTTACACAGGCAACGCTTTTCTCTCCCCATGTTATTTTCCTCTCCCCGGTGCCACTCTAATAATATTCTTCGGTGACAGTTTTTCCCATGTCTCTCAATATCCGGCCCAAATCCCTGATGATGTACTGCTTGTAAATATATATGGCCGGCAAGTCCGGTCCCTGTTGGGCAGGATTTGCAGCGGTGCCCACAATAAAATGCACGCTGTCCGCAGCCAGTAATACTGAAGACAGCCGGCTGGATCCCACCCTTCCCCCCAGCTCCGTGGATCCGGCTTTTAAGTGCTCCATGGCGTCAACCAGGGTTATGGCACCCTCTGTAACCAAATCAATGCCTGGAATGATGCCGGTGGGAGGTACCCGCTCATGCCTGGAGGAGAGGTCGACACATAATTCCCTGCCCAGCACGCGTGCCACCATATTGCCGGTGGCGCCACCGCAGACCACCTTAATCCCGTTCGATCGCATCAGCTTATCCACCACCTCCACGTCGTCTTCCATGTTCCGGGGCGGGCCTATGAGAACTGTTACCTGTTGCGGTTTGCGCACCTTGATAACGGCAACGCTGGCATCATCTCCCGGCTTCCCGCCGTAAAAGTGGTTGCATAGCCTGGTTATTTTTTCAGCCCAGTTTAACGCTGTAATCGAAGGTGAGTACGTTCCGGCCAGGTACATGCCCACCCTGTTCAGGCCCCAACCCATGTTCCATCTGCCACCGGTACCGGCATGCACCACTCCGTCGGTAATGATAACCAGCCAGTCATTTTCGCCCACCGTGAAAAAGCTCTCCCTGATTACTTTGCAATCGATGACCCTCTCTGTTCTTTCAATGTTTAGCAGACTGTTTTTGTTACCGATGAAGGAATGAGGATTTTCATATTCTATCAGGTGTACATGCCCGTTCTGCGTTATCCGCAGAATGGTAAAGGTGCTGTAGGCCAGTTTTCTAACCTTGCAGATAGGCAGCGTATGAGCCAGGGTTTCTATGACGTTATCTACCTGCCCGCCCATTTTCAGCATGGTGCCGGCGGTTTTGGATGTAAGGCGGGAAAGGATGTTGGCTTTAACTCCGCTCCCAAGGCCGTCGGCCACCACCACAATGCGGTCGGTGCCGGCATGTACCACTTCGATGCAGTCGCCGCACAGCTCTTCCCCGTCTTTTGTCAGCTGGGAGGTGCCGATATCCAGGCAGACTTTCATTGTTGCCGCTCTCCTTTCATTACTGAAAAGATCATAGGCTGTGCATAAGGATTCAGCCGGGCGGCACAGCGGGATTCAACACAGCGCCTTAAATTTTGCCGTGCATGATATAAATTCGCTAAATCAGCCTTCATCCCTTTAAACACATTTTGCTTGTGCTGTCAGTCCTGTAATGATATTCAAGAAGTTTCCAGAGCTTCGGCCGGCAGAACAATCCTGGTTTTAAACAAATGTTCGGCATTTTCCGGGGTGACTCCGGTGATGATTTCATCATCCACCTTTACTGAAACGCCCCGGTCACAGTGCTCCAGACAAAACGTACCGTTCAGCCGGACACGATCTTCCAGACCATAAAGCCTGATTAAATCGGAAAACTTGTTCAATACGTCATAGGAACCGCTAAGGTAACAACCGGTTCCAACGCATACAGAAACAGATACCGTGCTGCTTCCCGATGAGCCGGTTATCTCCACCGGTTTTCCGCTAATCCTGCGCCGGGGGACATATTCTGTGTGCAGATGGTGATGCGCCTTTTGGGAGCCGGGCCCGCCAATCCACCGGTCGAGAATTTTATTTACATAAACATTGTCCTGGGCCTTGTGCACCTGTTCAACAGCATCCAGCTGATATATTGTCTTCAGCCGCGCGGCCCTGGCCATTGAGTCGTTAATGTCGGGCTGCCCGCCGCCGCCCACACACCCGGCCGGGCAGCACATCACTTCCACCGCGTGGTAAAAGGCCTCCCCGTTTTTGATGCGCCGGATTAACCTTTCGGCGTTGGCGAGGCCGCTTACCACCGCCAGTTTTAATGTTTGACCGTTGACTTCAACTTCAGCTTCCTTCAGGCCTTTTGTTCCCCTGACGGGGTGAAAGTCCACCCTGCCCACATCGTGATTGCCGGTATAGCCGGCCAAAAAACGCACCACCGATTCCATGACCCCGCCGGAGACACCAAAAATTAAAGCGCCTCCCGAACCCATTCCCAGCGGGTTGTCAAAGCCGGCCGGTTCGAGATCATTGAATATTATGCCGGATTCCTTGATCATCTGGGCCAGTTCGACGGTTGTCAGAACGATATCCACGTCGTAAACGCCGTCAAGTGAAAATTCAGGTCTTCTGGCCTCAAATTTTTTTGCAGTGCAGGGCATTGCGGATATGCAAACTATTTCATTAAATTCTTTACCTGTCTTTTCGGCGTAATATCTTTTAACCAGTGAACCGAACATTTGTTGAGGTGACCGGCAGGTGGAGAGATTTTTAAGCAGGTCGGAATGCATCTGCTCACAGTATTTGACCCAGCCGGGACAGCATGATGTGAACAGGGGCAGCTTGCCGCCGTTTTTAAGGCGGTTTAAAAGCTCCATGGACTCTTCAGTGGTTGTCAGGTCCGCCGCCAGCAACGTATCGAACACCCTGTCCACGCCCATTTTTTTAAGGGCTGCCACGATTTTGCCGGTTACCGCCGACCCCGCCGGCAGTCCGAAT
>JBMOPB010000019.1:0-11953 GCA_049325055.1 Bacillota bacterium
TCCGGTGGCCATACCGGAGGGGGTACACCCGTTCCCATCCCGAACACGGTAGTTAAGCCCTCCAGGGTCGATGGTACTTGGGCGTTAGCCCCGGGAGAGTAGATCGTCGCCGGAATTAATTTTAAAACCCCTGCAAAATATAAACGCAGGGGTTTATTAAATTTTAACCGTTAAGAGGCGGTGGGGAGATTCATTTGGACTCAATTATATATGTTGTGGGAAAAGATGATGATAACCGGACAATTTCCGGGATATTGAAAGAAAGGTATTCTCTTTCCAGATCACTTTTGCGCAGGATAAAACGGGAGGGAGAGACTCTGTTAAACGGGATCCCGGTATTTATGAACCAGAGAGTCAGTGAGGGGGACATGCTGGCCATCAAACTTGATTTTGCCGGGCAAAGCCGGATAGTTCCCGACAATGACTTGCCGGATATAATATATGAGGATGAAAATATTCTTATTGTAAACAAGCCTGCCGGAAAGCTTGTGCACCCGGTGGGGAAAGAGCGCCTGGGAACTCTGGCAAACTCCGTAATGGGCCACTGGCTTAAGTCTGGAAAAACAAATCCCGTTTTCAGGCCCGTTTTCCGGATAGACCGTGATACATCCGGCCTGGTGCTGGTTTCGGGAAGTCACTTGGCGCACTTAAACCTTGTAAGGCAGATCCGGGAGAAAACAATGAAAAGGACTTACATTGCGGTGGCTGAAGGAAAGGTTTCAACACCGCAGGGCGTAATTAACGCTCCCATAGCCAGGAGGCCGGGTAGCTTTATAGAGAGGGAGGTTTCCCCGACCGGAAGATCGGCCGTTACACGTTACAGGGTAATAGAGTATTTGCCCGGCATCAATGCAACGGTGCTGGAGGTTAATCTGGAAACCGGACGCACTCACCAGATAAGGGTTCATATGAGCCACCTGGGATATCCACTGTTAGGAGACAGCCTTTACGGGGGCAGCTGCGATTACATAAGAAGGCAGGCTTTGCACTCATTCCGGCTGGCATTTTTTAATCCCCTTACCGGTGCAAAAATGGAATTTAGATGTTCACCTCCTGAAGATATGCGGGAACTGGTTGGCAATATCAGCTGGAATTGATAATTGGGACAGCTTGACTGACGCACACTCTTCATGCTAAAATTCTATTTGTATTTCATACCGTTCCTCGATAGCTCAACGGTAGAGCAACCGGCTGTTAACCGGTAGGCTGTAGGTTCGAATCCTACTCGAGGAGCCAGATAAAAAAGGCCGTGATTGGCCTTTTTTTATTTGCCGTAAAGTGTGGGGAAGATATCCGGAGTATCTGTCATTTATTTTGTTGAAATGAGGATAAAATAGTGTTATAGGCCCTTGTTAAAATAACTTTTTGCGGCAATAATATGGTTAAGGTCAGGCAAGGTCAGTGCAGGCCAAATTGCTTCGTATATTGAGGGGTTGTGGTAATAATGTCCAATATTTCAGACCTGATTGAAAAATACTTGAAAGAGCTTCTGTCAAGAAGCGGCGGCGGGCAGGTTGAGATTCAGAGAAACGAGTTGGCCGAAAAATTCAACTGCGTTCCCTCTCAAATCAATTATGTTCTGACCACCAGGTTTACCGTGGAGCATGGATTTGTAGTGGAGAGCAGAAGAGGGGGCGGGGGGTTTGTCAGGATAATCAAACTTCCCATGGACGAGAAGGTCGACATGATGAGTTATTTTATTGACATGATTGGGCGGGACATAAGCCAGCATGGTGCGGAAGGCATTATCCGGCGAATGCAGGAAGAGGGCCTATTGACCAGAAGGGAGTCGGCAATTATGAAATCGGCTTTAAGCCGTGATGTTTTGCGGATAGCCCTGCCTGCCAGGGATCAACTCAGGGCCCTTATTTTAAGAAACATGCTTATTGCCATACTCCAACAAGGTTAGGGGAGGACTGAATATGAATTGCGAGCGCTGCCAGGAGAGGCCGGCCGTTGTGCACCTCACGGAGATAATTAACAATAAAAAAAGGACCCTTCACCTGTGCGAACAATGTGCCAGGGAGGTCCAGGCCGAAAGTTTCGGATTTATACCCCAGTTGAACCTGCACAATTTATTGGCCAGCTTTTTTTCCAACCAGATAGCGGCACCTTTCGGTTCCGCCGTGGCTCAGGGAGAAAAATGCCCCAATTGTGGGCTGAGCGAGGCCCAGTTTGCCCAGAGGGGACTTCTGGGATGCGGGGACTGCTACCGGAAGTTTGGCGCCAGCCTGGATCCTGTTTTCAGGCGCATTCACGGGAATGCGAGGCATACCGGAAAGGTGCCGGAGAGGACCGGGGGCAGGGTAAAGATCACCAAGGACATTGAGCGGCTGAAGTTACGGCTCAGAGAAGTAATAAGCAGGGAAGAATTCGAGGAGGCTGCAAGGATTCGTGACGAGATAAGGAAGCTGGAAAAAGAGCTGGCCGGGGAGAGTGAATGAGGTGTCAATAAAGAATACGGTGAACAAAGTGTATAGCCACTGGATGGATGCCAGCGGTCCGGAATCCGATGTGGTGGTGAGCAGCAGGGTAAGGGTGGCCAGAAACATTGTAAACCTGCCCTTTCCACATCTTCTCTCCGAGGCCAACGCCCGTGAAGTGATTCACGCGGTGACGCTGGCCATAGAGAACGGCGACCTCAGAGCAGATCTCGGAAAGCTTGAGCTTACCGAGATGACTGAATTATCACCGGCAGAGAGGCAAATACTAGTTGAGAAACACCTGATCAGCCCTGACCTTTTGGAGGATTTCCAGAAAAAAGCTATTGTGCTTAGGGATGATGAGGTAATAAGCATAATGGTCAACGAGGAAGACCATCTGCGGCTGCAGTGCCTTCTGCCGGGACTGCAGGTGAAAGAGGCATGGGAACTTATAAATAAACTGGACGACGGCCTGGAAAAGACACTGGAGTACGCGTACGATGAAAAGTTGGGGTATCTTACAGCCTGTCCGACAAATGTGGGTACCGGTTTGCGGGCCTCGGTGATGCTGCACCTGCCCGGCCTGGTGCTCGTGAACCGTATCAAAGATGTGCTTGGGTCTGTATCCAAGCTGGGATTGGCCGTAAGGGGGCTGTACGGTGAAGGCACAGAGGCCTCAGGAAACCTGTTCCAGGTATCTAACCAGGTGACACTGGGTCAGACTGAGGAGGATATTGTCAACGCCCTTATTACTGTCACCGGCCAGATAATAGCCAGTGAGAGGGTGGCCCGGGAGGCTTTGCTGAGGGAGAGAAGGGATCACATCGAGGATAGGGTGGGCAGGGCCTATGGCCTGCTCCGGCATGCGCGGATAATGACCTCCGAGGAGGCGGTAAGGCTCCTGTCGGACTTGAGGCTGGGGGTAAGCATGAATATTATTGATACCATTGCGGCTAACCTTATCACCGAGCTGATGGTGGCAATAAGGCCGGCATTTCTTGTAAAAAGGGCAGGAAAAGAACTCTCCCCCCTTGCCAGGGACATTATCAGGGCAGGATTGATAAGGGAAAAACTCTCCGGGAAATAATAACCGATAACTAACAGCCACAACATCGTAATCATAAGCTAGCAGCTTAATTTAGGAGGTATACCATGTTCAACAGGTTTACGGAAAGGGCCCAGAGGGTGCTTCTGCTTGCCCAGGAGGAGGCAATGCGGCTGGGACACCCTTACGTGGGTACCGAGCATATATTGCTGGGTCTGATAAGAGAGGGGCAGGGCGTTGCCGCCAAGGCCCTGGCCAGTCTTGGCATAGAAGCGGACAGTGTCCGCACAATGGTCGAACAGGCGGTTGGCCGGGGCCAGGGCGGGGCTGCAGGCGAAATAACCCTGACTCCCAGAGGCAAAAAAGTTCTGGAACTCTCAGTGGAAGAGGCCCGGCGTATGGGCCACAACTACGTGGGAACCGAGCACCTGCTGCTGGGGGTTATCAGAGAGGGAGAGGGATTGGCCTCCCAGGTGCTGAGGGGGCTGGGCGCCGACCTGGGCAGGGTGCGCCAGGCTGTAATGCAGATGCTGGGCGAGCCGGGTGCTCCAGGCGGGCAGGATAATCCACATGCCTGCCCCGCCCGCGGCGCAGGGGGTAAAACCAGTACACTGGACCAGTTCAGCAGGGATCTTTCGGCCATGGCCAGGCAGGATAAACTGGACCCTGTGGTTGGAAGGGAAAAGGAAATTGAGAGGGTTATACAGATCTTAAGCCGCCGCACCAAAAATAACCCTGTTCTTATAGGAGAGCCCGGTGTGGGTAAGACGGCTATTGTTGAGGGGCTTGCCCAGAGGATTGTTGCCGGTAACATACCCGAAGTGCTTATGGACAAAAGGGTCGTTACCCTTGATATGGCGTCCATGGTGGCCGGTACAAAATACCGGGGCGAGTTTGAGGAGAGACTGAAAAAGGCTATAGATGAAATAATCAATTCCAGCAATATAATTGTTTTTATCGATGAGCTTCATACCATTATCGGGGCCGGGGCCGCCGAGGGGGCCATTGATGCGGCGAATATTCTAAAGCCGGCGCTGGCCAGGGGTGAATTGCAGTGCATCGGCGCCACCACCCTTGATGAATACAGGAAATACATTGAAAAGGATCCGGCCCTGGAAAGGCGATTTCAGCCGGTCATGGTGGAGGAGCCCACCGTCGGGGAAACTGTTGAAATACTCAAGGGGATCAGGGACAAATACGAGGCCCATCACCGGGTAAGGATTACAGACAAGGCGCTGGAGGCCGCGGCCAGGCTTTCTGACAGGTACATCACCGACCGGTTCCTGCCGGACAAGGCAATTGACCTGATTGACGAGGCTTCTTCCAGGGTGAAGCTGAAGGCGTATACCGCTCCGCCCGATATAAAAGAGGTTGAGAAGCAGCTGGAGGGCATCCGTAAGGAAAAAGAGGCGGCCATTAACAGCCAGGAGTTTGAAAAAGCGGCACAATTGAGGGATAAGGAGCAAAATCTCAAACAGAGGCTGGAGTCTACCCGGGAATCCTGGAAGCAGCAGCAGGGAGGACTGGAGCTGACCGTCGATGAAGAGGATGTCGCCCAGATTGTAAGCTCCTGGACCGGAGTGCCGGTGAAAAAACTGGCCGAAGAGGAATCGGAGCGTCTTATCAAAATGGAAGAAGTGCTGCACCAGCGGGTTGTAGGGCAGGATGAAGCGGTAAGGGCTGTTTCCCGGGCCGTGAGAAGGGCCAGGGCCGGGCTGAAGGATCCCAAGCGCCCCATAGGTTCTTTTATCTTCCTGGGTCCCACCGGCGTAGGAAAAACGGAGCTGGCAAGGGCTCTGGCCGAAGCGCTCTTCGGTGATGAGGACGCTATGGTACGCCTGGACATGAGCGAGTACATGGAGAAATTCGCCGTATCCCGTCTTATGGGGGCGCCTCCCGGCTACGTCGGGTACGAGGAAGGCGGCCAGCTAACCGAATCTGTACGCCGGAAGCCCTATTCTGTGGTTCTGCTTGATGAGATTGAAAAAGCCCACCCTGACGTATTCAATGTACTACTGCAGGTGCTGGAGGACGGGCGGCTGACGGACTCCAAGGGACGGGTGGTTGATTTCAGGAATACAGTGATAATAATGACCTCCAATGTGGGGTTGTCCACAATCCGCCGCGAGGCCACCATGGGCTTCCGGACAGGCGATGAACAGGAAGCCGGTTATGAAAAAATGAAGTCGAAGGTTACCGAAGATCTGAAGCGTACCTTCAGGCCGGAGTTTCTCAACAGAATAGACGAAATAATCGTATTCCACCCCTTGACCCGGGAGCATATAAAAGAAATTGTCGGACTGATGATGAAGGAAGTGGCGTCCAGGATAAAGGAAAGCGATATATACCTGGAAGTTACCGACGAGGCCAGGGATCTGCTGGCTGCGGAGGGGTTTGATGAAAATTACGGCGCAAGGCCCCTGCGGCGGGCCATCCAGAGGCAGGTTGAAGACCGGATATCTGAAGAGCTGTTAAAGGGCGCTATCAGGCAGGGTGACCGTGTAATAATAGGCAGAGAGGGAGATTCGCTGACGGTGAGAAAACTGGTTTCCTGATTAATGGCGGACCCGGCAGTTTTTATATTGCCGGATCCGCTGTTGATTTTTGGGGAATATTGGTATTGACTCCTTGAGAATTTTTACATATGAATGATATAATAAAAAATACAATTGTTTCATAACGTAATTTTCGGGAAGGTTTATCATGCCGCCCAAAACCAGATTTGCCTGCAAAGAATGCGGATACATAAGTCCGCGCTGGCTGGGACGCTGCCCGGACTGCGGCGAATGGAACAGCATGGTGGAGGAAAACGCCGGCCGGTTCCATTCACCGGACAAAAAGGAAAACTTTTCGGCCGCCCGTCCCATCTCGCTTATTCCTGTAACTGAAGAAGAGCGCTTTCCCACCGGAATTCAGGAACTGGACAGGGTTTTGGGCGGGGGCGTTGTTCCGGGCAGCTTGATTTTGCTGGGTGGCGATCCTGGGATAGGAAAGTCCACGCTGCTCATGCAGGCTGCTTCCCATGTGAGCCGGGCAGGGCGGAAGGTCCTTTATGTCACCGCTGAAGAATCGGCGCAGCAGGTGAAGATCAGGGCTTCCAGGCTAAAAATAGGGGATGTTCCCCTGTACCTGCTGTCAGAAACCGATATAGACGCAGTGGAATCCAACATTAGAAACGTTGCTCCCGAACTGGTCATACTTGATTCCATCCAGGCGGTTTTTAAACCCGATCTTTCTTCTTCTCCGGGAGGGGTGGGCCAGGTCAGGGAGTGCGCTGCCCAGATGATAAGGATTGCCAAGACCGAGGGCATTGCCGTTTTCATGGTTGGGCACGTAACCAAGGAGGGGGCGCTGGCAGGCCCAAGGGTGCTGGAGCACATGGTGGACACTGTCCTTTATTTTGAAGGCGAAAGGCACCAGTCCTTCAGGATACTCAGAGGCGTTAAAAACCGTTTTGGATCCACCAATGAAATAGGAATTTTTCAGATGGAAAACGATGGCCTGAAGGAAGTTTCAAATCCTTCGGAGCTTTTTATGATAAATGGCCGCAGTGGTGTGGCGGGATCGGTGGTGGTTTCCACCATGGAGGGCACCAGGCCGCTCTTGGTGGAAATACAGGCCCTTGTCTGCCCCACTGGTTACGGAACCCCCCGCAGGATGACGGCAGGTGTGGATTACAACAGGGTTTCCCTTATACTTGCGGTATTGGAAAAAAGGGTGGGACTGCACTTAAGCGGGCAGGACGCATATGTGAATGCGGTAGGCGGGGTGAGGCTGGATGAGCCGGCGGCGGATCTGGGCATCGCCCTGGCCCTGGCATCCAGCTTCAGGGAGGTCCCTCTGGCCGGGGGCCTGGCGGCTGTTGGGGAAGTGGGCCTTACCGGCGAGATAAGGCCGGTGCCGCAGCTGGAGAAAAGGGTAAACGAGGCGGCAAGGCTGGGGTTTTCCATATGCGTGGTGCCCAGGGGATCCTCGTTGCCCCTGGTTGTGGACGGCGGTATGAGGGTAGTGGAGGTTGAAACCCTGGAACAGGCCATTGAAGAGGCATACGTATAAAGGCCTGCCATTATATAAATATGTTTTCGGGGTTAGGGATGAGAGGGATGAAGTTGTTTGGAAAGTAATCTTTTAAAGGTGTTAAAGATCGTTGCCCCCGGGACTCCCCTAAGGGAGGGGCTGGAGAATATTCTGCGGGCCAAGACCGGGGCCTTGATAATTATCACCGACAGCCCGGAAATACATGAAATTTCCGAGGGAGGCTTTCAGGTAAACGCTGATTTTACTCCGTCAAATCTTTACGAACTGGCCAAAATGGACGGAGCTATTATAATAAGCGGTGATGTAAAAAAAATAATTGCTGCCAATACCCAACTGGTTCCCAACCTGAGCATACCCTCCAGTGAAACCGGAATAAGGCACCGTACTGCCGAGAGGGTGGCAAAACAGATCAATTCACTGTCCATTTCCATCTCTCAGCGCCGCGGTGTGATTACGGTTTACAAGGGGAATATAAAATATGTGTTAAAGGACCTTGGGGTTATACTTACAAAGGCAAACCAGGCCGTTCAGACCCTGGAGAAATACCGGTCGGTTTTTGAAAGGGTTGTTACCGGCCTTAGTATACTGGAGTTTGAAGAGGCCGTCACCATTTTCGACGTAACAAAGGCCATTCAGAGGGCTGAAATGGTTTTGAGGGTGGTCAAGGAAATTGAAAAGTATATTAGCGAGCTGGGGGTTGAAGGGCGGCTTATCACCATGCAGTTGGAGGAACTGGTGGCCAACGTCGAGGAGGAGGGCCTGCTGGTTATACAGGACTATGCATCCGGTACGGGTGAAAAATCTCCACAGGATATAATGGCCATGATCAATAGCTGGCCGGCAGAAGATTTGCTTGATCTCTCACTAATTGCCAGGGCGCTGGGATACCCGGGCAGCACCAGTATATTGGACCAGAACGTGTCCCCCAGGGGCTACCGCATACTTGAAAAGATACCGAGGCTTCCGCTGCCGGTTATAGAAAACCTGGTCAAGGAATTCGGATCACTCAAGAAAATACTCAATGCCACCATAGAGGAACTGGACGAAGTGGAAGGCATTGGCGAGGTAAGGGCAAGGTCAATAAAAGAGGGGCTCAACCGGTACAGGGAACAGCTTGGACAGGAAAGGCTCGTTTGACCCCGGAAGGTTGGATTACGGGTCAGAATACGGAATCCGGGATTCAGAAGTCAGAATAGAAAACCTTCAGCCAATGTAGGCCGAAGCCATTTATGGTTCTGGATTCTGGCTCTGCGGATTCCTGGCCCGTAAGAATTTCATGCGAGGTTATAGTATCCCAGTATCTTCATCTGTTTTTGTTCTTTCAGAAGTATGTCATACATGTTCAAATCAAGAAGATTACAGACAGCCGCAGTGTATAGAAACATTTTGCCCACCGAATTTTCAATGGCTTCCCGGCAGTTGTCGCAGAGATCCCCCTTAACGTGTGAATCCAGAATCTCTTTCAAATCGGCAAGGGTTGCCCCGGATGGAATGTTGGCCTTGGAAGCGTCGATTTTTATGCATCCGCACCGGGTTACCGCCTTTATAATGGACCAGTGCAGCTTGGCATTGGTTTCCTGCACCCTGGCCATAATATCCAGAATGCTTCTGTTATATATCAAAACTTCTGAAACCGTATTCTGAAATTCATCAATAACAATATCTTTCAACAACGGTTTCACTCCTTAATATTTGGAATTTTAGAACCTTTCACTAAATTATACCTAGCAGGCGCTTGTCCTGTCAAACCGATGGGTTTTTAAAAATGTTATTGACACTGCATGGCAGCTATGCTAAAATTATAGATTGTTTGACAAGGGCTTGCTGCGTATGCTATACTATTCTTAGAATAGAAGTGGGAGGGGTCCGGCGTTGTACAAAATAGGTGATAGAGTCGTGTACCCCATGCATGGGGCAGGAGTCATTGAGTCCATTGAAGAAAAAGAGATTTTAGGTGAAAAGCGCCAGTATTATATACTAAAGCTGCCCGTTGGAGACATGAAGGTAATGATTCCCATCAACAACTGCCGGGAAATAGGACTGAGGGAAGTAATAGACAGTGAAGGGGTACAAAAGGTAATAGACATACTCAGTGATCAAAGCTCCAGTATGTCAGCCAACTGGAACCGCAGATACCGGGCCAATCTTGAAAAAATAAAGAGCGGCAACATATATGAGGTTGCCGAGGTAGTCAGAAATCTGATTAACCGTGATCGGGAAAAAGGATTGTCTTCAGGGGAAAGAAAGATGCTTGAAAACGCCAGGCAGATACTCTTAAGCGAGCTGGTGCTTGCCACCGAAATGGAAGAAGACGGAGCGCAGTCTCTCATTGACAGCGCATTTGCCTAAAACGCCTTAAAAGGGCGTTTTTCTTTTTTTATAACGCTTAGGAAAGTACAGTTCTCCGCTGTTTTAAGACTTTCCGTTAAGAGTGTTTCAAAAAAACTTCCTCTGACAGCATTCATTAAAAGGGCATGCAGTATGGATGTTTTTTTATTTAAAAAGCATTTTGCCAGTTGAAGTGTCTATTCCTGGGCCATATAATAGAATAAGCCGTTCTGTAAATAATAGTAAATGGGAGGAGGTGAATAAATGATTAAGAAAACGGTTTTTTTTGTTTTGGTGCTGTTGTTCGCAGCCATGGGGCTTTATTCCACCATATTTATTGTTTCAAAAGGAATAGTACAGTTACCGTCTGAAATCGTCCAGCTCCGCTATGGTGTATACGCGCTGGGAACGGCGCTGGGGCTGGTGGCCGGGCTGTTGCTTTCACCGTGGATTATACGGGGATCACTCCGCCTGGTCTCTTTGAGTGAACAGCTCATCCAGCGGACACCTACCTATGATCTGGTAATGGGTTCGGTGGGACTTATTCTCGGACTTATAATTGCTAATTTATTGGGTTCTGCGCTGGCTTTTCTTGGTATACCCGGCAAAATAATCTGGGTGCTGGGCACAGTATTGCTTGGTTACCTGGGTATGAGCATCTTTATTAAAAAGAGAGAGGACATTCTGGGCCTCTTCGGTAACCTGCCCAAATTCGGTAAGGACAAGCCTCCCAAGCACGAGAACAAGTCGTTATACAAGGTTCTGGATACCAGCGTGATTATTGACGGACGTATCGCCGACCTGTGTGAGAGCGGCTTCATTGAAGGAGTATTGCTTGTGCCGGCTTTTGTGCTTGAAGAATTAAGGCATATCGCCGACTCCTCGGACCTGCTTAAAAGAAACCGGGGGCGGAGGGGCCTGGACATACTGAACAAAATGAGAAAGGATCCCAATATTAAGATCCAGATCTATGAAAATGTCAAGGGGCTGGAAGACCAGGCCGAAGTTGATACCAAGCTGGTGAAGCTGAGCCAGAAACTTGGCGCCAAAATAATGACCAACGATTACAATCTGAACAAGGTGGCCGAGCTGCACGGGGTCAAAGTGCTTAACATCAATGAGCTTGCCAACGCAGTTAAGCCAATAGTGCTGCCGGGTGAGGAGATGACCGTGCAGGTGGTCAAGGACGGCAAGGAAATGGGACAGGGAGTTGGCTACCTGGATGACGGGACCATGATTGTGGTGGACGGGGGCAGAAGATATATCGGCCAGACCATCCATGTTGTGGTTACCAGTGTACTTCAGACCGCGGCCGGCCGCATGATTTTCGCCAAGCCCAGATCAGGGGACCGGGGCGATATTAATGTCGGTCATCTAAATGAGGTGAACGTTATTGGCTAAAACATGCGCGGTGGTGGCAGCCGCAGGGCAGAGCACCCGCATGGGCGGGATCAGCAAGCAATTGCTGCCCCTGGCCGGTGTTCCGGTTCTGGTACGTTCACTCCAGGCCCTGGAACAGGTTCCGGCTTTGGATGAAATAGTGCTGGTAGCTCCCCCGGACAGCCTTCCGGAATTTAGTGAAACCGCCGCCAGGTGGGGCTTAAAAAAGATTATGTCTGTGGTCCCGGGAGGAATCAACCGCCAGCAGTCCGTTTTTTTCGGGCTGCTGGCAGTTCCGTCTGGATGCCGGGTTGTTCTCGTCCATGACGGCGCCAGGCCGCTGGTTTCAAAAAAGGAAATAGAAGAAGTTATCAAAGCCGCAGGGGAGTTTGGAGCCGCCACCCTGGCGGTTCCGGTGAAGGATACCGTGAAGGTGGCTGATCCCCACGGATTCGTGGCTGAAACGCCGGACAGAAAAAACCTCTGGCTGACACACACTCCCCAGGGGTTTTTGTTTGATGTGCTTATGGAAGCCCACCGTGTGGCATCGGGCAAGGAAGACTTGCATACCGACGACGCTTCCCTTGTGGAGGCTTTCGGCCACCGGGTAAAACTGGTGGCCGGCAGTTACAGCAATATAAAAATCACCACTCCGGAAGACATTCTGATCGCCGAGGCGCTACTCGAAGTTCGAGGTTTGAAGTTCGAGGTTCGATAAACTGAAGAGGTGTTATTCCTT
>JBMOPB010000020.1:0-11889 GCA_049325055.1 Bacillota bacterium
TGGGCATTGATACCGGTGTGGACGTGGACAGGGTGCTTGAAATAGGGAGAATGGTGGAAAAAATTGTTGGCCGCCGGCTGAGGAGCGAGTGCATAAGGACCGGGCGCATTCCCAAGGAAGCCACCGGGTTTTAGATTAAAATGATAATCTAAAAAAGTTAGGGGTAAGAGGAAATGCAAAAATTATTATGGAAGCCTTCCAGTGAAAAGAAAAAAAATACCAACATGTTTAAATACATAAGATTTTTAAATGAAAAGGGTATTATTAATATATCTGATTACAATGAACTGTATAACTGGTCAATAAACAACCCTGCCGATTTCTGGGTTTCAGTCTGGGAATTCTGTGGCATTAAGGTATCCCGCATGTACGAAAATATTGTCGTCAATCAGGAGGATATGATTGAATCACAGTGGTTTCCAGAGGCGCGGTTGAATTTTGCCGAGAACCTGCTGAGATACCGTGATAACCGGGAGGCCCTGGTGTTTATCGGCGAAGGGCAGGAACCGGTGCGCCTGACTTATGCCGGGCTTTACGACCGGGTAGCGCGCCTTTCCCGTACCATGCGGGACACGGGGATCCGTGCAGGCGACCGCGTTGCTGGTTTTATGCCCAATATGCCCGAAACAATAATTGGAATGCTGGCAACAACCAGCATTGGCGCCATCTGGTCCTCCTGCTCACCTGATTTTGGTATAAAGGGAGTTGTGGACCGGTTTGGACAAATTCAACCAAGGGTTTTGTTTACTGCCAATGGCTATTACTACAACGGTAAGAAGCATGACTGCCTGAACCGGGTGGCCGATATACTGGAGCAAATACCTTCGGTGGAAAAAGTTGTGGTGGTGCCCTATACTGATTCAAACCCTGATATATCTGGGATTACAAAAGCTGTTTTATTTTCTGACTTTTTGTCACCGGAAAGCACACTGGAGATTGAATTTGAGCAGCTACCTTTCAACCATCCCCTGTATATCATGTATTCATCTGGAACAACCGGGGTGCCGAAGTGTATTGTGCACGGCGCCGGGGGAACATTGATCCAGCACTTAAAGGAACTGATACTGCATACCGATCTTAAGCGAGATGATACCATCTTTTACTATACCACCTGCGGTTGGATGATGTGGAACTGGTTGGTCAGCTCCCTGGCTGTTGGGGCGACATTGCTTCTTTATGACGGGTCACCGTTTTATCCCGGCCCTGAAACGCTTTTCAAAATCGCCCAGGATGAGAAGATTACGGTATTCGGCACCAGTGCCAAGTATCTGGCAGCTATAGAAAAGGAGGGCGTGAAACCCGGTGAAAAATTTGACTTGGCTCCGCTTAAGGCCATCCTGTCCACAGGCTCTCCCCTGTCAGTGGATAGTTTTGAATACGTTTACCGTGACATAAAGAAAGACGTTTGCCTGTCCTCCATTTCCGGTGGAACTGACATCATCTCATGTTTTGCTTTAGGAAACCCGATGGGGCCTGTATATGCCGGAGAACTGCAGTGCCGGGGACTGGGAATGAAGGTGCAGGCTTTTGATTTTCAGGGCAATCCGGTAACTAACAAGAAAGGTGAGCTGGTCTGTACATTAACATTTCCGTCCATGCCCATTTACTTCTGGAACGACAAAGATAAAACCAGGTTTAAAAAGGCTTATTTTAACGTTTACCCAAATATATGGCATCATGGTGACTTTATAGAAATTACCGGTACAGGCGGAGTCATCATATATGGGCGTTCGGACGCGACCCTCAACCCAGGGGGTGTTCGCATCGGAACAGCCGAAATTTACCGGCAGGTGGAATCGCTGGAGGAAATCAAAGACAGCCTGGTGGTGGGACAGAACTGGGATAACGATGTACGGGTCATATTATTCGTAAAGCTGGCGGAGGGCATAGAACTCAGTGATGAACTGTTAAAGAAAATCAAGACCACCATACGTGTAAACACCACGCCGCGGCACGTACCCGCGAAAATAATCGCCGTAGATGATATTCCTTATACCATAAGTGGTAAGAAAGTGGAACTGGCGGTACGAAACATAATACACAATGAGCCGGTGGAAAACAGAGATGCGCTGGCTAACCCTGAAGCCCTTGACTTATACAAAAATATATTGGAACTGCAGTTTTAAAGTAGCAGTATATTTTTAATGGTTAAGAAAACTATAGAGGGAGATATATAATTAAAAAATGTTTCCCTCTTTTTTACCTTGCACTTATTTAGTATAATTATCTAGGTTAATATTATATTTTTTGAGTTTCCGATATAACTTTGAACGATGAATGTTTAACAGTTGAGCAGCTTTAGAGCAGTTGCAAGAAGTTTCCTTTAATGCATTGATGATAGCAGTTTTTTCGGATTCATTAATTATTTCCTCCAGCCCAACACCATCCTCATTTATATTTGTGGAATATGAAAGACCTTTTGGTTCTGTGTCAAGTATATAAGAGGCCAAATGTTTGGGCTGAATAATGTCTTCTTCAATATTACAAACGATTTTTTCAAGAACATTACGAAGTTCTCTAACATTTCCCGGCCACTGATATTTTTGTAGAATTTTAATGGCTTGATTGCTTATTTTTTTGAAAAAACTAGTTTCTGAATGCAGCTCGCTCAAAAAGTGGTTTATTAGTAAAGGTATGTCTTCGATGTGTTCTCTTAACGCCGGAACCTTAATGGATAGTACATTCAGGCGGTAATAAAGGTCTTGGCGGAAAGAGCCATTTTTTATCTTTTCCTCCAAATTACAGTTTGTGGCTGCAATGATGCGGACGTCAACAGATATTAATTTGTTTCCGCCAATTCTCTCGATCTCTTTCTCCTGTATAACTCTAAGAAGCTTGGCTTGCATTCTTAATGGCATATCACCAATTTCATCAAGAAAAACAGTTCCCCTGTGGGCCTGTTCAAACTTTCCAATATACCCGCCTTTCTTTGCATCTGTAAATGCTCCTTCCTCATAACCAAACAATTCAGCTTCTATAAGTGATTCCGGGATTGCTGTACAATTTACCCTAACGAAAGGAAAATCCTTCCTTGTCCCTTCGCTGTGAATTGCATGAGCACATAGCTCTTTGCCGACTCCACTTTCTCCTGTTATTAAAACATTGGATCTGAGATGGGAAACACGTCTTATATTTTCGATTAGCTCAACCATAATTTTGCTAGAGCCAATTATATTATTAATACTGTATTTGGTGCTGTAATATTTTTTCAGCTGGTTTTTATAATAATCAAGCTCTTTTTGTATCAAAATATTCTGTTCTAAAAGCTTTTCCAATTCCAGCATATTTTTAAATAAAACCATTCCAAACAATCCATATACTTTTCCATTGTTAATTAAAGGTATACGATGAACTATTGCTTCCTGCCCATGTAAATAGGTCATCTTTTGTGCGATTTCCGGTTTTCCTGTTTGTAAAACAATGGGTGCCCGGCTATTAGGAATAAAATCAACAATGTTTTTATGTATATCATCAACATCAGAGAGCTTTAAGAAATCTCGGTATGCCCAATTGATTGCTTTTATGTCTCCATTTTTGTCAACAAGAATCATTGGTACAGGAATATTTTGGAAAATCAGGTTGAACATTTCACAAAATTCAGCAAATAATTTTTCCATAAAACCCCTCCTGTTTTAACTATTATTTAATTCTGGATCCCCTGGAGGTGTTTTTTACAAATAATATTATCAATATGCAAACTGTTTTGATGGAATTGGTATTATATTGTATATAATGTTGGGACGGGTGGCAAAGGCGCGTCCATTAATCAATTCATTTCCTAGAAAGTGATATTCAGTCTAGTTTAAGAATACCAAAGTGAAAAAGTTGGGTCAATATCCCGAAAAATGATAGATAACATGAGACTTTATAAAAAGGGGTTGAATCCACCGGTTTTAAATACTGGCACGGAGCGGCCATTGCATTTATTTCCTGTAGAATGTCCTTATCCTGCCCGTACAAAGAACTGCCTGTTCTTTTCATAAACAGCCGTCAGTTGGTTTTTGTTCAGCAGGTAGCTTATCTATGCCATAATGGTAAGGTCCATAAGGCATTGCTGGCCGGGGTTTGATATATTGATTCCGTATTTCCCGCACGTTTTGGCCAGTATTTCTTCAGCGGCGACGGGCTTTTCCTTCAGTTCCAGTATGTATTCAATTATACTACCAGGTGCCCATTTAACCTGTATTTCATAAAAACACATTTTTCTTAAAAAACCGGTCATGTGGTAGGAAATGGTAAAGCAGGGGAGAATACTATAATATACATTATTTGTTTTTACAGTTAACAGATATATTGCGTACATAAGGTGAGTCGACAATGACAAATATTTTCATGGTTTCCAAGTACGAAATAGATATTGAAGCCGGGTACGGCGGGCTTTTCCTTCCGCCGTACAAGGGCTCCACTTTGAGGGGCGGTTTCGGCAGCGCCTTCAGGCGCATCGCCTGCTCGCAAAGAGGGCTGGAATGTCCGTCCTGCCTTCTCAGGGCTGGCTGCCCCTACGCCTATGTGTTTGAGACCTCACCTCCGCCGGGATCGGAAGCGTTGAGGAATTACGAGAGCGTCCCCCGCCCGTTCGTCCTGGAGCCTCCCCTTGAGACGAGGACGGAGTACGGCCCGGGGGAGAGAATAATCTTCAACCTGATATTGTTCGGAAAGGCTGTCAGCTACCTTCCATACTTCATCGTGGCTTTCCGGGAGTTGGGGGAATTGGGTATAGGCCGTATGAGAAAAAAATACCGGTTGGCCGAGATAAGGGCTGTGAACCCGGTCAGTGGTGAGACCGGGGTGGTATACCGACACGAGGACCAATTGGTCAGGAATGTCGGAAAAGCAATGCGGAGCGATATTATTAGTGAATTGCAATCTTTTGATAAAGCATCCGGCAGCGGCAGGATCACCCTGGAATTTCAGACCATGACCAGGGTCAAGTACGAGGAAAATTTCGCCCGCCGGCCGGAATTTCATATTTTGATACGCAGCCTTTTGAGGAGGCTTTCCTCCCTTGCTTACTTCCATCACGGCTGGGAACTGGACCTGGACTTTGCCGGGCTTATAGAGCAGGCTAAACAAGTGAGCATATCCGGGGACGAGACCCGGTGGGTTGATTGGGAGCGCTATTCATCCCGCCAGGATAACAAAATGAACCTTGGAGGCCTGGTGGGCCGGGTAACATACAACGGCCCGGTGGCGGCCTTCATGCCCTTGCTCAAACTGGGCGAGCTGACACATGTGGGTAAGGGGACGGTGTTCGGGATGGGGAGGTACGAAATTGTTGGGACTTGTATTTAATATGACAGCGTGTTGTCGCCGGAAAGCTGGCGTTTTATGTGATCTTTAATTACAATTATTGTAAGCGTATTGGGGTGAGTGTTTACGGATCTCAGAAAGAGTGAAAGAATTATAAACCTTTTGTATATGATTCAGCGGAGGCCAGGCATTCAGTGCAGTGAACTGGCCTCATTTTTTGGAACCAGCCGGCGCACCATACAGCGTGACTTGGAACAGCTTCGCAGGATCGGCTTTTCCATCAACTCGTCGAGGGGAGCGGCTGGAGGTTTTGCCACCAGGGGGGGCTATCACCTCAAATCCCTTACTTTTACCGGTCCCGAGGCCCTGTCGCTCATCGTGGCGGCCAGGGTGCTTCTTGAACAGGAAGGATTTCCCTACCGGGACAGCCTTCAGAGTGCCATGGAAAAGATCTCAGGGGTGGTAAGCCAAAAGGATAATTATTTTTTGGATAGCCTGGAGCCCAATATCAGCCTGATGGTCACAGGACTGCGCGACTATGAACCATGGGGAGAAACATTCAACGTTATCAACGATGCCATATTGAATAACAGCCGGTTGGCCATGGTTTATCAATCCTATAACAGCCAGTATACTTCCGAGCGGCTGGTGGACCCCTATCACGTGCTATTCCGGGATGGGTTCTGGTACCTGGTGGGGTACTGCCATACCCGGAAAGAGACAAGAATTTTCCGTATCGACCGTATAGCCGGCATTTCTCCAAATGGGGAAAAGTTTAGCCCGCCTGAGGACTTCAGCATCCGGGAATACCTGGGCAAAAGCTGGAGGATCGGTAAAGGGGTGGCGGTGGAACTGGCCGTCAAATTCCACCCCCCGGTAAGCCGCCTAATCAGCGAGGGCCAGTGGCACCCCACCCAGAGGCTGGAACACCTACCGGACGGGGTGGTAATATTCAGGGCCGAGGTGGAGGGCGCCTGGGAGGTCAAAAAATGGATACTGGGCTGGGGTCCGGCAGCCGAGGTATTGGAGCCTCCGGAATTAAGGGATGAAATGCGGCGGGAGCTGGGGGAGATGGCGGGGAGGTATGCCGGTGGCAGAAAAGACAGTGGAACAGCTCTTTAAGAAGCTGGTCGGCCGGTCGGAGGCGAAATTGTACCCTTATCAAGAACGGGCTTCCGAAGAAATTTTAAACGGAGGGAACATTATTATTTGCGCTCCCACCGGGGCCGGGAAGACCTGGGCCGCTTTGCTGCCTTACCTGTATTCAAAAAAAACAGGCCGGGCCATTGCCGACCGGATTATATACGCGCTGCCCATGAGAACCCTGGCTACCAGCCTGTACGAGTCCACGGTGGAAAGCTGCCATCGTGGCGGCTGGAGGGTGGTAACCGACCCTTTTAGCCCTGTGGGAGCGGGAGATGAAGGTCAGGATGAAATACGCATAACCATTCAGACCGGAGAGAGAAAAGAGGACCCCTTTTTTCTGGGGGAAATAGTCTTCACAACCATTGATCAATTACTTTCCGGGTACCTTAATATTCCCGTGTCTCTTCCGGACAAGCTGGCCAATATTAATGCCGGCGCCTTGGTGGGCAGCCTGGTGGTGATGGATGAGATTCACCTTCTGGAGCCGGAGCGATCACTGGGCACCGTTATGGAAATGTGCGGGCGGCTTAATGGTTTCTCACAGTTTGTTTTGATGACCGCCACCTTGTCAAATAAAGCCATATCCCTGCTGAGGGACGAGTTGAAAGCTGTGGTGGAAAGGGTTGAAGAAAAAGAACTGCAGCTTATACCCAGTCAGAAAGACAAGGACAAATCCTATGTCTGGGTGGACAAACCCCTGGGCGCGGAAAGTGTTCTCAAATTTCACGGCGGAGGGAGGTCCATCGTTATATGCAACTCGGTGGCCCGGTCCCAGGAAATCTACCGTTCGGTCAAAGAAGAAATCGGCCGGCGCGGATTAAACACCAGGTTGTTTCTTTTGCACAGCAGGTTTTTTAAAAGAGACAGAAACCGGGTGGAAAGAGAGCTGCCATATTATTTCGGACCACATGCCCGGCATAACGATGTCATACTGGTGGCAACCCAGGCTGTGGAAGCGGGTGTGGACATCAGCGCCGAAAACCTGCACACCGAACTGGCGCCGGCCAACTCCCTGGTGCAGAGGGCCGGACGCTGCGCCCGGTACGGAGGTGAAAGGGGCCGGGGTTCGGTTTGGATCTACGAATTGCCGGTGGATGACAGGGGACGGCCCAGGATGGGGCCTTACCGCGATCAGGCCGAAATTGTTAGCCTGACCAGGTTAGAGGTGGCAGGGCCCCCGGTAAAGATGGACTTTATCAAAGAGCAGTCCCTTGTTGACGAGGTAATGGAGAAAAGTGAAATTGAAAGTATCGGCCGGGTGATAAGCGGACTTGGTGGCCGGCACCATAAAGTGAACAGTGTGGTGGAACAGGCGGTTTCTCCCGGGGCCAGGTCATATGCTGCGGAATTGATCAGGGACGCCGACTCGGTCAGTGTTTTAATCAGTGATCAGCCTGAAAACGTTGACTTGTATAAGCCCCGGGAATACCTGCCGTTGCCCAGGGTGGCCCTCTGGTCCCTGCAGGCCGTATTTGACAGCCAGACTGGACCGTGGGTGGCCAAAATCCCCATTGGCGCTTCAGGTGAAGAGGAAACCGGCTTTACCTGGATCAGGGTTGATTCAGTTCGGGATCTGATTGCTGCCGGCTGGATCATCTGCCTTCACCCAAACGCCGTCTCTTATACCGAAGAGCTGGGATTGGAGACCGGCAGGGCCGGCGGACCGGTGGACCACCCCTCTTCTCGTATCCCGGTGGTGTTCAGGCCGAAATACAGGTGTGAATCCTTCCGGAACCACTCAATGGCGGTGGTAAAGGAAGGCCGGTCGCTTCAGGCCCGTCACCGCGTGGGCCTGGCAAGGATGTCCTCTTTTTTGCGCTGCGCCCCCGAAGCGCTAGGAAAGATCATAGACGTTACCCTGGCGCTCCACGATGTGGGCAAGTTGTCGGTGAAATGGCAGAAGGGCATCCGTAACCGGCAGGGACTGGTTGACCCCTCCCACCCCCTTTACTTGCGCGGAGAACCCCTGGCCCATTCCACCTTTGATTGGGAAGAACACCGGCACTTGGTGGATGAGTTGCGCAAGCCGGGCTATGACAGGGGAAACCACTCCGTGGAAGGATCCTTTTGCCTGGCGGAAGGTATGTATACCCTGGTGGGGAACCTGGTCGGTTCAAGGGAAACCGAGCAAATATCCGCCGCTTGCTGGACCGCCATTGCCCGACACCACCATGCGGGGGCGGTGAGCTTAAGTGATTTTTCCCTGGTGAGCGGGGCCTGGCAGTATGTTGCCGGCATATTAAACCAGTTGGGACTGGACGCTATGCCCTTAAAAGACAGACCCGATAAAGAAAACATCAGATTTTTCGTTGAGGATTACTTGCTAAAACCAAGCAGGGGGGGTGTGAAGCACCTGCCCCTGTACTGGATGGTGGTCCGCCTCCTGCGGCTTGCCGACCAGGCGTCCCAGCGGGTAACCGCAGACTAGCAAAAAAAGGGTGATACCAGTGATAGAGAAATACCGGGTTCCAAAGACCACCCAGACCTATGCCGACACCCTGGTGGCGGTGGGCATCGCAGACCTCTTTGCCACTTTGCCGGGCGATGGTTATTCGGCCCGGGAGGTGCAGATCGTGGACCAGGGCGACGCGTACTGCCTTACCGTAAATCCTCCTGTTGATCCGGAAAAGGCAAAAAGTGCAAGATTGATGCCGGACTATCCTTACATTAAATTCAAAAAAACGGACGAAGCGCCGGCAGGGGTGGAAGTCATTGATTACGAAGCCGAGAAGGAAAAAGGAGACAGGTTTAAGAAATTCAGCCAGGCGGTAAAATCATCCGGGAGAAAGAAGAGTATCCCGGTCGAGATGGAGGAAATGCCCCGGGAGCCGCATCCCGACCTTCAGTTATTGAAGGATTTTAATGACTTACGGGGGCCTTCTAACAGCTATAACAAACTTATATTGTCGTTGCTGGAAAAAAAGAGCTTAGCCGAAGCGGTCGTCAAGAAGCTCACCGCCAATGAAACAGAGCAGGATAAGAAACTCAAAGTTTCTAACCTGCAGTTTTTTAGTCCCGTTTCGGGTAAAGGCGTGCACCGGCCAAAACCGGACGGGACCGGTCCGGGAAGTTTGTCTGACCGCCTGGTGGACTGGTTCGATGAGTGGATGAAGTACAGGGCCATGTACAAAGTAATGTGCAGCTATAAGGTGGGTGATGACACAAAAGTCCTGGTGCTCGACCCCGGGGAGATAAGCCTGGCTCGACTGAAGGAGGTACGTGGGGATTTTGTTAAAATTCCCTTGGGGGGTGAAGCACTCCACCTGGAAATAATGGCGGCGCTTTCTCTGGCGGAGATTTTGATCAGTAAATCGGATTTTTTCCAGGGCAGGCAAGGCCTGGCTTTATTAAGGCGCAGGCCAAACCAGATAATTCGAGGCATTAAGTCTGTGCTCTTTAAAAAAATGAGTGCTTTCGGAAAGGCTACGATGAGCGTTTCATTCCTCGGCTTGCCGGGCTGGTTTCCCGTCCTAAGCCGGGAAGATGCGGAGGCGTGGCTGGATATATTGGCTGAACATAAAAGGTGTGTTCGTATACTTATTAATGAAAGCATCTCAAATGAAAAAATTTCAGACCCCGTGCCGCTCCTGCAGGGCTACCGGGATTTCATATCCAGCGGCAGCCACTGGGACTTCCTGAGTTTTTCCGCGGATTACGGGACGTTTATCGTGAGGCGGCTGGCCCGGAACGAATGGGTGGAACAGTTCAGTATACCCAATTTAAGGAGGTTGTTTATGAGTTATGGCCTAAAGGAAATCATTGAAAACGAAGGCTTTCTGAATATTGCCAGAGCCATCCGGAGGGCCACGGTCAGTGCCCAGTTCAGCAAGGCCAAAGAAAAAGAAAAAGATGGTACTATGAAGTTTGACATTCATTACGGCCTGGCCCAGGAATGGAAAAGAAAAGTGAAATATCCCGAGCAGTTTGTTGTTGTCTTAAGCGACTTCGTCCAGCAGTATAATGCCGAAAACGCGAGGCACGCCGAACTTGCCGCAAAAAAACCGGAACAGTATAAGGAAAGGCGCAAAAGCATAACGGACAGGGACTTAAACGAGGTGATCGGCCTGATTGACAACGAGAAATATGGCAGCGAACTGGTGGGAATGCTGTTGCTGGCCTACGGTTACGCCAGGGAAGAAAGTAAAGTCAAGGAGGAAGAATAATGAAGCTGTACTCGATAGCTGTTTCGGGGCTCCTGACCATGGAAATGCACTCCCTCAACAATGAAGGCACGGAAGGCAACCACTTGATGACCCGTCAGGTGCAGGTGGTGGACAAGGGCGGAAAAATACATGCCGTAAACGCGGTTTCCGGGGATATGTTCAAACACATACAGGCCGAGCACCTGTATAACCTGGCAAAGGAGGAGGGACTGCCCCTTTGCGGCCCGTGCAGCAGGTTTGACGCCAACCGGATAAGCGGAGATGATGAATTTGCTTCATCTTTTCCGGAGGGGGTGGATGACGCGGATATCCTGAGCGGGGCAATTAACCGCTGCCTGCTTGACGATGCCGAAGGCATCCTGATTACCAGGGGAATCGGCAAAAAGAGTAGATCCATCGGGCGTAAATCGGCGGTTGAATTCGGCTGGGTGATCGGCCGTCCCGAGTCCACCAGGACGGAAGCTTATTTTCACGTGAAATACGTGCCTGAAGGCAGAGGTACAGGGTCCGGGGAAGGCGCCAACCTCGGCCAGAACATTTTTCACCGCCCGGGGTCTTCGGGGCAGTACGCTGTGGTGCTTAACCTGGACCTTTACCGGATTGGAAAGAACGACATCAGCCTCGAATACGTTTTGGACGCCGGTGACCGGACCAGTAGGCTTAAGGCCCTGCTGAAAAGCGTGCTCTTCACCTTCATCAAACCAGGCGGCGCCCAGAGGAATACCCAGTGCCCGCATATTCTGGCCTTTGAAGGCTGCGTGTCCTGCAGCAGCTCCACTTATCCCGCTCCCCAGGCCAGTGCGCTGAATGAGGATTTCCAGAAGGAAGTTGAGGGTGTGGCTAATACCCTCAATAGTCTCAAGGGCGGAACTATAACCCTGTATAATTTTGATTCGCTGTCCGGTTTTGCCCGTATAATGGAAAAACTAATCACGTGCATTCAGCCCTGCGGGGTGTGAGTAATGGCAAAGTGGCTCATACTGGAATACCAGCCCACCACTCTTTTTTCTTTGCGGATGACCCATGCCACCAGCTCGGGGGGTAAAACCCTGCTGGTACCCACCCCCTATGCATTTAAAGTGGCGATGGTGGATGCGGCCATCAGGGCTGAGAGTATAAACCTGGGCCGGCAGGTGTTTGAGTGGATAAAGGATAAGGCTGTGCTGTTCTCTCCTCCTGAAAGGGCCGTGGTCACCAATACCTTTGTCAAGATCCTAAGGAAAACTGAGATCAAAAACCTGGATAAAGATCCCGAAAAGGCAGAAATGCAGCGCAGCTTTTTAGCCAGTAATCCGTTTCAAAGTACCATCGCGTACCGGGAGTATTGCTA
>JBMOPB010000021.1:0-11719 GCA_049325055.1 Bacillota bacterium
TGGCTTGAACAATCATCATTATAGCGGAAGGAGAATTTTTTTTTCTATAAGTTTTTGTCTCCACCCGTGTAACGGGTGGTTTTATGTTCGAAACTCCGTTTCGAACTCGCTAAAGCGGATGAACAAATGGCAGAGCCCAGGGCTCTGCCGGATTCACTATTTCAGGCCGTATTTTTTGCGGAACTTGTCGGCCCTTCCACCCACTTCCACCTGCCGCTGGGATCCGGTATAAAACGGGTGGCACTTGGAGCAAATCTCAACTTTTAGTTCCTTGCGTGTCGATCCCGTCTCAAATGTTTCTCCGCAAACGCAGGTTACTTTAGCCGGCTGATATTTGGGATGGATTCCTTCTTTCAATGGGTTCACCTCTTCCCCTTTTACATAGTTAAAATTATAAACCCGACGTATGGTCGAATTGTCATAGTGTACACACCATAAAATTATACCACACAGCACCTGGAGCCGCAAGAATTTTACAATATTATCTCAACCTATTATCTCAACGGGCGGCTGAAATTGCCCACCTCCAGCCCCGGAATTGTTTTCAGCCTGCTGATGAGTCCCGTTATTCCGATTATATCACCTTCGGCCGGGGGAGTATTCTCAAAAAGAAAGTCCGGGTCTATGTTCAAATTTCTTAGCTGTACCAGTCTAACGCCTGTTTCCCGGATAAGGGCCGCCAGTGCCTCTGACTCCTCCTCCCGGTCGGTAAGGCCCGGGTACACAAGCAGGTTCAGCGAAGCATACACTCCCATCCGCCCCGCTCTCTTCAGCGATTCCCTCACATCATCCAGCCCATATCCCCGGGGCCGGTAGTAGCGGTTATAAATCTCCTCCCTGCCACTTATCAGGCTGACCCTGATGGAATCCAGCCCGGCCCCGCAAAGGGTCTCTATAGCCGGGGTGTTTCCGGCGTTGGTATTCATATTTATTGTGCCGCGAAGGGTTTTACGCCTTATAAGCTTCAATGCTTCCTTAATAAGGCCGGCGGCCATTGTGGGCTCTCCCTCGCATCCCTGCCCGAAACTGATAATGTCCCCGCCGGAAACCGCCAGGTGCCTGTAGCACAGTTCCGCCACCTCGTTCACCGACGGGGTGAAAGTTATCCTCGACTGGGGGGCCGGGCAGCACTCGGCGGGCTGCAGAGAGATACACCCCAGGCATCTGGCGTTGCAGGATGTCGATACCGGGATACCCCCCTCCCACCGGCCGTAAAATATATTTTGGGCGGTGAAACAGGCGTACTCTAGGGCGCACCCCGCAAGCTGCCGCACAATCCGGTTTGCGGGCATTTCACCTTTTAATCCTTCCACCAGTGAAGGCAGGTCCGGGGTATTGTAATGCTTGGGGTCCCAGCGCTCCGGACTGTCGGTTTTTACTGCGGCCACATATACCTTCCCCCTTCGCCAGGCAGCGGCTGCGTACCCCAGCAGTGGAAGGGGACGGTCTCCCTTGCGCCTCCGGTATGCCGGCAGCAGCGTCCTTGTGTAACCCTGCGGCAGCAGCGCCCCCACCGCAAAAGCAGGGCCCTCGCCCCTGTATTCCCTTTCCACCAGGGAAAAACGTCCCCTTGCCGTAATTCCCACCGGGTGGCCGCCCGGTATAAGAACCAGGGAAGCACCGGCCGGCATTTCAATAAGATCTTCCGGGGCCGGATCGCAGTAACGGTCACCAGTTCTTCCCGCCGCCCGCAGGGTGGGGTGGTCGTATAAGTTGCCGTCTGCATCGGCGTACAGTAAACGCAATATAAAATCCCCTCCAAATGGCAAACAAAATAATAACACGATGATGATTTATAAACAAGAGAATACAGAAGTCAGAATCCAGACCTACATGCCGTAAAGTGCAGCACAATAAAAGCCGGCTAATCTACCGGCTTAAGCTTATCTCCTTTTATAGCTTCGTGGTTCTCAACTAACTTCCTTTTCCAGTATACCAATAAACATTTCAACCAGGGCCGGGTCAAATTGCATGCCGGCGCACCTTTTCAATTCGGAGACGGCCTGTTCCCTGGTCATGGCCTTGCGGTAGGGACGATCGCTGGTCATGGCGTCATAGGCGTCGGCAATTGAAAGTATGCGGCATTCCAGCGGTATTTCTTCTCCCTTCAGCCCCAGCGGGTAACCATTGCCGTTCCACCACTCGTGATGCTTTAATATCCAGTCCGATATGGGAACCAGGTCCGGCGCCGACTGAGCTATCCTGTAGCCTATCTCGCTGTGCCGCTTCATCTCGTTGAACTCCTCATCAGTCAATGATCCCGGCTTAAAAAGCAAGCGGTCCGGTATGCCAACTTTCCCTATATCATGGAACTGGGCCAACAGGCGAAGGTCGGTGGCATTCCGCTCGGACAGTCCGATGGACGCAGCCATGTCAGCCACAAGGTCCTGTATGCGGTCGGCGTGACCCTCGGTTATAAAGTCACGGGCCTCCAGGGCTTTCAAAAGGGTCTGTACAATGGCGCTGCGGACGCTCTGGCTGTGGTGCAGCTTTTCCCGGTACATGTTGTTGTCGGCTTCCTTAAACAGGCTGCCGAGTTTCACCGACGGGTCGTTACTGGCTGCAAAGCCCACTGACAGGCTTAAGGGAAGATCGGGATGGAACTCGTTATATTTTTTCACATTATCCCGCAGCCTCTGGCAGGCTCTTTCCACGCTGACACCGTCGGTGTCGGGAAGAAGCACCGCAAATTCATCCCCCCCGATCCGGGCCACCATGTCACCGGATCGAAAGGACTCCCTGGAAACATTGGCCGCGGCAACCAGCAGGGCGTCTCCCGCGCCGTGGCCCAGGGTGTCATTAACCAGTTTTAAACCATCCACATCACATAAAATAATGCCGATAGGGACATGGCGCCCCCCCTCAAGGCGGCGTATCTCCTCTTCGAAGTAAGCCCGGTTGTAAAGCCCCGTCAGCGGGTCGTACAGGCTTAGGTATTTTAGCTGCTCCTCCATTTTTTTGCGATCGGTTATGTCCCGTATGGATTCAACGGCCCCCACCAGGTTGCCGTCCCTGTCATAAAGCGGCGAAGCCTTAATCCAGATATATGCCCCTCTCTCCATGTTTGGAAGCGGAACATATCCTTCAGCAAAAAGGGTGTCACCCTTTATCTGAACATTCTCGTAATAGTGGCCGACCTTGTTGCCGTCCGAAAAAACAAAGTCGATCAGTGCCGGCCTCCGCACTCCGTAAAAGGGAAGGGTATAAGCATGGTCGCCCTGGCCTATCATTTCCTCCTTGGAAGCACCTGACATTTCCTCTATAGCCCGGTTCCAGGCAATCACTATTCCATTCCTGTCAATTACAAATGTAGGGTCGGGAAGGAATTCGATAATGTCCTGCAGCTGATCCTTCGCCTTCATGCGTTCCGTGATGTCCTCCACTATTCCAATACCGCCCGACACGGAACCGTCATTCATGACCACTGGCGCAAAGTCAACTTTGACAGGGGTTACCTTACCGGCAGCGTATGAACGGTAATAACCCTCGAATTGGCCCAAACCGCCGGAAAGCGCTTTCCTTATCCCGTCAACTATCCGCTCATCGGGCAGATTCAGCGCATTAAGCCCAATAAGGTTCTCAGCTGAAGATCCTATTATCGACACGAAATTGTCGTTCACAGCGGTAATGACTCCATTTTTATCAAAATGCAATATCCCAAAGGGAGCGTTTTCAAAAACCAGCCTGTATTTTTGCTCGCTCTCCCGCAGTTTTTCCTGTGCCAGCCTCCGTTCAGTAATATCAGTGTAAATTGCAAAAAACCCCACCTTACTGTCGCTCAGCACGATAGGAAAGCCAAAGGCCGAAACATAAACCAGGCTCCCGTCCTTACGTTTTCTTGCGGTCTCCACCACTATCGGCTCCCGGCCCACCACTGTCCTGGAAAGTCTTGACGCCTCATCGTCAAGGTGATCCGGAACAATTATACCGTTTATCAACAGCCCCTTTATTTCATCGTTGGAATACTGAAAGAGCTTTTCAAACCCCCTGTTCACTTTTACAACCCTGTCCGTATTGTCCAGTATCACTATAGCCTGGGGGGAGTTTTCGAAAAGCTGCTGGAAATAAGCCTTATGTAAATCAAGCTCTTGCTTAACTCTCTCCGGCCGGGTTATGTTTATTATCTGAACCAGTATAGCCGGACTCCCGTTGTACTGAAATCTGGAAAAAAAACCCTTCACACAAATGTCTTCACCTGTGCTGCTGACTGCCCGAAACCGGTATGATTCCGGCACGTCTTCCCCCTTAAGGCGCCGCAAAGCGTTGTTTAATATCATATCCCGCTCATCGGGATGAATAAAAAGGGTAAAAGGGGTTTCAGCCAACTTCTCCGGCGTTAACCCGGCCAATTGGAGCATTTTTTTGTTTGCCCACCGAAAATGGCCGTCCTGAACAATAAAAGCCGGCAGGGGCAGAATATCCAGAATATTTACACTGGTAGACATTGGCTATCTTCCTTTTTAAAGACAATGTCGATTTTAGCGATCATTGTGATACGTTTTATAAAATACGACATATTTTTCGCCATTCCCTTTCAGCAAATCCAATTTTTATATGCAAATTTGGCCGAAAAGCCAGGAAAAAGCCAAAGCCCGCTCTTTTTTGCAAAGCGGGCTCCGGTTTTTTATTGATATTGCTTGTTTTCAAAGAATATGCGACTGCCTTGATTTTTTATCAGGCCCTGACCCTGTTAAAGCACAACATCGGGTCGTAAGGCACACCGTTGATCATCATTTCCATGTGCAGGTGGGGCCCAAAGGATCTACCGGTGTTGCCCACCAGGGCGATGACCTGTCCCTTGTTTACCCACTCACCCTCTGTTACAAGAATTTTTGATGAGTGAGCATAAAGGGTGCATAGCCCGTCCCCGTGGTCCAGTATCACCGCCAGCCCGTAAGAACCCCTCGGCCCGGCAAATACAACACGGCCCGACATGGCCGCCTTTATGGGCGTTCCATGGTCCGCGGCTATATCCACGCCGTCATGGTGCTTACCGTCCCTCATGCCGAATGGTGAACTCACCCAGCCAACCACAGGCCATTCCACTTCACCCACGGGCAGGCTCCGGGCAGCCGAGGCCGACATCAAGGCTCCCCCGGATCTTTGTTTTCCGGGTATGACCAGTTTCTGGCCGGCCATAAGGAAATCTTCGTTTTTAAGGCCGTTGGCCTCTGAGATTTCCCTGACGGACACACCGTTTTTCAGAGCGATAATGGAAAGGTTTTCGCCGGGGACCACCGTGTGAACCCCCCTGGCGGGAACCATAAGCACCTGGCCCTCCCTGATCAGGTTGGCGTCGCGCAGTCCGTTTGCTCCAGCCAGGTCAGCCGCGGAAATGCCGAATCTCCCGGCAATGGCCATCAGGGTGTCTCCTTTTACGACCACGTACCCTTCAGTCACCTGTCTGTTTTCCAAATCCCCGGTGTTCTTACCGGCAGAAAGATACGGACTCTTATCCGGAATCCATTCGTCCGGGGTGGCCGATGCCCTCACCGCTGTTACTCCGCTTAAAACAGCAACACATAGCAGCACTGCCACGATTTTTTTTGTTTTTGTCATTTTAAATCTCCTCTGATTACACCTCGTTAACATTATTAGGCAGTCCGCTTACCAGTATTGCCAATTAATTATTTTTTAAAACCTTTTGAAGTATGCAGTATAAAAAAGAAAAAACAAAAGCCCGCCAGGGCTTTTATATACATTACTTTGTAAATCCCCATTACATCACGTTATTTCTCCTAAGCTCCCGGAAGGCCTGCATAAGATCAACATTGTTCTTTGTCCTCTTAATCCTGTCCAACATCATTTCCATTGCCTCCACCGGAGCCATACCGGCTATGGCCTTCCTGAAGTGCCACATCCAGTCCAGCTCAAAGTTGGTAAGCAGCAGTTCTTCCTTACGGGTCCCGGATCTGACAACGTCAATGGCCGGGAATATCCTCCGGTCAGCCAGCTTCCTGTCCAGTATCAACTCCATGTTGCCGGTGCCCTTGAACTCCTCGAAAATAACGTCGTCCATGCGGCTTCCGGTCTCCACCAGCGCGGTGGCCAGGATGGTGAGGCTCCCCCCCTCCTCCAGGTTCCGGGCGGCGCCGAAAAACCGCTTGGGGCGGTGCAGTGAAGCCGGGTCCACTCCACCGCTCAAGGTCCGGCCGCTGGGTGATACCACAAGGTTGTGGGCCCTTGCCAAACGTGTTATGCTGTCCAGCAGTATGACCACGTGACAGCGGTGCTCAACCAGGCGCTTTGCCCTTTCCAGAACCATGTCGGCAACCTTGACGTGGTTCTCAGCGGGCTCGTCAAAGGTTGAGCTGACGACCTCTCCCTCCACCGACCGCTCTATATCGGTAACTTCCTCGGGGCGCTCGTCAATAAGCAAAACTATCAGATATATTTCCGGATGATTTTTGGTTATGCTGTAGGCTATTTCTTTGAGGAGCGTGGTTTTCCCGGCCTTGGGGGGAGCCACAATCAAGCCTCTCTGCCCTTTTCCTATGGGGGCTATAAGGTCTATAATCCGGGTGGAATGCCGGCTGGAGCTTGTTTCCAGCCTTATCCTCTCATTGGGGTAAAGGGGGGTGAAAGCGTCAAAATGAAGTCTCTCCGCCGACTTCTCAGGGTCGAAGCCGTTTACCCTCTCAACCCTTAAAAGTGCGAAGTATCTTTCGTTGTCCTTGGGCCCTCTTACCTGACCCTCCACCAAATCCCCCGTCCGCAGGTCAAATCTTCTGATCTGGGAGGCCGAAACGTATATGTCGTCATAGCTGGGAAGGTATTTGAAGGGCCTGAGGAAACCGTACCCCTCGTGTATAATCTCCAGAACCCCGCTGGCCATTATAAGCCCTGATTTTTCCGTAATCTTTTTGGTGATCTCAAAAATCAGCTCTTTTTTGCGCAGCTTTGAGTACCCGGCCAATTCAATTTCCCTTGCTATTTTGTATAGTTCCTGCATTGTCTTGTTCTCAAGGTCAGTGTAGTTCAATTGCATACCCTCGCTTTAAAACCCGGCCTCCGGTGACGGCTGAAGGCGCACTGGCCGGGCTGTTTTAAATTGTGTGCTAGCGGATTTCCTCCGGGCAGGAAAGCTTTGACGACCTTTGGGTTCTTTTTTTCCTCCGGCACTCCAATAACGCCCTGACCCCATAATAAGTCACCACACCTGCCAGCACCGAGTTTATGGCTGCCCCCACCAGAAAGGGGTATCCAAGGTGTCTCATCCACTCAATACATGCCTCGGTGCCGGTCAGGCTTACACTGTTCTCAAAGGAGTACAGATCGGCGCTTCCCAGCAATATTTTTCCTATATAATAGTTGAAAGCAAAAAAGAAAGGAACGGCCCACTTAAAAAAAATTACAGTAAGGACCGCGGCAGCCGCGTTGACCCTGACCAGCCTGGCTAAGAGATATGAAACTGGAATACTGATGAACGGCATTGGGAGAAATTCCAGAGCGGTGCCCAGAGCTACGCCCTGGGCAATTTTTCTGGGGGAATCCGGCAGGTCCATTACCTTTTCATAGGTATCTTTAAGCCTCCGGAGATATTTAACTGTCAATTCTCGCAACACAACAAGGATGTCCTCTCTAACCGGATCCTTTTATTACCTTTATTGTTGCCAAATGTTGCTCCGGATAAGCTATTTGGCAGGAACTTTTTGCCAGTCGGCAAGAAACTTCTTTATTCCTATTTCGGTCAGGGGGTGTTCCAGCATTTGCATGATGACTTTGTAAGGTACCGTGGCTATATCAGACCCTGCAAGGGCCGCCTGAGTCACATGAACCGGGTGGCGGATGCTGGCGGCTATCACCTTGGTTTCCATGGAATAATTTGAGTATATCTCCATTATCTCTCTTATAAGTTCCATCCCGTCCTGGCCTACATCATCCAGCCTTCCCACAAAGGGGCTTACGTAGGCAGCCCCAGCCAGGGCGGCCAGCAAAGCCTGGTTTGCTGAAAAAACAAGGGTTACGTTGGTTTTTATCCCCTTGCCGGACAATACCTTTACAGCCTTTAATCCCTCGGCGTTCATGGGTATCTTGACCACTATGTTGGGATGAATGGCTGCCAGCTGCCCGGCCTCGGCTATTATTCCGGCGGCATCAGTGCTTACTGCCTCGGCGCTGATTGGACCGTCCACGATGGACGTTATTTCCCTTACCACCTGGCCGAAATCCCTTCCTTCCCGGGCTATGAGGGAAGGGTTGGTGGTAACCCCACTGATTACTCCCAGTTCATAAGCAGATTTAATCTCGTCTATATTGGCTGAATCAATAAACAGCTCTATTGTAATCCCCTCCGGTCGGAACTCAGAATTCAGAATCCAGAATGTTTTTTGCCTCAGAGAATGCCACAAATTATAATTCTGACTCCTGTATTCTATAAATTATGCCTTTCCGGAACTTCCGAAAAGCCTTATTTTTTCTCTAATAATCTCAGTGGCCGCATCCCTGGCAGGGCCCAGTATCTTCCGGGGATCAATCTCATCGGGATTTTCCCCGGCCACGCGTCTTACGGCGTCAACAAAGGCCTCCCTGATGTTGGTGTCTATATTCACCTTGCGGACACCAAGCTTTATTGCCTCGGTAATCTGATCGTCGGGAACCCCGGAGGAACCGTGCAGGACAATGGGTATTTTTACCAGGGACCGTATCTTCTCCAGCCTGTCGAAATCCAGTCTGGGCTCACCCTTGTATCTTCCGTGAGCAGTACCAATGGCCACAGCCAGGGATCCAACCCCGGTCTTCTCCACAAAATACCTTGCTTCTTCGGGATCCGTCAGCATGGCCTCCCTCTCCGAGACGGTGATATCGTCCTCGGTGCCTCCAATCTTGCCAAGTTCCGCTTCAACGGAAATTCCCAGCGGGTAGGAGCAGTTTATAACCTGCCGGGTAATGGCGATATTTTCCTCCAGGGGCTTCTTGGAACCGTCAATCATGACCGAACTGAAGCCCGACCTGATGCACCACATAATCTGTTCAAAACTGGTGCCGTGGTCCAGGTGCAACGCCACCGGCACATCAACCGAAGCGGCGGCCTCCCTGGCCATGGACACGATAAACCCGATGCCGGCATACTTTATGGCGCCCTGGCTGGCCTGCATAATAACCGGAGATCTTTCGGCCTGGGCAGCCCTGGCGATTGCCTGCACTATTTCCATGTTGTTGCAGTTAAATGCGCCAACGGCATAACCGCCGGCCTCGGCTTCTTTCAAAAGTGTATCAACCGGAACAAAAGTCATTTTACCCCCCGGATCAAAATGGTCCAAAACCGTTCCATCTGGGACTCGGCTCCGAACATCCACAAAAACCGGGGCAACCCCCCTTCAGTGTTTTTATGCCTTCTGGTGAAGAGTATATCTCTGGATTAACATCTTTATGTTTTTTTGTTTCTCCCATTTTCAGACTTTTTCTTGTTCTTTCCCGCCCTTACCTGACTGTCCAAAAACTCGAAACCGTTTTTGACAAGCTCAATCTCGTCAACCTGCCGGATCACCTGCAGGTCTTCCTCGGTTTCAGCATAAACAATATTAATGCTGCCGCAGCTTCCGCACTGCAATTCCAGCCGGTCGGGAAAAATCTCCACTTCTATCTGGCGGTTTCCGCACTGGCAATAGAGCATGCCCCTTTCGGCTATCTGGCGGAGGCACTGCAGAACCTCATACATTATCTTGCTGCTGTTGAAAAACTTATCCCTGCCGAATTCGTCAACCAGTATTTCCAGGTCGTTTTCCCGGTTTGAGACAAGCTTTCTGACTACCTCATCCCGGCCTATATGTCCCAGTTCGAGCCCCGTGTCAAAACAGCAAAGATCTATGATCCCCCCGGAAGACCAGATCTGCTTTCCGGAAAGGGAATGGTTGTGGTAACCCTCACAAAAAACGCAGGCAACTTTCAATTTATAATTGGACCGGTTCTTTGTATATATCAGGAATTTGACCGCCCCGCACGTACACTTTATTTCCAGCCCGCTGCCCCGGCTGATGACAAACCGCTGAAGAGGGTGGTACCCCAGTTTGCCGCACTGGGGACAGCGCATGGCGAGAATCCTTTCAGTTTCCACAGGCACCGGTTATGCCCCCTTTCGTGATTACGAACCGGCCTTGGTAATTAGTTTGACCGCCTGCTGTTTTACCAAAAGATCATTTCGCCGTCATTTATCAAAATCCTTTGTATCCTAACATAACCTAGCCGATTTCCTGAACCTTTCCGGTATCGTGCCCTGCCTCGATAAGGAGCCCCTTAACCATATGCCTCACTTCACTGAGTTCAAAGGGCTTTATTATGTAATGCTTGACACCCAGTTTTTTGGCCTGCCTCACCACTTCAAGATCTCCATAAGCCGTCATCATCATCACAGGCAGGCCGGCGTTGGTCTTTCTCAATTCCCCCAATGTTTCCAGGCCACTCATGCCAGGCATTTTGATATCTAAAAGGACAAGGTCCGGGACATCCTGGGAAATCATTTTAAGCGCATCTTCCCCTCCCGACGCCGTCCTTACGCGGTAGCCCTCTTCGACAAACACTTCCTGTAGAAGGCGCCGCACGCCGTGCTGGTCATCCACAATAAGCAGGCTGAAATCTTTAGCATTCATCGGAACACCCCCTAACACCTCTGTGAAGAAATTCGGCAGGCAGGTGTAAATTCCTTTATATGCCAGATATTAGATTTTTATTTTTCAGTCAATTTTCTCACTGACCAAAGCACCGCTTACTTCAGCAGATGGGCCAGGGGAGCCACCATCCCCGCCAAGATCATGATTATGATTATAAAAATAAATATCAGGCTCAAGACAGGAGTCAAAGCCACCATGACGGCCCTTCCGGTGGATATGTGCTGTGTCTCTCTCAATCCTGTTACCACCAGCACGGCGCCCCAGATCATCACCGCAAGCCATATCAAAATATTCACCGGGCCTGAAATGGCCATGCCGCCAAAAACCGCCACCAGCACCTGCACCGGCAAAAAAAGCAAAGCAGGAAGGGCCGCCAGCCCGGTAACCGTCAAAGCCCCAGCAGCCCGGCCGCGTCCCCCGAACAACTCTGCCAGGAGATAAAGAATACAGCTGTAGACAAACCATTTTATGTATTCATAAATCAGCATAATTACCGCCACAATGGGCACTAAAAACTTTACCGCCTGATCCAGGCCTAAATCTTCAAATCCTGGAATGCTGCCGAACATGTATCTTGAAGACAGATATCCCCCAACAAGTACCGACAGAATCTTAACAAGCGAAAATATCACAATGGAACGGCCCAGTGGAGGTGACTGGGCGGTCCGCCTGAAAGTACCCACAGGGTCAAAAAGAATACCGTAGATTAATTCCAGCAAACCGGGAACTCCTTTGGGGTCCTCCCGGGTCTCCGGCCGCATACCGGAATCTTGCAATAAATCCGCTCCTCCGGCCAAAGGGGTCTCCCGCACTGTTGCAAGGTCCGCCAGGTGGCCGGTATCTTCCGCAGGAGGGGTTGTGCCGGTATTTGCAGGTGAATTTTCCCCGTTCAGGCTCATTTTATGGCAACTCCTTTCCACCCTGACCGGAATTAACAGACCGCCCCGGCTATTACATTTTAAGTGGCGGGGACAGCAGCAGCACCCAGCTGAAATCCCTCAGGCCGCCGGCAGGGGTGTAAGCCGCCCCGGCAGAAGCCCCGACATCACCGAGAAAACGCCACCACTGATTTTGGGGACTTAAGTTCAAGGTCCTGGGGTTCTTGCCTA
>JBMOPB010000022.1:0-11563 GCA_049325055.1 Bacillota bacterium
CGGGAATGCGTGACCGCACCATTCTTTTAAACGGTTTTTCCAAGGCTTATGCCATGACAGGCTGGCGCATAGGTTACGCCGCCGGTAATCCTGATTTTATCGGGGCCATGAACAAGATTCACCAGTACAGCATGCTCTGCACTCCCATTACAGCCCAGATGGCCGCCCTGGAAGCCTTAACCAACGGGCGGGATGGTATGAAAAAAATGGTCCAGCATTACAACAGGCGGCGACACCTGGTAATGCAGGCATTCAAGGATATGGGGCTGTCCTGTTTTGAGCCGGGGGGGGCTTTCTACGCCTTCCCGGACATAAGGGTCACAGGGCTTACCTCCGAGGAGTTTGCCGAGGGGCTGCTGATGGAGGAGAAAGTGGCCGTCATACCCGGCAATGCCTTCGGCCCGAGCGGCAACGGATTCGTACGCTGTTCGTATGCGGCATCGATGGAAGACCTGGGTGAGGCCTTCAGAAGGATGTCCCGTTTTGTCAGCAGGCATGGGGTTCGTGCCAAAACAGTGGTTAACCTTTAATATTCGGGTAAAAATTTTCATTTTCTTGCAGGATTGCTGTAAAACAACGTTGAAGTAAAACTGGGGTGGGCCGGTAAGGCCCGCCTTTTTAAAGCAAGATATTTGTAGGACGGGAGGATGGAAGGTATGTTTGTCAAGTACCTGCTGCTGAGTTTTTTTGTGGGCGTGCTGGTGTACAGCGGTTACGTCAGCATGAAAAAAACCCGTACCGTGAATGAGTTCTTCCTGGGAGGGAGGAGCATAGGGCCGTGGCTTTCGGCCTTCGCGTACGGCACCACATATTTCTCGGCAGTTATTTTTATTGGTTACGCCGGGAAGGTGGGCTGGGGCTTCGGACTGTCCAGCCTGTGGATAGTGGTGGGAAACACCCTTTTGGGAAGTCTTTTGGCCTGGGCAGTGCTGGCCCGCCGCACCAGGGAGATGACCGTACGCCTTAACACAATGACCATGCCGGAGTTCCTTGAGGCCAGGTACGGCAGCAGGAACATGAAGCTTTTTTCCGCACTGATTATTTTCATTTTTCTTGTGCCTTACTCGGCTTCAGTATATATGGGTTTAAGTTACCTGTTTAATCAGATATTTGGTGTTCCGTACATATACGCAGCCCTGTTCATGTGCCTTTTGACCGCACTGTATCTTGTTATGGGGGGCTACAGGGCGGTGGCCCTTACCGATGTTATTCAGGGCGTGATAATGATTTTCGGGGTGGGAATGCTCCTGTACTACATACTGGGAGCGCCCCAGATGAATGGAATTATAAACGGGGTAAACAAGCTGGCCTCCATCAATCCATTGCTGGCGTCTCCGGTTGGACCCCCGGGGTGGCTGCCCCTGGTGTCTCTGGTGGTGCTGACCAGCCTTGGGCCATGGGGACTGCCCCAGATGGTGCAGAAGTTTTACGCGGTGAAGGACGAAAAAACCATCAAGCCGGCAATGATTGTGTCTACATTTTTTGCCCTGGTAATCACTTTCGGGGCTTATTTCCCAGGGTCCATGACAAGGCTGTTCTTTGATAAGCTGCCCCTGGATCCGGCCACCGGAAAGGCGACTCCGGACTTGTTGATGCCCACGCTGATCAACAACATTCTCCCTGAGATAGGGGCCGCTGTTATACTGCTTCTTGTGCTGTCGGCGTCCATGTCCACGCTTGCCTCCCTGGTGCTGGTAAGCAGTTCGGCCATCACCATCGACCTTTTGAAAACCGTAAGGCCGGATATGGGTGATCGTCAGGGAACTACGGCCATGCGACTTTTCTGCCTGTTGTTTATAGCACTGTCCCTTGTGCTGGCCCTGGCGCAGCCTCAGATTATACTGAGCCTGATGGCCATGTCATGGGGCACCGTGGCGGGCTTTTTCCTGGCCCCATACATTTACGGGCTGTTCTGGAGGGGCGCCACCCCCGCGTCGGCCTGGGCCGGCGCCCTGGCCGGGCTTGTATTCTCCGTGGCCATGTCGCTGTACTACAAGCTTAATCCCGGTGTGATGCCCACCATCGGGTCCCTGGCCATGCTGATTCCGCTTGTGGTCATGCCTGTGGTGGCCTTGTTTACCAAACCGCTCCCGGATGAATACATAAGGAAGGTCTTTGGGGACCACTCCCCGGGCAAAAAAACTGATTTTCAATTAAAGGCCGCCGGAAAATTAATCTCATAATCTGTGGCCTTAATTCTATCGAAGGCAAGGAAGTGTTGACTAAATGATCTGGGACCCCCAACATGAATGTATCAGCAGGGAACAATTGAGAGATTTGCAATTCAAGAGGCTGAAAAATACTCTTAACCTTGTTTATGACCGTGTTCCTTTTTACAGGGAGCTGTTCGACGGGCATGGGGTGCGGCCGTATGACCTGCGGTGTCTGGAGGACATAAGGAAATTTCCTTTCACCACAAAGCTGGCTTTAAGGGACAACTACCCGTACGGGCTGTTTGCCGTGCCGCTGAAGGACGTGGTCAGGCTGCACGCCTCTTCCGGGACAACCGGGAAGCCCATAGTGGTGGGTTATACAAAAAATGACCTGGAAAACTGGGCGCAGCTCATTGCCCGTATTGTAACCCGGGCCGGGGTTACCGACGAGGACGTGGCCCAGATTACCTTCGGCTACGGGCTTTTCACCGGAGCCTTCGGGCTGCACTACGGACTGGAAAAGGCAGGGGTGACGATAGTTCCGTCGTCGGTGGGGAATACCGAAAAGCAGATAATGCTGATGAAGGATTTCGGCACCACCGTCCTGGTGGGAACCCCTTCCTACGCCCTGCACCTGGCCGAGGCGGCGGGAAAAATGGGTGTGGGCCCCGGTGACCTTAAACTCAGAGTCGGGCTTTTCGGGGCCGAGGCATGGTCGGAAAGCATGCGGGCCGAACTGGAGAGGGCCTGGGGGATCAAGGCCACGGACAATTACGGGCTCAGCGAGGTAATGGGGCCGGGTGTATCCGGGGAGTGCATTGAGGCACTGGGAATGCACATAAACGAAGATCATTTCCTGGTTGAGGTCATCGACCCCGAAACCGGCGATCCCAAAGGGCCGGGAGAGCCGGGTGAGCTGGTTATCACCACGCTGACCAAGGAGGCCTTCCCCATTATAAGGTACCGTACCAGGGACATTACCACACTCAATTATGATCCCTGCACCTGCGGCAGGACACTGGCCAGGATGCGCAAGGTCACCGGCAGGACCGACGATATGCTGATTATTTCCGGGGTTAATGTTTTTCCCTCCCAGATCGAGAGCGTGCTGATGGAGATAGAGGGAATTTCGCCCAATTACCAGATAATTGTTACCAAGAAGGGCTACCTTGATATTCTGGAAGTAAGGGTGGAGCCCGATGAAAGGGCCTTTACCGGCAGTTTCAGGGACCTGGAGACGCTGGAAGAAAAGGTGAGGTCCCGCCTGCAAAGCGTTCTTTCCATCGGCGCCAGGGTAAAACTGGTGGATCCCTTCTCCATTGAGAGAAGCCAGGGAAAGGCCAAAAGAGTTATAGACAACCGGCCCAAATGAGAAGTGAGACGTGTGATGTGGGATTAAGAAGGAATTTAATATTTCTACGGCTAATTTAATAAAGGACGTTATTATATGAAGTGGATGTGGGGAAAAAAGGGATTAGTCAACGACAATCTCACTTCTTACCTCCCACATCGCACCTCTCAATTTGGAGGTGGACAGGTATTGAGAGAGCTCATGACGGGGAACGCCGCCATAGCCAGAGGAGCCTATGAAAGCGGTGTGACAGTGGCCGCCGGTTATCCGGGCACGCCCAGCACGGAGATTTTGGAAAATTTCTGCCGGTATGACGGGATCTATGCTGAATGGGCCCCAAATGAAAAGGTGGCCCTGGAGGTTGGCATTGGGGCTGCCATGGCGGGGGCCAGGGTACTGGTGACCATGAAGCACGTGGGGGTCAATGTTGCCGCCGACCCGCTGCTGACCGCAGCATATACAGGAGTTAACGGCGGCCTGGTAATCGTTTCAGCCGACGACCCTGGAATGCACAGCTCGCAAAACGAGCAGGACAACCGCAATTACGCCCGCTTTGCCAGGATACCCATGCTGGAGCCTTCGGACAGTGCCGAAGCCAAAGACATGGTGGGACTGGCCCTTAAAATCAGCGAGGAATTCGATATCCCGGTGATGCTTCGCATCACCACCAGGGTGGCTCACTCTCAGAGTTTTGTGGAATTAAAGGAAAAAGAAGACCACCCCTTGAAGGAATACAAAAAGGATATCCGCAAGTGGCTTATGGTTCCGGCCTTCGGGAGGATGCGCAGGGTCTCGCTGGGAGAGAGGATTGAAAGGCTCTCCCGGTACAGCGAGGAAACTCCTGTCAACTTTATTGTCCCCGGAGACAGCAAGGTAGGGGTGATCACCAGCGGCATCAGCTATCAGTATGTGCGGGAGACCTTGCCCGGCGCCTCGGTGTTGAAGCTGGGGATGACTTATCCCCTTCCCGCCGGACTGATAAGGAAATTCGCCACCGGTGTTGAGAGGCTGATTGTGGTGGAGGAACTGGAGCCTTATATAGAAGAATTTGTAAAAATAATGGGCCTGCCCGTATCAGGCAAGGATCTTTTCCCCGAGACCGGGGAACTGGGCGCCGCTACGGTTATGAGGGGATTTATAGCCGCCGGTCTCATCCCCGGGGACAGCGCTGTGACTGTCCCGAAATATGAAGATATGCCTGCGGTTCCGGTAAGGCCTCCGGTTTTGTGCGCCGGCTGCCCCCACCGCGGACCGTTCTACATCCTCCGCAAGCTTAAGCTGGTGGTGACCGGGGATATAGGCTGCTATACGCTGGGGGGGCTTTCTCCCCTGGAAGGTATGGACAGCTGTGTCTGCATGGGGGCCAGTGTCAGCATGTCCCACGGGATAGACATGGCGGCGCCGGAACTGCGGGGCCGCACTGTGGCCGTTATTGGTGACTCCACATTCCTGCACTCAGGCATAACAGGACTTGTAGATGTTGTGTACAACAACGGAAATACAACCGTTCTCATACTGGATAACGGCACCACCGCCATGACCGGGCACCAGGAGCACCCCGCCACCGGGAAAACACTTATGGGGAAGGAAGCCCCGGCCGTTGACCTGGAGGGGCTGGTGAAATCCCTGGGAGTAAGCCGTGTAAGGACGGTGGACCCGCTGGACATCGCCCGGCTGGAAGAAGCCATTAAAGAAGAGGTGGCTGCTCCAGGCCCGTCGGTTATAATAGCCCGCAGGCCTTGCGTACTCATTAAAAGGCAGGCTGGCGCCCCGGTAACGGTGGACCCGGAAAAATGCACCGGATGCAAGACCTGCCTGAGGCTAAGCTGTCCACCCATTTCTGTCAGCGGGAAGAAATGTTCCATTGACCCTGTGTCCTGCATAGGATGCGGCCTTTGTGTACAGGTGTGCAAATTCGGCGCCCTGGTGGCGGCGGAAGGAGGCGGGGCCGGTGCATAATATTGACATTCTTCTGGTTGGAGTGGGCGGCCAGGGTACCATACTGGCCAGCAGGATACTGGCTCATGTGGGCCAGTCCATGGGATATGACATCAAGGTTTCGGAGATTCACGGCATGGCCCAGAGGGGCGGAAGCGTCGTAACCCAGGTAAGGATGGGTGAAAAGGTGTATTCGCCTCTCATCGAAGAGGGCAAGGCAGACGTGATTCTGGCCTTTGAAAAGCTTGAGGGACTGCGCTGGTTTAGTTACTTAAAGCCGGGCGGGAGCCTGATAGTAAACGACCAGTCCATCTACCCTGTCCCGGTGCTGGCCGGGCTGGCGGAATATCCCGAAGATATTACGGGATACCTCAAATCCAAGGTTAGGGATACCGTGGTGGTGGATGCTCTGGGCATAGCCCGGGACTGCGGAAATGTAAAGGCCGCCAATGTTGTGCTGGTGGGAGTGCTGGCCAAACGGCTGCCGTTCCCGGAGGGCCAATGGCAGGAAGCCCTTGCCGCAAGGGTGCCGGCCAAGTTTCTGGATGTAAACAAAGCCGCCTTTAACTCGGGATATAAACTGTAAAGAATAAAACCGTTTGAAAACCAGGCCCGGGACAGCCCGGGCCTTAATTTAGATATAGGAAATTATGATCCAAAGGAATTCTGTGGATAATTTCCTATACACGGGGGTTTCAAGGGGGTGTGCCCCCTTGCTTCAGTGCGGGGTTAGGACACGTTACGTCCGAAGGGGCGGCAGCCCCTTTTGTTCTTGTTCTTGGTATTCTTTGTTATAGTGTTTTCAGGTGCATTTTGACATACCGGCTTTTGGTTCCACCAAAAAAAGAGTATAATAAACAATATTGTATACACCCCGCAGGAAAATCCCGCCAGGGCTTACGGAATAAGAGGGTGACGGCGTCGCAAAGAGGTGCCGGTTACTGTCAGGGGGACTCATGTAAATGAAACAGGCGAGGAAGACACGATTACTTTGGTTACTGCGGGTGACTATTTTCTAACCGTTTATGGGTGCAAGGTTTTTAATAATTTGCAGGCAGTCGTAAAAGGCACGCCTGACGGAGCCTTTTGATTAAGCCGCGCATAGACAAGGGGGCACTGTAGAAGATAATGAGCGGAGTAGTGGAAAACACACGGGAACTTATTTCCGGCATGCTGAATAAGGCACTGGCTTCAGCATGTGAAAAGGGCCTGCTGCCGCCGGTGGATGCGCCGGATTTTGTGGTGGAGGTGCCCAGGGAAAAGGACCACGGGGATTTTGCCACCAATATGGCAATGCTGCTGGCGAAAGCCGCCCGCAACGCTCCCCGCAGGATAGCCGAGGCCATTACCGGGGAGCTTGACTTAAAAAATTCACCGGTGGTTAAAGTGGAAGTTGCCGGCCCCGGGTTTATCAATTTTTATTTGAAGACAGACTGGGCATATCCGGAGCTGGTGCGCATAACCTCACAGGACGGTGATTACGGCAGGGTCAACATAGGCAGCGGCAAGAGTATACAGGTGGAGTTTGTAAGCGCCAATCCCACCGGGCTTTTGCATATGGGAAACGCCAGGGGGGCGGCGCTGGGGGACAGCCTGGCAGCTCTGCTGGAATTTGCAGGGTATGAGGTGACAAGAGAGTTTTACATAAATGACGCCGGAAACCAGATAGAATTCTTCGGGCGGTCCCTGGAGGCCCGTTACCTGCAGCTTTTGGGCAAGCAGGCGGAGGTGCCCGAAGAGGGGTATCATGGAGAGGACATAACAGAAACCATGAAGGGGTTCGTGGAGAAGTTCGGGGACAAATACCTCGGTATGTCTGAAGCGGACAGGCGCGAGGCAATGATAAAATATGCCCTGACTGAAAAGATAGAAGCCATTAAGAATACCCTGGAGGAATTCGGCGTTAAGTACGATGTTTGGTTTTCCGAGCAGTGGCTGCACGATTCGGGGGCCGTTGCCGGCGCCATAGAGCGCTTAAAGCAGAGGGGCTACCTGTACAACCATGAGGATGCGGTCTGGTTCAGGGCCAGGGACTTTGGGGTTGAGAAGGATGAAGTGCTGGTCCGCAGCAACGGTGTGCCCACTTATTTTGCGGCGGACATTGCCTACCATATGAACAAGTTCGAGCGGGGGTTCCACCGGGTCATCAACATATGGGGGGCCGACCACCACGGACATGTGCCCAGGATGAAAGGGGCCGTGGCCGCGCTGGGGTATGACCCGGATGCGCTGCAGATAATATTAATGCAATTGGTGAGGCTTTATAAAAACGGGGTTATAGTGCGCATGAGCAAGCGCACGGGACAGTTTGTCACCCTGGAGGAACTGATGGAAGAAGTGGGCAAAGACGCCGCCAGGTACTTTTTTGTAATGCGCAGCCCGGACAGCCACCTGGAATTTGACATGGACCTGGCCAAATCCAGGACAAATGAAAACCCGGTCTATTACATACAGTACGCCCATGCACGCATATGCAGCATTTTAAGGCAATTGGAGGATCAGAACAGGGTCCTGCCTGACCCGGGATCTGTGAGGCTGTCATTGCTGACAGAGGAGCCGGAAATCATACTGGTGCGTAAACTGGCTGATTTCCCGGAAGAGGTGGCGGCTTCGGCCAGGGATATGGCTCCTCACAGGATGGCCCGCTACCTGCACGAAGTGGCCGGGCTGCTGCACAGCTATTATAACGCCCACAGGGTTATTTCCGACAATACGGACCTTACCGATGCACGGCTGGTGCTGGTAAACGCCACGAGGGTGGTTATAAGGAACGGGCTTAAATTATTAGGCCTTTCGGCACCGGAAAGAATGTAGGGTGCATTCTGAACCCGAAGATTGCAGAAAGAGGTTTTTTCATGAAGGAAGTGTTTTTTGCCCTGGGCACCGGGCTTTTGGTGGGAATGCTTTTTGCCTACCTCAAGCTGCCGGTTCCCGCCCCTGCAACTCTGGCCGGCTTGGCTGGTGTTGTCGGGCTTTTTTTAGGTTACATGGTGGCTATCAAAATGGGCTGGGGCATTAAATAACCGTTTAAAATATTGTTGATGTTGACATGCCCCTTTCTCCACAGATAGAATATGAGAGGTAGCCGAATAAGATCTTCCAGATACAGGAGGCTTTCATGGCAAAGTTTGTTTTTGTCACCGGTGGAGTGGTATCATCTCTGGGCAAAGGCATCACCGCAGCTTCTCTGGGGCGCCTTCTTAAAAGCCGCGGCGTTAAGGTTGCCATACAAAAACTTGACCCTTATATCAATATAGATCCCGGCACGATGAGTCCTTACCAGCACGGTGAAGTATTTGTAACGGATGATGGAGCGGAGACCGACCTGGACCTGGGTCACTATGAAAGATTTACCGACGTCAATTTGAGTCGCAGCAGTAATGTTACCACCGGGGGTATTTATTGGTCGGTTATAAGCAAGGAGCGCAAGGGGGATTACCTGGGGGCGACGGTCCAGGTTATACCTCACATCACCAACGAAATTAAGGAACGCGTCGTCAGGATGGCCCAGGAATCCCGGGCCGAGGTGGTAATAACAGAAATCGGGGGGACCGTGGGCGACATTGAATCCCTTCCCTTCCTGGAGGCCATCAGACAGCTCAGAACCGACCTCGGGCGGGAAAATGTAATGTATATACACGTCACCCTGGTGCCATACCTCAGGGTGGCCAACGAGCTGAAGACAAAGCCCACCCAGCACAGCGTCAAAGAACTGCGCAGCATAGGCATCCAGCCCGATGTGATAGTTTGCCGCACGGAAAAGCGGTTTTCAAAGGAATTAAAGGAAAAACTCGCCCTATTCTGCGATACAGACAAGGACGCGGTTATCCAGGCCGTAGACGCGTCCTCTATTTATGAGGTGCCCCTGATGCTGGAAGAAGAGGGTATGGCGGAGATAACGGTGCAGCGCCTGGGGCTCAAGTGCGGCCCTCCGGATCTTTCCGACTGGGAGGACATGGTGAGGCGTATGCAAAACCTGACCGGTTCGGTGACCATCGGGCTGGTGGGCAAATACGTGGCTCTGCCCGACGCTTATTTCAGCGTGGCCGAGGCCCTGCGGCACGCCGGACTTTACCACGGAACCGCTGTGGACATTCGCTGGATAAACTCGGAGGAACTGGAGGTACAAAATGCCGAGGGCTATCTTGGCGATGTGGACGGTGTTCTTGTTCCGGGCGGTTTCGGTGACCGGGGGATAGAGGGCAAGATTAACGCCATAAAGTATACCAGGGAATCCAGGATACCTTACCTGGGAATCTGCCTTGGCATGCAACTGGCGGTGGTTGAATTCGCGCGCAACATTATGGGCTGGAAAGAGGCCAACAGCTCGGAATTTAACAGCAATACTCCTTATCCTGTCATTGACCTCCTTCCCGAGCAGAAAAAGCTTGACCAGATGGGCGGCACCATGAGGCTGGGCCAGTATCCCTGCAAGATTATGCCGGGTACTTTTGCCAGCAGTGCCTACGGGCAGGAATTAATCAAAGAAAGGCACAGGCACCGTTATGAATTAAACAATCAATACAGAAAGGAACTGACAGAACAGGGTCTGGTTGTCAGCGGAACTCTGCCGGACGGATATCTTGTGGAGATAATTGAGCTGCCCGACCACCCCTGGTATGTGGCTACACAGTTCCACCCCGAGTTTAAATCAAGGCCTAACCGGCCCCACCCGCTTTTCCGGGACTTTATAGGGGCTGCGGTTAAATACCGGGATTCCAAGAAAAAATAATAATACCGGCTTTTTTTAAGTTTTTGACCTGACAGCGAGAGCGTTGGGGTTTTTTTTTGCATCGGCAGGCCGGGGTCAACAAAGAATAAGATAACGGTGAGATGCCGGCAGGAGGTATCAGAAAGTGACCAGAAAGAAAATAATCGGCGGACTTGTTATAGCGGCGGCCTTTTTATCCCTGCTGGCCGCGCTTCTGGTCAGGGCCGGAAATCCCGCCGACGGCAGGGGTGAAGGGGCCGGAGGACGGGGAAGCAGGGGCGTGGTGGCCGTAATCGACATTAACGGGGTAATAGTTGGTGATGAGTCAGCCACGGGCATTTTCGGGGGGGAATCCGTTGGCGCCCGGACGGTAATGGACCAGATCCGGCAGGTATCCAAAAACCCCGATATCAAGGCGGTGGTTCTACGTATCAACAGCCCCGGGGGAACTCCCGCCGCATCCCAGGAGATTACCGAAGAGCTGAACAGGCTTAAAGCGGGGGGAATCAAGATTGTTACCTCCATGGGGGATGTGGCTGCCTCGGGAGCTTATTGGATTGCTTCGGCTTCGGATAAAATAATGGCCAACCCGGGCACCATCACGGGCAGTATCGGGGTTATAATGCAGTCCCACAACTTGAGGGGGCTTTACGAAAAACTGGGCGTTGGATCGGAGACAATTAAAAGCGGGGCATACAAGGATATGGGATCGTCCGAAAGGCCAATGTCCGAGGAGGAGAGGCGGATATTCCAGTCCATGGTGGATGACACTTATCTGCAATTTGTTGAAACGGTGTCAAAGGGCCGGAATGTAAGCCCCGAAGCTGTCAGGGAGCTGAACGGCCGGGTGCTGACGGGCCGGCAGGCTATGAAGGCGGGACTGGTGGATCAAATGGGCAATTTTTACGATGCGGTTAGTCTTGCCGGCGAAATATCCGGTATAGGCAAGAACCCCAGGACCTTGAACTTAAGTCCCCAAAATCAGTGGTGGCGTTTTCTCGGTGATGTCGGGGCTTCTGCCGGGGCGGCTTACACCCCTGCCGGCGGCCTGAGGGATTTCAGCGGGGTGCTGCTGCTGTCCCCGCCACTTAAAATGTAATAGCCGGGGCGGTCTGTTAATTCCGGTTAGGGTGGAAAGGAGTTGCCATAAAATGAGCCTGAACGGGGAAAATTCACCTGCAAATACCGGCACAACCCCTCCTGCGGAAGATACAGGCCACCTGGCGGACCCTGCAACAGTGCGGGAGACCCCTTTGGCCGGAGGAGCGGATTTATTGCAAGATCCCGGTATGCGGCCGGAGACCCGGGAGGACCCCAAAGGAGTTCCCGGTTTGCTGGAATTAATCTACGGTATTCTTTTTGACCCTGTGGGTACTTTCAGGCGGACCGCCCAGTCACCTCCACTGGGCC
>JBMOPB010000023.1:0-11560 GCA_049325055.1 Bacillota bacterium
GGAGTTCTATACCCCCTTGGGGAATGTGCTCGCCCCCGATGAGATGATTACGGCGGTCCATATACCGAAGCCTTCCCCCGCCGCAAGACAGACCTTTATCAAGTTCACCCTGAGGAAGCCTGTGGACTTCGCCATTGTCAGCGTTGCATCGGCTATCATAGTTGATAAAGGGATCTGTTCCGATGCCGGTATTGTCCTGGGGGCGGTTGCCCCCACCCCAGTCCGCGCCCTTAAAGCAGAGGAGTTTCTGAAAGGGAAAGAACTGTCCGAAGAGGCTGTGGCAGAAGCTGCAGGGCTTGCACTGGCCGGGGCAAAGCCCCTTTCCAAGAATGCGTATAAGGTGGAAATCGCGAAAACACTGGTAAAGAGGGCACTGATGGGTTTCGTTTGAAATAAAAAATCACCCGGCCTTGAGATTAACAAGTGGTAATTTTTTTATAATTATAGTACTATATAATATAGTAATATATATCATATTAGTTGGGGATGATGCCGGTGTTATCGAATGTAGAAGTTGTATTGCTAAGTATTGTTAACGAAAAACCCTCCTATGCCTATGAAATAGATAAAACAATCGATAGCCGGGACATGAGGAGATGGGTCAGGATCGGAGTGGCCTCTATATACCAGGTATTAAAGAGGTTAGAGGAAAAAAAATTGGTTTATTCAGAAAAAGAAAAGGAGGGTAGAATGCCGGACAGGAATAGGTATTATATTACAGATTCTGGGAGGGCAGCCTTGGTTGAAGCTTCGCAAAGACTTCTTTCCAATCTCGAGTGGTATTACCTGGACTTAAACCTTGGTTTGGAAATCTCTGATCTTCTGAGCCCGGGGGAAATAGCCGGATGTTTAACCAAAAGGCTTTACGCAGTGCAGGCAAATATAAAAAGATTAAATGAAATCTATTCAGCTGATAACGATATGGCATTTAAGAAAAAGGCCGTTATTAAATCTCTAATTTATTTCCGTGAGGCGGAAGAAAAGCTTTTGGAGGAATTGATTAAGGAACGGGGACACACCGACAGAGGAACGGGGACACACCTGCTGAAGTTTGAGTCATCCTCTTAAGACATGAATGTCCCCGAATAGATATCCCCAATTGAGAGTTACAAAGGAGGTGGCTAAAGATGTTTTTGAATCACTTTGAATATTTTGCTCCCAAAACGCCTGAAGAAGCGCTGGATTTGGCCGGCCGCCTGGGAAACAGGGCCAAAATACTGGCCGGCGGCACAGACTTGCTGGTTATGATGAAAGAAAAGATGGTCAAGCCGGAATACTTGATCGACATCAATGATGTGGATGACTTTAAAGGTATCTCCTACGAGCCGGGTAATGGCGCCATCATCGGTGCAGCCACAAAAATTTCGGAAATTGAGCATTCAGATTTAATCAGGGAAAAATACTTTGCCCTCTATAAAGCGGCGGGTGAACTGGGTTCAGTGCAGGTAAGGTCCATGGCCACTATCGGAGGCAACAGCTGTCATGCTTCTCCGGCGGCGGAAACTCCCCCGCCACTGATTGCCCTTAACGCAAAAGTTGTGATCAGCAGCATTTCCGGGGATAGAGAGCTGCCCTTGGAAGAATTTATTTTGGGTAACCGTAAAAACGCCCTGGCGGAAGGGGAAATTCTGGCCAAATTTATTCTGCCGGAGCCGGATCCAAGATCAGCCAGCCGCTATATGTACATTGGGCTTAGAGACGCCATGGAAATAGATGCTGTTAATATGGCTGTCAATTTAGTGCTGGAGGATGATGGCCGCACTGTTAAAACTCTGAGGATTGTGATGGGATCAGTTGCCCCTGCGCCTTTGTTGGCGGCAGAAGCCGCAGGTATCCTTACGGGGCGGGAGTTTAGCGACGAATTGGTGGAAAAGGCGGCTGAAGCAGCTTCCTGCGAAGCCAGGCCTATTTCTGATATCCGTGCTTCAGCGGAATACCGGCGCGAAGTAGTTGCAGTGCTGGCCCGCAGGCTGCTTCGGGAGGCGTTTGGAGCCGCGTCCGGTTCTGAAGAAAGGGGACACACCTCCTTCGGAGGAATGTCCCCAATTAAGGTGGTGTAATTGATGAAACAATTGATTGAATTGGAAATAAACGGCCGTATCTTTGAAGTGCCCGTTAACCCAAAGGATTTGCTTGTAGACGTGATTAGGAGCAAAGTAGGTCTTACCGGCACCAAGAAGGGCTGCGGACAGGGAGACTGCGGCGCCTGTACGGTGTTAATCGATGGTAAGCCGGTGCTCTCCTGTATTACGCTGGCCATTGCCTGCCAGGGCAAAAAAATTACCACCATTGAGGGTATGGTGTCTGAAGATGGCAAGCTCCACCCGATTCAACAGTCTTTTGTCGATCATGGAGCAGTGCAGTGCGGTTTTTGCACACCGGGAATGATTCTTACAGCAAAAGCGCTGCTGGACAGTAATCCCCACCCCGGCGAGGAAGAAATAAAGCGCGGCATTGCCGGCAACATTTGCCGCTGCACCGGCTATAAAAAAATAGTCGAGGCAATTGGCGCCGCTGCCGAAAACATGTCCACTGAGGGGGTGAAGTGATGAATAAAAATTTTACCCAGGTAGGAAGAAGTGTGCCGCGGAAAGAGGCCCCTTTAAAAGTCAAAGGCGAAGCCATATATACAGGCGATATGGTGCTGCCCCGCATGGCTTACGGAAAAATAAAGCGCAGCCCGTATGCCCATGCCATCATTAAAAAGATCGATTACAGCAAAGCTCTCGCGCTGCCGGGAGTTCTGGCGGTAGTTACCGGAGATGAAGCTCCAAACAAATGGGGTATCGTTCCCCAGACAGCAAATGAGGTTGCCCTGGCCGTAGGCAAAGTCCGCTTCTGCGGCGAGGGTGTGGCCGCCGTTGCCGCCATCGATGAAGAAACCGCCGAGGCCGCCCTTGATTTAATTGAGGTGGAATATGATCCCCTGCCGGTGCTGCTTGACCCGCTGGAGGCCATTGAGCGCGCAAATGAAGTGCGTATACATGAAGATGCTCCGGATAATATATTGCACTCAGGCGACCAGCTGTTCGGCGACCCGGACAAGGCATTTGCCCAGTGTGCTTATATATTGGAAAAAGAATTTCATACTTCTTACGTAAACCACGCCTTTTTGGAGCCGCATACCGCACTGGCCAGTTATGATACCCAAAGCGGGCAGCTGACGGTGTATTCAAGCACCCAGATCGCCCATTATCTGCACCGGCAGCTGTCGATCGTTTTAGATATGCCTATGAGTAAAATCCGTGTTATACTTCCAGCGATAGGCGGCGGTTTTGGCGGCAAGGGCGAGGCAAACCCGGCAGAATTTTGCGCCGCCCTGCTGTCAAGGAAGATTGGCAGGCCGGTCAAAGTGACCTTTGAGCGCAGTGAGGTTTTCGCCACCAACAAAGGCCGGCACCCATGTCATATGAAGATGAAAATCGGCCTGGACAAAGACGGTTATATTCAGGCCGTGGATTTTGACAATACTTTGGACGGCGGCGCATACGCAGGCTGGGGCATGGTGGTTATGTTCTACACCGCCTCCATGATCCACCTGCCCTACAAGGTGCCCAACGCCCGCGCCCGGGTAAGGCGTGTTTATACCAACAAGCCCACCTGCGGCGCCATGCGCGGTCTCGGCGGGGTTCAGCCCAGGTTCGCCATGGAGTGCATGCTGGATGAGATGGCCGAAATGATGGGCGTCAGCCCGTACGATCTTAAAATGAAAAACGCCATAGAATCAGGCTATATCAGCGTGAGCAACCTCCACGTCCCGCATACAGAGTACAAGAAATGCCTGCAGACTGCAGTCGAAAAATCCGGCTACCTTGAAAAACACGGCAGGCTGCCTTTCGGTAAAGGCATCGGGCTGGCCGGCGGCTATTATATTTCCGGCACAGCCTATACACTCTACCAGGCTTACAAGCCGCATACCACGGTGCTGATCCGGGTAGATACCGAGGGAGGGGTGACACTTCACTGCGCGGCTGCAGATATCGGCCAGGGGTGCAACACCGTGATGGCCCAGATGGCTGCCGAGGCGCTGGGAGTCCATTACGAAGATGTGCACGTCGTGTCGGGCGACACTGAAACGGGCACCTTCGATCTGGGCAGCTTTGCCAGCCGGCTGACCTATGCATCCGGGGCGGCAATCAGGGAGGCAGCCGGGGAAATAAATAAAAAGCTTAAAGAGGTGGCTGCCGGCATGGTGGGCTGCAGGGCCGACCAATTAGAAGTAAAAAACCGCCGGTTCTATTCCAGATTTGAACCCAGAATGGCCATTGAGTGGGAAAAAGTCGTTGATGTATATACCAATACCGTTGGGACACTGGTCGGTATCGGGCACTTCTCTCCACCACGGCTCAAAGGGATTGATCTCAGCCGCGGCGTTAGAGTCCAGGGCGCTAACATAGGTCACTCCCCAACATTTGGCTTCAGCTGTCAAATAATCGAGGTAGATGTGGATTTGGAAACCGGCAAGGTCCGGGTGGTCAAGGTAACCGAGGCCGGGGACTGTGGTCAGGCAGTCAACCCCATGAGTGTGGAGGGACAGGTGGAAGGGTCCATACTATTTGGCATGGGGCAGGCCCTTTACGAAGAAATGAAGATAAGCCCTGAAGGAAGGATTATAAACGCATCCTTACATGATTACAAGGTGCCGACTGCCATGGAGCTTCCGGAAATAGACTCAACCATAGTAGACAGCTACGATCCGACAGCTCCCTTTGGGGTTAAGGAATCGGGCGAAGGCCCCATTCAACCGACCATCCCGGCTATTGCCAACGCTGTGTACGATGCCATCGGGGTGAGGTTTACCGATTTGCCCATTACCCCTGAAAAGGTTCTTAAGGCCTTAAAGGAAAAAAGAACTGCCAACTGTAAATGCTGCGGATCTTAGTGTACCACCCCCATTGCTACAATGAGGGTGAAAATTACATTACTTTTTGGTTAAATACTTTTAAGTCAAATGGGGGCGCTCCAATATGCAATTAAGCCAAAAAGTTGCCATAGTAACCGGTGGAGGCGGAGGATTTGGACGGAAAATAAGTTTAACGCTGGCCCGGGCAGGAGCATTATTAGCTGTTGTAGACAAAGATCCAGTAAAGGCAGAGGAAGTGGCAAGGCAGGTTGAAGCTTTGGGAAGTGATGCCGCCGCCTTTGAGCTGGATATTTCAAAAGTTGATCAGATAGGGTCTACGATTGAAAAAGCAATAGAAAAATTCAGAGGTATAGACATTCTTGTTAATAATGCTGGTGTAACACTGGCAAAACCGGCCGTGGACGTAACTGAGGCGGATTGGACCAGGGTCATGGATGTCAACTTGAAGGGGGCCTTTTTTACGGCTCAAGCGGTAGGGCAGGAAATGATTAAACGTGGGGGGGGAAATATCGTCAATATTGCTTCCGTAAATGCCTTCATAGCAGAAATAAATACTGCGGTTTACTCGGTAAGCAAGGCGGGTTTAGTCAACTTAACACGAAGCTTGGCCCGGGAATGGGCCATGTACAATGTCCGAGTTAATGCGGTGGCTCCTGGCTATGCCAGAACCCCACTTACTGAGTTTTTATTGGAACAGGAAAAGATGGTCAGCTCATTATTGAAGCGCATCCCGTTACGGCGCTTTTGTACAGCCGAGGACGTGGCTCAGGCGGTTCTATATCTTGTATCAGATGTTTCTTCATTCGTGACGGGCCAAGTTATCGTGATTGATGGCGGGCAGACAACCGCTTGAAAGGAAAAGGTGAAGAATCTATAATTATATTGCCTGTTGACAACTGGAAATTCAGTAAACCAGATGAAACTGAGGAGAGATGTGTATGAAAGGAGCCGGTTGCAACATCAACCTACGGCCGGTTTTTTACCCGGAGCGGGTGGCTGTTATTGGCGTCAACGAAACACCGGATCGGGTGGGGTTTAACGTTTTTCAGGGCATACTGGAGGGCGGTTTCAGGGGTGAGGTTTACCCGGTGCACCCCAGGCACGACAGCATTCTTGGGCGGCCGGTATATAAATCCATAGAGGATTTGCCGGGGCCGGTGGACGCTGCGGTGATATGTCTAAACCAGCATGCCACCGTGGAGGCTGCGGAAAAATGCGGGCGCATGGGTGTAAAGGGATTGATCTGCCATGCCGGCGGCTACCGTGAAATGGGTGAGGAAGGCCTCATTCTGGAGGCCCGGCTTGCAGAAACTGCTGAAAAATACGGCATGGCGCTGGTTGGCCCAAACAGCCTTGGGCTTATAAACAATGACGGAGACTTTTATTCCACTTTTTATCCCCTGAAACTGCCAAGGGGAAACGTGTCTCTGATATCCCAGAGCGGCGGTGTGGGGCTCACCATAATGCACAGGGCAATCGACGAGGGAATGGGTATAAACAAATTTGTAGGTGTTGGCAACTGCAGTACGATGGGATTTGCGGACTACCTCGAATATTTTGCTGAGGACGGCGGGACATCGGTAATTGCGGTTTTCATGGAGGGAACCGACGATGCCCGCCGTTTTGTCGAAGCCGCAGCAAAAGTGACTATAAAAAAGCCGGTTGTGGTTTTAAAGTCTGGCCGTTCGGAAGTCTCGGAATATTTCGCCGTTACCCACACAGGCAGCGCCGCAGGATCATACCGGCTGTACAGGGATATTTTCGACCAGTTCGGTATTTTAGCCGTGGACAGTGTTTCCGAGCTTATAGCTGCCTGCAAAGGGCTGTCCATGCTGCCGCTTCCCCGTTCGAACAGAATTGGCATAATAACCCACACCGCGGGGCCAAGCATTATCATGTCCGATATTCTGGCAGGCAGGGGGTGTGTCATTCCGCAATTACAGCAAAAAACGATAGAAAGTGTAAAGAAAATAATAGGCGAAGACCCGCCGGTGGTTCTAAAAAACCCTCTGGACGCAGCCGGGCTTGGGTTTATGCGAAACACCTTCGGCAAGCTGGCCGGGGCGGTGCTGGAGGATGAAGGAATAGACCTTCTGGTGGCCGTTTACTGCCTGCATAAAAACTGGGGGCTTCCCTCCAATGAAATAATAAACACTTATAAAAAACACCTAAAGCCGGTAATTGCCTGCTATGCCTCCCACTGGGAAGGCTGCCGGGAAGACCGGGAAATGCTGCAGCGGGAGGGAATTCCCCTGTTTACCGCGCCGGAGGACGCCGCTGCGGCTGCAGCCGCACTGGTACACCAATCCAAACTGAGGGGAGGCCGGTGACGTGAATATAGCCCAAAAAATTGAAAAGGCAATGAATGAGGGCCGAAATATACTTATGGAGGATGAATCCAAGCAAATATTATCCCTTGCTGGCATAACGGTAAATCACTGCCGGCCTGTTTTCAGCCCCGAGGAGGCGTCCGTGGCGGCGGTAGAGATTGGCTTTCCGGCTGCGTTAAAGGTCCGTTCCTCCGTTATAACTCACAAGTCAGACGTAGGCGGGGTCTATTTGGACCTTAACGATGCATTAAGCGTCAGGCAGGCTTTTATAGAAATGAAGGAAAAAACCGGTGCAATTGATCCCCGGGCGGGGGCCACGGTGCAGAAAATGGTGCCCCGGGGAATTGAGGTTATAATTGGCGTGACAAAAGACAGGCAATTCGGCCCTGTGGTGGCATTCGGGATGGGGGGGGCGCTGGTGAACCTTATGGACGACCTCTGCTTCCGCATGGTTCCCCTGACTGAAAAGGACGCACTGCAAATAATGGAAAAGATTAAGGGCAGCAGGCTTCTTGCGGGCTACCGGGGTAATCCCGGCGCGGACCGGAAATCTCTGGCGGATATATTGCTAAAGGTCTCAATGCTGGCTCAGAATCACCCCGAAATACTGGAGATAGACTTAAACCCGGTGATTGCCCGCCCTGAGGGCGCGGTGGTGGTTGACGCCAGGATGGTTCTGTCGTCATAGATTAACGGTGTTTGAAACCACTTTTCCCAAATAAAGCGTGAAGGCAGTGGCCGGAGGGTAAAGCAGTGTTGAGGCTACCAGGGTGTAAAAAAGCTTTGTTTTACTCATATGCCCGCCTGACAGCAACTTTTTGAAATAGACGATTGAAAAAGGAATGTTAAAAAGCGCGGCCGTTACAACGCCGGGCTGGTACTGCAGAAGCAGGGAGGTCCACAGCAGGTGGGTCAGCCCGTTGATAAACTTAGATCCGGTAAGTAGAAACCAAAAAGCCAGTAAACGTAAGGGTTGAGATACCAAAAATTATGTAAAAAATTTAGCAAAAAAGAGGAACACCGATCGGTTTTGGGGAATTGGTAAATTAACCCACAATACCATAACCCAAAGGAGGGTGTCCTCATGAGTATGGTAACACGGTTACTCACCAATCATCAACTAGAAACCCTCAGTCGCCAGCAAATTCGTGCAATGGAACAATGAACTGAAAACCGGCCTTGCCATCGACCAGGCCAGCCAGCATGAAATGTCAAGGAACGTGGCCTTCATGTGGTTCAAGGTGATCGCCTACAATCTACTTAACTGGTTCAGGCTGGTGCTGTTGCCGGCAGGCGCCTCAGGGTGTGAAATTGCCACCATCAGGTGGAACCTCAATTTGATTCAGGCGTTTTCCCCCGTACATGCCGGGCTTATATTGGTGCTGCCATTTTTGCACACTTTTCAGCCAGCCACTGAAAGCTTAGATTTTAGACGACTTAAGAAACCACAAACTGCATACAACGTTTAACAGAATATCCTTTTATGGCAGACTGGCTTAGAAAGAAAAAACTGCTGTTACTTGCCGGATTCAAGTTTAAGTTCACTGTGGAACTGCTCACTTGTCCCATGGTCGTAGTAGAGTTCATTCATTGTTTTATTCAGTTAAGTACACAAAACTATTTACACTCCCGCTGCCCCTTAGCTTGCCTGCTTGCCATACACTGCAGCCCTGTTTCGTCCTTCCCGTTTTGCCTCCAGCAAAGCCATGTCCGCCTGATATAACAGGGTTCGCAACTGCTGCTCCAAATCAGCGGTATTGTTATCTGCCCGCCATACTGAAACCCCAAGACTCACCCCTATCTCCACTCCTCCGAATGGAGTTATAAAAGCACGGTTTTTAGCCGATTCAAGAACCCTTACGGTAAAACAAAGTGCCCCCTCTAAATCTGTAGCGGGCAAGATAACAGCAAACTCATCCCCTCCATACCGTCCCACCAGGTCGGTCTGCCTGGCAATATTTTTAATTAGCCCTGCCAGTTCACGAAGCATCAAATCCCCACACGCATGCCCGTAGGTATCATTAATCATCTTAAACCTATCCACATCAATCATCACCGCTGCAACCGGCTGTGCGTACCTGCGTGCCCGCGCAAGTTCATTCATGGCCCGCTCTATAAATGAACGGCGGTTAAGGACCCGGGTAAGTTCATCGACATCGGCCATTTCCTGCAGGCGGCTGTTCTTCTCCTCCAGTTCTGCCTGTTTTTCTTTTAGCTGCTCCTGAAGCATCTCCAATTCATGGTTGCGGTTTTCGATCTCTTCTTTTTGTTGCGCCAACAGTTCTATTTGCTGAGCCATCCGGGCATAGACCTCCTGCAGGCGTATAGACATATCATTAAAAGCTCGGGTCAACATCTTAACTTCCCCCTCGGCATTAATTACAATTTGGTGCCCGAAGTTGCCTGCGGCGACCTTGTTCACCTCTCCGACCAGTTTTCGTAGTGGCTCGGTTAATTTTCGAGTTGCCACAGCATTTAAAGGGACAGTAAAGAGCACCGTCAACAAGAAGGTCAGTAAAATCATGGTCAAACATTGAGAATAGATTCCGTACAGAACATCATTTCTTTTTTTCTCTACAACCAGCAACTTTCTGACACAGGGTATCCACTGGCAAGCCGAAAAAATTTTTTCACCGTTCCGGTTAATGTATGTGCCCACCCCGGAAAGTTTGTTTTGTACCCAGTGCACAACTTCGGGATCAGCATTTATTGTTGTATCCGGTAACGATTTGGAACCGTAAACCTGTGTACTCGGTTGGTTGCCAGATTCAGCCACAACCAGATCATCTGGTCCTATCAAATATGTTCTAATTTCATTCCATTCAGGTTTTTTGGGATGGAAACCAAATCCGTAAAACCACTTCTTTTGACCGTAAGAGTCAATGCTTTTGGTTTGAGTTAAGTGATCTTGTTGTAATATGGAGTTAATTGCCTTAACATCAAATTCCGCCCATATTGCACCGGCATTCCCGCCTTCACTATGAACAGGCGTGACGATAACAAAATTACTTCCGACAGTATTGGTCCAAAAAGACGTTTCGTAAACCTGTCCTCTTCCTACCATATCCGACCAATTAGAATCCGAAATGTTATTCCCCGCCATCCCGGCGGTATCTGCCAAAATGACTCCTTTTGCATCTACTAAGGCAATGCGTAAACAACCATGAATTTCATTCTTTGCTTTGTTAAGAACGGCATCCGGGAGCGGCCACGGCTTTACAGGATCGGTAGGAACTGCTTTTTTCAGGTCGTCAAGGCGTTCCTGAAACCAGAAAGCGATAGATTCCGCCCCTTTCTGACATATATTGTTGAGAATCTGGTAAGTAGAATGTTCGGCGGCTACTACCATATATTTACATGAAGCGTAACTGAAAAGTATAGCGGGGATACAGGTAAAAATCAAAAACCATCGTGTTAATGATTGCGTCAGAGACTGCTTCATGATTATCAGTCCTTTACCATTCGTGTTTACGTTTATCCGATATCCAGATCCTAATCTGTAATTTTTAACTCAGATAACCTGGTCTCAACGAAGGCTTCTACCACAAAAGAATCAAATTGCTTACCACTGCACCTTCTCAACTCCTCCAGGGCCTTTTCGGTTGATAATATTTTGCGATAGGCACGTGGGGAGGTTATGGCATCAAAAACATCGGCCACGCTGAGTATTCTAGCCCCCAAGGGTATCTCGTTCCCTGCCAGTCGGGCAGGGTAACCGGTACCGTCAAAGCGTTCATGATGGTGCAAAATCAACTGAAAAACCGGGTTTAAAAAACCAGTGCCTTGCAATATGTCTATTCCCCACCGGGGATGCTTTTCAATAATTCGCCTTTCCTGAACCGTCAAGGCGGATGGTTTTTGGAGAATCGACTTTCTCACATAGACTTTGCCAAGGTCATGAAGCAGGCCGGCATAATAAATTATTTTTTGATCTTCTTTTGTCAGACCAAGAACCGAAGCCAGACTTGAGGCATTATATGCTACACGCAGGCAGTGATTGTACAGCTGCCGATCTTTTATAAAAGTTATCAGTTCTCTTCCTGCCCGGTGCCCGAGCATGGAAAACAGCCACTGTTTATTAATGCAACCTGACATATTATTAAAATCACCCCACTGTGTTATTGCAGGCAAAGAAAAAATAAAACCATGAAAGTCCTCAACCCTGTTACGACAAGGTATCAGACCTTCATGGTCAAATTTTCCTTAAATTTAAGACCTGATCACAATTAAACCATGAAAGTGGGGAACAAAAGTGGTCATAGTCTCAACATTCATTTAGAGGTAGGCTCTTCTTCCGTAATTCCGACCTGTACCTGTAAAAATAAAATCCAAAGGCGATCAGGGCCAGAGCCGAGCAGGCCTGGTA
>JBMOPB010000024.1:0-28803 GCA_049325055.1 Bacillota bacterium
CCCAAAAATAATTAAACGGACCTTCTTACCAGGTGGTTTTTAGACCCCCACCACTTCCACCACGGCCTTTTTTCCCCCTTAAAGCTGACCACGGCCCATTCCTTTTTTACCAGGCCGCCTTCCACAGCGGAAAGGCCGGATTCCATACAGCTTTCTCCACAAAGAGTCGATTCACTGTATTGATCATCCTCCACCGTTTTTTCTCCGGAATCGCTCTCTCCTGCGTGACACCCACCGGAGAAGTCCACCGGCGGGTCATACTTTTCCTCAATATAACCTTCGGCAGGGGAAGCCAAAACCCCGTCCTGCCCCTCAATTTTCCCGGCTTCACACCGGGCGCGGCTTTCTTCCATAAGTATGTGAACGTCTCCGTTATCCCCGGTTATTTCGGTTTCGGTCCAGTCAGTTTCAGGCCCGCTCCCGCAAGCCGGGCCTGCCGGAGGACAACCGCCGGCAGGCCCCTTATTCCGATACACGGATGCCGCCGCTTCCGCCGCAGCCAGGTCTGGGGAGGATCCTGCAGACTGATCCGGTATTATCATGGTGAGCCTGTCCTTTAACACCGACAGCTCTGCCCTCAGCTCCTGCAGTTCGGCAATTGTACGGCTAAGCATCTCCTTTTCATCGTTTTTTCTAAATCCCAACCGAAACATGTTATCCCTCCATTTTTTAACATCTTTAATTATATTTGCCATATTGTCCTATACTCCTTTATTAAAATAATGGAGTCTCAAAGGTTGGGATATTACCAGGTTTTCCGGTAGTTTTAAACGCTGGGCCTGTTTATCCCCGTAATCTTTGCAATCCTCTTGTGATATGCCGCCGGGCCGGCATCCCACACAGGACGGTAACCCCTGGGGCCGCTTCCGGGCACTGAGTATTTTTTTGCCACTCCCTTGATCACTTTTTTAGCCATCATCTTGCCTCCCCTGAAATTATCTTCAATATATTTTGCCTGGGCAAAAAAATATTTATTTAGAATTTGCCCTGCTATCTGAGCAGGATTTTAAAACCCACCGTAGAAACATTCAACTTAGGGCAGTTGTGAAAGGTTTTTAGATAAATAAACTTTGATTTATAAGAAAAGGGGGAGGTTAACATGACCGCTGAACCGAAAAAATTCAAATTTAGTTTTCAGATCAATCCAGAGGTATGCATGGCATGCGCGGCCTGTGAGCTGGAGTGCCGGGACAACGCCATTTTTGTGGACGATACCGTAAACTACGCCATCAACCAGGACAACTGCAAACGCTGCGGACGCTGCCAGAGGGCCTGCCCCAGCAGCGCGGTATTGAAAATAATGAATTCCTAAGTAGGAAAAAACCCCTACTTTAAAGTAGGGGAATTTTTTACCTTTTAGCGGCCCGAAACGTTTCAACAATGAAAGGATGAAAGCCATGTCAAGGGATTGCGGCAGTTGCGGGGGCTGCGACAGCGACTGCAAAGCGCCTGAGTACATAAATCCCGCGGGCTATTCCGCTGTGCAGTGTCCCACCTGTGAAACCGAAATAATTCTTGACAGATCGGCCAACCTTAAAAAGATATCCTGTGAGGAATGCGGCACTGTTATTGAGATAGTCCCTGTACTGCTTAATTAAGTATAAAATTAAGGCAACCCGGCGGTTGCCTTAATTTATTAATAAAAGCAGCTTTGCCCGATAAACTCCCTAAGTATTGAGTTTGAAGGAACTTCATCACAGGTCAGGGACATGAAAAAGCTGAGTATTTTTAAAAGCCTCCTGGCCTCGGAATACTGGGGGTAATCCCTGGTAACCCCCTGCAGCATTGGCACGACGAACCCCTTCAGTCCCGCCAGCTCGTAGACAAGAGCCGAATTGAACATGGCGTCGGCCTCTTCCTGGAAGGGGAATATATTCCTTTCCTCCCCTCTCCTCACCATGGGCCACCTCTCCAGGGTCTGTACCGCGCTGTATCCCCTGTAGTTATTATCCCTCACCATCCTCCTTATAAGCCTGAGGTCCGTGGTATGAATGCGGTTCTGGTTGTCTAGGGAAAGGTGCGTTATGGCGCTTACATAGATTTTAAACTTTCTTCCCTTGGGGATTGAGGCCGTCAGCCTGTCATTGAGGCCGTGGATGCCTTCAATTACTATAAGGTCGCGGGAATTTAATCTCAGTTTTTCACCTTTGTATTCCCTCTTGCCGGTCTTGAAATTGTAGCGGGGAAGTTCTATTTCCTCGCCCTGGATGAGCTTGATCAGGTGTTCGTTGAAAAGGGACCTGTCGATTGCGTCCAGGCTTTCAAAATCGTACTCCCCTTTCTCATCCCTGGGGGTATGCTCCCTGTCAACAAAATAGTCATCCATGGAAATGGCGTGAGGGATTACTCCGTTTACCCTCAACTGGATGGAAAGCCTTTTGGAAAAGGTAGTCTTTCCGGATGAAGAGGGCCCTGCAATCAGGACAATTCTTACCCTGTCAATGTTTGAGACAATCATGTCGGCGATCCGGGATATCTTTTTCTCCTGGAAAGCCTCGGCCACCCTGATCAGGTCCCCGGGATCCCCCTGCTCCAGCATCCTGTTCAGCGACACAACATCCCGGACCCGTAAAATCTTCCCCCACTTGTCCGCTTCAAAGAAAATGTTGGCCAGCTTTCCCTGCTCGATGTAAACCGGCAGGCTGAGCGGGTCCTCCTTGCGGGGCAGCTCCAGTATAAATCCGGGAAGGTAGAAATTAAGCCTGAAGTGTTTTAGCAGGTTAAGGTCGGGAACCACCGGCCCAAGGGTGTAATCATAGTATTCGCCGCATTTTATAACTTCGACGGTGGGGGAATCCCAGTACGCCAGAAGTTCAACCTTGTCTTTCATTCCCTTTTGGTTGAACAGTTCCACCGCGTCCTTCAGCGAAAGGGTCGTTCTCTCAATACCGCCTCCGCCGTTTATAATGGAGCGCATTCTTTTTTCAATTTTTTCTATATCCCCGGACTTTAAAGCCCTGCCTATTTTTATCTCCCCGTAAATGGCATTGGCCAGAGAATGGCGAATGGTTAATACGCATTCCGGAAAAACCTCCCGGGCCGCCCTGTTTAGTACAGTAACCAGCCCGTTCTGGTATATCCTCATCCCGTCGTCGCTTTCCAGGTCCACGAACTTGAGGGTGCAGTCCGCAGTTATTTCAGTCTTCAGGTCCTCCAGGGAATTGTTTATTCTAACGGCCACCACCGGCGAACGCCTGGCCTCGGTATCAAACCTCATAGCCTCCTCCGCCCTGGCGCCCCCGTCAATTTCAAAAACTCCGGAACCCGGAATATTGACCTGAACTTTGTTTTCGGGGGGTTGCGACCTGTATTCAACAGCCATTATGTCTCCCTCCGTTAGTTCAAATTGCTTTACCAGTGAGTGGTCATTTAATTATACAATCATTTACAAAATTCTACAATAAAAACCAGCGGAGCCGCCCGGCGTGAACATTACTGATCTTCCCCGCCGGCTCCGGCTAAAAAAGAAAACTCACCGGTGCCCGTGCGCCTTATCAAAGCCCCTATCCTCTCCTTTGGCCCGGCCAGTCTTATATATGCCCCCAGTATACTTTCCGCCAGTTCCAAAGCCTGTCCGTCGTCAAGGCCGGAAGCTATTCTGTCGGCCAGCCTGGGGTTTCTCCCGGCGCTGCCCCCCGCCATAACCGTCCACCCCCTGGCCGTGGCGAACAGTCCCAGGTCCCTGACGGGGCCACCGGCGCAATTGTTTGGGCAGGCCGACACCCCTATCCTGAACTTGCCCGGAAGGTGGTGATCCTTTATTTTTTCCCACAGCAAGGCGGCCATTTTGCCGGCATCCCCCATGCCGTTACGGCATTTGAGGCCCCTGCATGCCTTTACCACCCTGGCCGAACACTCCACGGGTACAATCCACCGCTGAATTTCTTTTTCAAAGGCCGGGGCCGCATCCTTCTCCAGCCCCACAAATTCCAGATACCCGTCAGCCGGCCTAACCCCGGCGACACCGTATTCTTTCATGATACCGGCCAGTCCTGTCAAAGCATTAAAGTCCAGCATGTTTTCCTTAGGGCGGAACAGTTTTTTCTCCAATTCTCTCATAGCTTTTTATTACCGTTTCTCAAATTTTTTCAGCTTTTCGTTTTTACCTATGACTATAAGTATATCTCCGTCAAAGACACTCTCTTTCGCTCCGGGTGAAATTATAAACTCCTGGCCCCTCCTGATGGCCAGAACCGTTACACCGTATTTATTCCTTAAGTCTGACTCCTCCAGGGTTTTTTTCGTCAAATCCGCCGGAGCAATCAGCTCCACCAGGCTGTAATCCGGGGAAAGGTTTATCTGGTCAATTACATTTTCGGACACCAGCATCCTGGCCACCCTCTCCCCCATATCCCGTTCCGGAAACACAACAACATCGGCGCCTATTTTCCTTAAAACCTTGCCGTGGAGTTCGGTGGCGGCCTTCACCACAACCTTTTTCACTCCCATTTCCTTCAGCATAAGGGTGATCAGTATACTTGACTGTATTTCGTGGCCGATGGCCACCACAACCACATCGAAGTTTCTTATACCCAGGGATTTGAGGGAGTTTTCTTCGATGGCGTCCACCTGAACGGCGTGGGTTACAATATCGGCGAGGTCGTTGACCCTTCCCTCATCCTTGTCCATAACCAGAACCTCGTACCCCATCATGTTAAGCGTTCCGGCCACGCTGGTGCCAAACCGGCCCAGGCCAATCACGGCAAACTGTTTCACGCCCCTCATCCGCCTTTCGCTTGGTTATCTTTCATCTTAAACTTTATATTGTTGTACGCCACTATAGAAAAATCCTCTCTATCAAAACAAAAAACACACGGTCAATATCTGGTAAATTCAAAAATAAAGGGCAATTCCGGATTTCTTGCAAGTCTGCCGGATTTACCCTTTATTTATGAAAGAGCCATTGTCGGCCATGTTCAAAAAAACATTATAAACTACCGGTCAATATCGATATACGTCATTTAAGGTTAAAATTATTGAGCATAATTTTTCTGAATAATATAATAAATCGAGGTGTATAAAGGGGGGAGCATAATGAATCCGGCAGAGCAGGCCGTTGAGGCCATCACATCCATCCTCAATAAATATGCCGAACAGATGGATCTGCTGGACATTATAGATATAGTTGATAATCTCAGGATTCTTGTTGAAATAATTAACGGTGAAAATATAGATGTAAATCCCTGATAAGCAGGGAAGGGGGTTGTTAGCATGTTAAAAGGCAATGATGAAATTCATTTTCAGGTAAGGGAACTGGAGAAACTTATATCCGCAATCCAGGGTGTAAATGACGTGGTGGTGATTTCAACAGCTCACCCTTCCGGTGACCAGGTGCTCAGGGCCTTTGTGGAAACAGAGGACGACAGGGAATTGACTGCCCAGTTGATAATCAACCACTGTCTCAAAAAATCAACCTGCCACCGCGCCCCTGTATCCGTAACATTCGGTAAAATCCCCAGGACCCCTTCAGGCAAGGTGGCGAGGCAGCTTTTACTGGAACAATGCGCAGTCTGAACAAGATGGGCTTTAAAACAGAAACCGGCCACCCTACAGGCCGGTTTCTGTTTTAATTTTGTTTTTGATATTAATGTACAGCCTCTTCCGGATTTTCTTCTTCTGCATTTTAACGTAGCTGGAAATCATTATTCTATAAATCTTTTCTATCATTTCCGGGTCCGCGCCCTTTGCGGCTGCCACCGAGCGGACTCGGCGGATCACTTCTTCCTCCCTGCCTGCATCCCTGACTCTTTCCGGATCCTTTTTCAAAGCTCCTATTTTATCCACCAGCCTTGTGCGGATGCCTATCAAATCCACTATCTGACTGTCAACCAGGTCGATTTCGGCACGTGCCTCCTGCAGCGTCACCGGATCAGGAGAGGAATCCTCCCCGGCCCGCGGCACCGACAGGTCTAACGGGTAAGATCCCAGCACTCTCAGGTAATCTGCCTTGCCGGAAATGGCCATAAGAGCTTCATACACCATGGGGTCCTCCCGGTGTCCCTCCATGTCTATAAAAAACATGTACTGGCCCAGCCTTTTTTTAACAGGCCTTGATTCTATCCTGGTCAGATTTATTTCCCTGAGGGCGAATTCCCTTAAGATTCCATAAAGAGAACCGGGGCGGTCTTTTGCAATCACTATGATGGACGTACGGCAGCGGGGCCCCGGGCAGGCATCGTCAACGGAAAGAACAATAAACCGGGTGGCGTTGTCACTGCTGTCCTGTATGTCCGCCGCCACAATCTCCAGGCCGTAATCCCGGGCGGCCAGGTCGTTTCCTATGGCCGCCCAGGGTTCTGCGGAACCTGCCACAATACTGGCCGCCTGGGCCGTGCTGCTGGTATCCGCTGTTTCTATCCCGGGCAGGTGGGAAGCCAGGTATTCCCTGCACTGGGCAAGGGCCTGAGGGTGGGACATAACCTTTTTAATGCTAGCCCTGTCAATACCCGGCCTGACAAGAAGGCTGTGGCGGATATTCAGTATTACCTCACCGCAAAACTTTATCCCCGGGGTCTGGGCAACCAGGTCCAGAATCTGGTTTACAGCCCCCTCTATCGAGTTTTCCAGTGGAACCACACCCTCGTCAAGCTGGCCCTTTTCCACCGAGGTTACTATTTGCGGAAGGCTTTGGCAGCACACCAGTTCCACCGGCCTGCCACCTGCGTATTTCCTCGCCGCAGCCTCTGTAAAAGTTCCCGGGGGGCCAAGGTAGCCTACTTTTTTCATGCCTTTCCCCCGTTTCATGCTGCCCTGCCAACGGCCGCCGCCACTGTTTTCAAATCCCCTGCCACTTTACTGAATTCTTCGGGATTAAGGGACTGCTGTCCGTCACAAAGAGCTTTTTGAGGTTCAGGGTGAACCTCCACCAGCAGCCCGTCAGCCCCCGCTGCCACCGCCGCAAGGCTCATGGGCCCCACCAGTTTCCTGGATCCGGTGGCATGGCTGGGGTCCACCACCACCGGGAGGTGGGAGAGGCTCTTGGCCAGGGGCACGGAGCTAAGATCCAGTGTGTTTCTGGTATAGGTCTCGAAAGTTCTAATGCCACGCTCACAGAGCACAATGTCGGCGTTTCCTTCTGTAGCTATATATTCCGCGGCCATGAGCCACTCTTCCACCGTGGCCGACAGCCCCCTTTTAAGCAGCACCGGTCGCCCCGCCCTTCCCACAGCCTGAAGCAGGCGGAAATTCTGCATGTTTCTTGCGCCTATCTGCACCATGTCAACATACTTCAGCGCCACGTCCAGGCTCTGCAGGTCGATTACCTCGGTCACCGTGGCAAGCCCGTATTCCCTGGCCGCTTCGGAAAGCATTTTGAGGCCCTCCTCCTCCAGACCCTGGAAGCTGTAGGGTGAAGTCCTGGGCTTGAAAGCCCCGCCCCTTAAAATCCTGGCCCCTGCGGAACTGACCGCCCTTGCCGCCGCGTACATCTGATCGGGAGTCTCGATGGCGCAGGGGCCGGCCATTATCACTATCTCCGGGCCTCCTATCCCGACCTGGCCCACCCTGACCACGGAATTTTCACCCTGTGCCTCCCTGCTTACCAGTTTATAAGGCTTCATTATGGGCACCACACTGACCACCCCCGGCATTATTTCTAGTCCCATGGAATTTATGGCGCCGCGGTCTCCCACCGCGCCTATCACTATTCTCTTTACCCCTCTTATAAGATGTGCCTGGAGTCCGCAGCTCTCCAGTTTTTCCACCACTGCATTGACATTCTCTTCCGGAGTGTTAATTTCCATTACGATGATCATATATTTCCCGGCCCTCTTACGTTCAATCAGCCGTTATGACCGGGGCACCTTCCCTTCGTTTTTTATTTGTTTTTTTGTTCAAAGGATGGGTATTTAACACCATGTCGCCCTTTCATAAAAAAGCCATCGTCGTCGTTCATCGTATCCCACCCCCGCTTAAAAAAATTAAAAGCCTGCTGCCACGTCCACAGGGACGAAAGCAGCAGGCTTCCGCGTTACCACCCTTATTGGCCCTTGCCGGGCCCTCCTTTATAGGTACAGGAAATATAATCCCTTTTACGAAAAAAGCCTTCCATCCCTTTGTCAGGGACGGAAGGCCGACTTCCGTGTTACCACCCTAATTTGGCCGCCGGCCTGCAGTCCCTGGAAAAATGGCTGCCCGGCGAACCCACTCGTTAGAGTACGGGAAAATATATTCCGATACCCCTTCCCAATAACGCGGGAAAAACGGCCCGGCCTACACACCGCTCACGTCACGCGCCCTGCGGCTTCAGCCTGCATCTCCGGAGAGAACTTCAACAGGTCATACCCTGAAGGCGCTTCCAGTCTGTGACGCCCACTCCCTGAAGGGTTGTTTCCGGCCTACTTTTCTCCTTCATCGACTTTTTGTCAACTTTAAACTATAACAGTAATATACTATCCGAAGGGAAAAAAAGCAAGTTATATTTACTTAGTGAATTTGGCAACTATCCCGGACTGGCTGCTATTCGGTTTTTTTTTCAACCGTTCATTTAACTTTTACAACTTTTTAACCTTAGTTTTATTGACATATCGCAAAAATATCATATAATCCTAATAATCAATTTAATTATTTAAACTTTACGGGCCATGCATCTATTGCCCGGGGAAGGGGGTGTTAAAATGACCAAGGAGCTTATAGACCAGATTCTAAAGGATATCGGCCTGGAAAGCATCGATCCGGAGGCCGATGACCATGACAAAAGTGCCGCGCCGGGAGTGTGAAGCCAAAAAGGTAAATCAACATGATTGGAGGTACTGACAGGTGCGCTTAAAAACTTTTGTCAACTAAGCGGGGGTAGGTAAAAATATGTTACCTGCCCCCGTTTTAATTTTAATGAGCGACTAACCTCAACCCAACGCCTCGGCCAGGCGTACGCTCTTAACCGTAACCCCTTCTATCCTTTCCAGATCCTCTTCCATGACCCTGTACTCATGCTCATCGGTCTGCATGGTTAGGGTTATTATGCCCCTCTCCCTGCCTGGATCGGGAATTCCGCAGCGCATAAGTATCCCGGACCCGAACCTGGTCAGCACCTCCTGAACTTCCGGGCCGTGCACAGCCCTTTTTTCCACCAGTATACCCACCACTCTTATATCTCTTGACATATCAAAACCTCCGTTTATTTCTCTGGCGGTATTATATCCATAATGGAAATAATTAATAAATCCGGCCTTTTAAGCCGGATCAGTTTTCCGGCATACCAATTTTTAGCGGGTTAACGGCTTATTATCACACAACGAAATGGCTGTTTCCCGGCTTTAGAGTCTTGATCAGTATTATACCGGCAATAAATCCCCCCACGTGGGCCCACCAGGCCACCGGGTCGGCAGCCCCGCCCAGGGAGGCCGTGCCGTTGAATATCTGCAGCACGAACCAGAGGGCCAGGAATATCACCGCCGGTATCTCCACAATGGTGAAGAATATCAATATCGGTACCAGTGTCAGCACCCTGGACCTCGGAAAGGTTACAAAATATGCCCCCAACACACCTGCCACGGCGCCGCTGGCCCCGATTATGGGTATCTCCGACAGTGGATTTGATATGATATGGGCTATGCTCCCGGCAATCCCCACCGCCAGGTAAAAAAGAAGGTACTTAAAGTGGCCCAGCCGGTCCTCCACATTGTCCCCGAACACCCAAAGGAAAAGCATGTTGCTGAGCACGTGCATCCAGCCGCCGTGCAGGAACATTGCGGTTATAAATGTTATCATGGCCGAGTCCAAAGGAGATCCTGTAAATAACAGGTACATAACATTGGATGGGATAAGCCCAAGGGTGTAAAAGACCTCATTCAGCTCGCCGGGAGGAAGCATTATTTCCCTTATAAAAACGTATATATTCAGCGCAATCAGTATCCAGTTGACAAACGGGGCGCTCCTGGGCCTTAAGCTGTCTCTCAGAGGTATCACGCAAAAACCTCGCTTTCATGGAAGAATGCATAAATAACGGGTCAGAATCCAGAATCCTGTTTAAGCAAGCAATTATCCGTTGCCCCTAAAATATTTTTCGCTAATATGCAAAACAACCTTTTTTATATTATAGACCTTTGCCTCATTTTTTAGATATAAAAAATAAGCTGCCAGCCAAGGCTGTCAGCCATCCGATTCAACTGTATTTACAAATTCTGGGTTCCTGCTTTAATGCTTACCCCATTTTTAGGGTATTACTTTGTTCAGAGGGTACTCTATTATATCCTGGGCGCCTGCTTTCCTCAATGCCGGAATCAGGTCCCTTACCTTCTTTTCCGACATTATTACCTCCACCGCCACCCAGTCGCTGTTGTACAGCTGGGAGATGGTGGGATGCTTCATGGCCGGCAGTACCGACAGAACATCATTTATTTTCTCTCCCGGCACGTTCATCTTAAGCCCCACCTTGGAGTCCGCACAGAGGGCTCCCAGCAGAAGAACCGCAAGATTCTCCAATTTTTCCCTTTTCCAGGGGTCCTCCCAGGACCGGCGGTTGGCGTGCAGCTTGGTGGTTGACTGCAGTATGGTGGCTATTATCCTGAGGTTGTTGGCCTTTAACGAACTCCCGGTTTCCGTTATGTCGGCAATTGCATCAACAAGGTCCGGCACCTTCACCTCGGTGGCCCCATAGGAGAACTCCACATTGGCGCTTACTCCATGTTTTTCCAGGTACTTCTTGGTGACGTTCACCAGTTCAGTGGCGATTCTCTTTCCCTGCAGGTCCTGTACCGACTTGATACCGCTGTCGTTGGCCACGGCCAGAACCAGCCGGATGGGGTTGTTGGTCTGCTTCGAATAGACCAGGTCGGCCACTTCCACCACGTCGGCCTCGTTTTCCGTTATCCAGTCAAAGCCGCTCAGTCCGGCGTCCAATACTCCATCGTTGACGTACCTGGGTATTTCCTGGGCACGCATAAGTACAACCTCAATTTCCGGATCGTCAATTGCCGGGAAATAAGACCTGCTCCTGACGGATATATTAAAGCCCGCCCTCTTGAAAAGCTGAAAAGTGGCTTCCTGCAGGCTTCCTTTTGGCAGTCCCAGTCTCAACACACTCATATAAATTCCTCCACCAGTTAATCTTTAATATATTAATATGTTACCTCTTTACCTCGCTAAAGCGGTAACATAGATAGTATAAACCTCCTTTTCATGGAGTGTCAAGGATTTTTTAGTTTGGTCTTTCACAGCCGGTAATAATTTCCCTGCGCAAAAAAGTATATGTACCTCTCCTTCACCGGCCTGCCGGTTATGGCTTCCACCGCCCTGGCGTACCACCCCATCTGGTTTATATATTTTTCGGGTATGTTTTCCAGGCCCGGCAAAGCCAGCCTGTCGGTTTTGTAATCAATGACAATGCAGCCGTCACCCTCGTCGGCCAGGCAGTCGATGACGCCCTGTATGAAGACCCTCTCGCCGGAATAAATCTCTTTTATTCCGGGATATATTTCACCGGCGGGCACCGTCAGGCTGAAAGGCAGCTCTCTTTTTACCACGGCAGCCTTGAGAACCCTTTTTCCCGGATCGGAAAGAAAAAAACCGGCTATTTTGCCGCAGTCCACCGCAGTCGCCTGATCCCCTGTAATAAGTTCCCTTTCCTTCATCAGGGTCAGTTGCTCCGCCACTCCCACGGCATCAAGCTTGCCGCCAAAGTCCAGGTGCCTCATAACGATATGAACTGCTGTGCCCCTTTCGGCGGCGGTCAGTTCTTTCTTTGCGGCCAGAAAGACAGGCCTGGCGTAAGCTGGCTTAAGATAAGAGAACTTGTCGTGAACCCCTCCGCCGTCAATCGCCGCATAATCCTCATCTTCAATTCCGTGCCGGTAATTTGCCCCACTGTTTTCCCCGAGACCGGTTACGCTTATCTTTACCGGCTTCCCAGCCGCCTCCCGGGCGGGGTACACCCAGGAGAGCCTTCCATGGACGGCCCCGGAATATGTTCCCTCTGTCTCTACAGGCTCTCCGCGCCTGAGTTTTTCAATATTTTTTTTCACCTGATCGTTGTATTCCGGTCCGGGGCATGATCCCTCCCGGTCATGCATATTTCCGGTGTAAATCTCCCAAATGGAACGGTCTCCTGTTTCAGCAAGCTCAAAACCGGGTGGCTCATCGGAGCCCCTAAGGGGCGCGCCGTCCCTGTGGCCGGCCAGCGCCGTGCATACCCAGTCCAGGTGAGAACCGGCACCTAGTATGCAGGAGGCGGAAATGTTTGTGCTTACACCCCTGGACCAAAGTCGGGAAGCCTTGTCCAGGTTTGCCACCGTTCCGGTCAGTATCAGTTTTTCCCTGGCCCTGGTCATGGCCACGTAAAGTATCCTCATCTCCTCGGCCAGTGTTTCACGGCGGAGCCTTTCACGGACTGCCATTCTTGCCAGCGTTGGGTAGGAAATCCTTGTGGCGGCATTCACCAGCATGGGACCAAGCCCCAAGTCCCTGTGCAAAAGCACGTCCCTGTTCAAATCCTGCACATTGAATTTTTTGCCCAGTCCGGCCACCACCACAACCGGGAACTCCAGTCCCTTGCTCCTGTGGATGCTCATGATCCTGACCACATCTTCATTTTCACCCAGCGCCCGGGCCTTTCCCTGGTCCTCGCCCTTTTCCCTCAGCCGGTCGATAAACCTTAAAAAGGAAAAGAGCCCCCTGAAGGTGGTGGCCTCGTACTGACCCGCCCGGTCGTGCAGAGCCCTGAGGTTGGCCTGCCTCAGAGCGCCTCCCGGCATGGCGCCCACGTAGTGATAGTAACCGGTCTCCCTGTATATTGTCCAGATAAGGTCCGTCATGGTGGCACTGCGGGCAATCTGCCGCCAGCGGTCCAGCGACCCGGCAAACCGGGTGAGCTTGCAGGACAGTTCCCCCCCTGCCGACTTGGCCGAGATCAGCACCGCCTCCCACAGGTCCCCGTCCCTGCACGCCATCCTGACCGCGGCCATATCCTCGGCTCCCAGGCCGCATACCGGTGACCTCAGCACCGCCGCCAGCGGTATGTCCTGGCGGGGGTTGTCAATAATTTTAAGTAGCGAAATCATTGTTTCTATTTCAGACGACTCGAAATAGCCGGACCCGGTGTCGGCGCTGGCCGGGATTCCAAGACTGTTAAACTCGTCCACAAATACGCTGGCGACGTTCCGGACGGACCTCAACAACACCACCACGTCCCTGTACCTCACCGGCCTTAACTGATTAATACCGCTGTCATAAATCTGAAAGCCCCGGCCAACCAGATCTCCGATGCGCCGGGCGACAAGCCTGGCCTCAGCCTGGGCGGGCGCCAGTTCCCCGTTTTCCCGGAGTTCCCCGGAGGAATAACTCTCCGGTATTTTTTCCATTGAGTCCTCCCCGGACGTCCCCGCCTTGTCAATAAGGTGCAGTTCCACACGGTAGTCCGCCCCTGACCCCGACCCGGCATCCCCGTATACCTGCGATCCGCACACCAGGCGGGCGTCGGAATCATAATCAATTTCCCCGGTACGGCTTGACATTACCCGCTGGAAAACAAAATTTACGGCATCTATTACCTCCCGGCGGCTCCTGAAATTCTTTGAAAGGTTGATCCTTCTGCTGCGGCCTCCGGCATCCGCCGGGTAGCTGAGGTATTTTTCCAGAAAAAGCCCCGGATCGGCCAGCCGGAAGCGGTATATACTCTGTTTCACATCCCCCACCATAAACAGGTTGGGTATAAGCTCCCGGGACCTGGAAACCATGTTTACAATGGCTTCCTGCACAGGATTTATGTCCTGGTACTCGTCCACCAGCACTTCTTCAAACTGTTCCTGCAATTCCCTGGCCACGGCCGAGGGCTTCAGACCTCCGTTCCCGTTCTTCTCGGTCAGTATTTGAAGGCAATAATGCTCAAGGTCACTGAAATCCACAATCCCCCTGGAAATCTTGGCCGCCCGGTAGTTTTCCGCAAACCGGGCCACCATGTCACTCAAACTGCTGATAACTGGGGCCAGCCTTTTCATGTCCCCGGCATGATCAGCCAGGGTGCGGGAAAGATACGCCTCTCTGATGACCTTTATCTTTTTTTTGACTCCATCCCTCAGCTCGGCAACCTGTTCCTTCAACCGCTCGTCCACGTTTGCCCCGGCCCTCTTCAGAGTGTTGAATCTGAACAGCTGAAAGGACCTGTGGGCCTGGTCCCACCCGCACCTGCACGAATCCAGCAGTTCATACAGCATCCCTATTTCTTCCTTTATTCCGCCGGAATAACCCGCCGGCCCCCCTGGTTTCAGGCAAAGCTTATAGGCTCCCTCCATCTCTTCGATGGCGCCCTCAAGCATCACCCCCACTTCCGAAAGCACTTCCGCCGCGAAGAATTCCAACTCCTTTTCCGACCGGGACGCGGATTCATACCTGTGGACCATTTTCTCAAGCCAAAGGTCGGGCTGCGGATTGCTCCTTGAAAACTCATATATCCTGGCAACCAGTTCCTGCAGGCCCGAATCGTCCCTCTCGCCGCCGTAACATTCAACCAGTTCTGCAAACCCTTCGGCGCCGGCGTAGCTGGTTTCAAACAGATCATCAAGCACATCTGACTTCAGCATCAGGGCTTCGGTCTCGTCGGCTATACGGAAGCCGGGGTCCAGATCAAGCCTGTAAAAGTATTTTTTTAATATATCCATGCAGAAGGAGTGCAAGGTGGTTATCTTGGCCCTGTTCAAGAGCGCCAGTTGGAGTTCCAGCCTGCCGCCTCCGCCGGTTTTTCCCGACAACCCCGAGGAAATGGCCGAGGCAATTCGCTCCCGCATTTCGGCGGCGGCGGCGTTGGTATATGTAACAACCAGCAGGCGGTCTATGTCAACGGGATTCTGATCATCCATTATGCGGCCCAGTATCCTCTTCACCAGCACGGCGGTTTTACCTGCCCCCGCCGCGGCGGACACCAGCAGGTTACACCCCCTGGCACTGATGGCCTCCATCTGTTCGGCCGTCCACTGTTTCCCGGCTGACTTACTCATGGGCATCCACCTCCGGAATCAAAGACATCCTTTCCCAGATCAGTTCATCGTCAATCCTGGGCGGGATCCTGGGCCTGTTTTCGGGCAGCGCCGGGTCAAAGCGGCAAACCGCCTTATATTTACAAAAACGGCACGGCAGCCGGCCTTTAATTTTTATAGGCTCGATACCCACCTCGCCGGACAGTATTTTCTCCCCGGCTTCCCTGTATATTCTCCACAAGTGCTTTTTAAGAATACCGAATTGTTCTGCGGTGGCCACCGGGCTGTTTTTATAAAAATCACCCCCGGCGGTCATTGAAACCGGGATAATTTCGGAGTGCCTGTCCATGATCGAATCTATGAGCCTCACCACATCAGGATCGGCCAGCACTATTCCCTTCATTTTCAGTTTTTTAAGTAGAAGCTTCTCCGCTTCTTCCTCCGATACCGGGCCCTGGGTTATTACCAGGGGATCAGTAACGGAAAAATAAAGTATTCCACCCGGCTGGCCCACGTCCCCGGTAAGCAGTTCAGAGTGGGCCACTGCTACATCCAGGTAGGCCGGGAGCTGTATATTGACTCCATAAAGAATCTCGGCCAGATCCATGTCTTTGTATCCGGACTTGTAATCCACCACCAATATATGTGTTCCCTTTTCCCAGCGGCAGAAGTCAACCCTGTCAATACGCCCCGATATCTCCAGTTCATTCCCGCCGGACAGATTGATAATGACCGGGGGCAAAACCCCTCCGGGCCCGAATTTGACCTCAAGCCCAACCGGCCTGAACCTGCCTCTCCTGAGATGATCGGCCATGGTGACTGCGGCCCTGGCCAACCTCCTTTTAAACCTGGTCACCATGTAACGGTAGCGGGCGGTGCTGAGGAGAATTTCATTTTGCAGCCTGGGGGCTATTTCATCCACGATTGCCCCGGCCATCCGGTTAACAGTCCGGCTGTCCAGGTCCCCCCAGTCCAATCCGCTCTGCATGACGGTCTCGGCAAACATTTTCAAAGCCAGGTGAAAAAACTGCCCCATATCAGGCGGTGTCAGCCTGTAGTGAGCCCTCTCCCTTATTTTTAGCCCGTAGGTCAGAAAATGGGCAAAGGGACAGGAGTTGAATCTTTCTATCCTTGAAATGCCTGCCCTTAGCCTGCCGCCGTAAAATGACCTGGCCAGGCCCGCAGAAATACGCTTCTCTATATTTTTTTGAAAAAGCCCCTTGCGGATAATACCGATACCTTCCCCGGAAGGAAGATTATCCAGGTACCAGTTGTAAACGTCCCACCACAGCGGATGGCTTTCCTTTCCCGTCAAGTACTCTCTGAGCCGGGAGGACAGATAGCCCAGTGTCCGGCCACTGCCGGCCACATAATCCAGATTGTCATCGCCGGAACCAGACGGCTCAACACCCACCATATACTCCCCGGCGTCCGGCAAAATCTGCCTTATCCTGTGGACCACCCAGGAGGGCAGCATTGACCGGCCCTCTCCGTCGGCCATTGAATAACTGACCCACAGCCGGCTGGATGCCCTGGTGAGAGCGATATACACCAGAAACTGCTCATCAAACACCTTTCTTCTGACACCCGGGGCCAGACTGATTCCCTTATCGGCAAGGGCCGTCCTGTCCATATCGGTGAGCAGGCCCTCCTCTTTCGGCCTGGCTGGAAATACCCCGTCATTGACCCCTAACACCAGGGCCGCCCTGACAGCAGGACTCCGGGAACGGTCCAGCGATCCTACGGTAACCTGGTCAAGCCCGGGAGGGATCAGGCCCAGCCTCAGGCTGGTGAGCCCGGACTCCAGTATTTTGGCATACTTGTCCATAGGCAGCGGATCTTCTCCGAAAGCGGCCACAACCTGGTCTAGCAGGTCCACCACCTGACCCCAGATACGGTCATGCTCTCCAGCCAGTACAAGGTCCCCTTCCGCCTTCGCCCGGGCGCTCCATTCGGTAAGCCTGGACGGGACGTCAAGTTCCACCAGCATGTCAAAAAGCGCCTCCGATATGGTTCGGGCGTTATTACACCGGTCACCGGAGACACGGTTGTAAAAGTTCAACAGGGGACTTAAGCCCTTCCGCCTGGCGGTGTTGACCTTTTCAAGCAGCTGTTCTTCCCCCGGCCACCTGTCTTCCCCGTTAAGACTGCTTCTTTTAAAATGCCAGTCCTTACCGTCTGTCCAGGCAGCACCCCTTATGCCGTGGGCCAGCACATAGTTTTCCAGTATATCGGCTTCTTCCCTTCCTACGGGGGCCAGGTCGGTCTTAAGATACCTGAACACGGGGTCGTAACCCCATCCTCCCGCCGCAACCTCCAGTGAGGACCTGATCAATTCCACCAGGGGATGATGAGTCACAGATCCCTTGTGGTCGATAAAAAAAGGTATGTCGTAGTCTTTGAAAACAGTGTTAATCAACACGTGGTACCGGCCAATATCCCTCACCAGAACGGCAATGTCCCGCCAGCGGTAACCCCCGTCCCTGCAAAGACCAATTATCTCCCTGGCGGCGGCCTCCACTTCCGCCCTGGGGCCGGCGGCCGCCACCAGCTTTACCTCCCCCCGCCCCCTGTAAGGGGAGACACTGTTCTCAAAGAAATGTTTCTCCAGGTAACTCAGGGAAGACCCGGGGATGAACCGGTGAGACTCCTTCAGTACAACTGCGGGCTCAACGGGCACGCTGTTATCCCTGGCCAGCCTTTTAAGCTTTAACGCGGTTTCCGCAGTTGAATAAAAAACATGGCCCTCTCCGGGCATTTTATCCAGCGCCTTTGCCTCGGCGCACAAAGCCACGCTAACCCTGCGGGCAACCAACATTATTTTTTCTATCACCGCGTACTCTCGGGGGGTAAACCCGGTAAACCCGTCCATCCACACCTCGGCCCCGCATACTGTGGGGGAAAGTTCAATCCTTTCCGCCAGAAGGTTAAGGTAATCGTCAGGATCGATACACCGGCCCCTAAGGTGGTTTTCCATCTCTTCATATATCATGTCTATGTCCCGGATCTTGTCGCAAAGCCTTATCTGCCACTGGTCCTCAAGTCTTTCCGAAACCCCGGTCAAATCACCCGGCATTATCCCGTAGGATTTAAGTTCCGAAAGAAACCCGGCCACCACGTCGGTAAATCCTATCTGATCGGCGGCCCTGCCGAAAACCTTGAGTTCCTTTTTCCTGCGCTCTATTATGCTCCTCAGTATCATCCGCCTGCCAAGGTCGTCTATATGTACCCTGGCGGCTCCCCCCACTTCGTTCAGCACCCTCCAGGCCAGCCTGCGAAAGCTTATCACCTGGGCCCTTAAGAGCCCCCCGGAAGATGTCCTGGCGGCCAGTTCCATCTCGTTCTGAAATGTTGCCTGCTCGGGAACCAGTAGAATAAGCTGGTTGTCCCGGCCGTCGGACAGCCTTTCGCATATTTCACTGTAGCAAAGGTGGGTCTTGCCGCTCCCCGCCCGTCCCACTATAAACCTGAGGCTCAAAAAATCACATCCCCGGATTATGGATTCTGAATTCTGACAGGAAAGTATTACAGTTTTAGGTAATATTATAATTCTACCGCAACGGGAACCATCCTCCAGCGCCGCTGCCAAAAAAATGCGGGGCCGCCGTATACGGTCCCGCATTATCACCTGGAAAATTTTATATTAACCCTTTAATGACGGGTTAACGAGGTATTTCACCTTGAATCTTCCGTCCGATAACTCTCCCACCGCCACCACCGTGCCGTTGACAACCATCTCCACTTCCCCGCCGGCACGGGGAACGTCTATAAGCATCCCGGGCTTGAGGGAAGCGATGTCTGCCACCCGGCAGTTAATTCTCCCGGACACCAGGGACACCTCCAGAGGAATGTTCATGGCCACGTCCAGTGCCTGCCCGGCGGGAGCGAATCCAACCTTTTCCGTCAACGCTGTGGCAGGGGCTTCGGCCACGGGGCCAACTTCCGGCGATGAAACCGGATCTTCCGATGCCTGGGCCTCCCTGGGCGGTTCAATTCCCATTTTCCTGAAAAGGTACGCCACCTGTTCCTTGGCCGTTTCAATGCCGGTGAGCTGCATTATGGTGGTATTAAGCAAATCTCCTATGGACAGCTTGAACTGGACCACCACAACCGGCTCATCGGTGGGCAGAGGGTGGTGATCGGCCTTCACCAGGTCTTTTACATAAACGGTCCTTGGGGGAGTGATCTCTATAATCTCGTTAAACATGTCAGACAGGGCTGTGGCCGCTGCCCCGTTCATCTGGTTCATGGCCTCGGAGGCGGCGCTTATGGCCAGTTCATCCACCTCAATTTTTTCCGGCCTCCCGTCACCGCCCATCATCAGGTCCGCAATAACGGCCACGTCATATTCCCTGATCACCAGAACGTTAAAGCCTTTCAGCCCCCTGGTGAAATCAACCTGAATGGTTATATAAGGGGTGTCAAAAGAAGAAAAAACCTTCTCCTGGTATGCAATAAAACTGTTGGGGTTTGATATGTTGACAGGAACTCCAAGAAGCTCGGAAAGGGGCGTTGACGCCGATCCCATGGTTATATTGCCTATTTCGGAAATAGTGTCCAACTCCTGAAACAGGAGGTATTCCCCCAGGTCTTCCTCCCTGAGATTGCCCGTTTCCATCTCCCCATGCTGCTTTTCAGTATTATTTAGATCACCGGAATCCTTATTTTCTACAGTTCCGATGGATACCGCACCACTTAGCAAAGCGTCTATTTCAGCCTGCGACATGGACATAAAACCACTCCTCAAGCAAGTTGCTAACAAATTGATTATACAGAATTTAGACATTGTTGTAACCCATAAAATAAGACAATATTACAAATAAAATTATTTAACTACCCAATACGACATTTTTTTAAAAATAATACACCGTTATAAAAACGGTGTACCTGATGTCTTATATACGCATTCTAAGGTTATTGTTCACTTTCCTTTGCCATTTCTCCTTTTCATTAAAAGAGGCAGTAAAGCCGTCACCACCAGCCCAACCAGTATGGCATTCGTCCAGTTTATTTCGCCATCAAATCTAATGTATTGTATATAAGCGTTTCCAAAAACGGTAACCAGTGCAACTAGAATAAGCCTGGGATCAAAACTCAATTCAATTCACCTCTAACGGTGATTATAACACACATACGGGTTTTGATCCCAGTTATTTAGCCGGTAAGTCAAACATCATTTGTCCACCGCTTCCAAAAACCAGGCTGGCCTTGTATGAAAGCCTGTGAATGGCCTTTATGTACCTTATGGTTTTATTCTTGTACCGCATGACCAGTGAGTGGGTTTCAGCCATGTCCCCGCCCAGCATGCGTACACCCTTCAGCAATTCCCCGTCGGTGACGCCGGTGGCTGCGAAAATTGCGTCATCTCCCTTTACCATGTCGTCCATATAGAGGACTTTATTGGGATCGGTTATGCCCATTTGGGCACAGCGGGCCCTCTCCTGGTCATCCTCGGGCCATAGCCTGGCCTGCATTTCCCCACCCAGGCACTTAAGTGCGGCCGCAGCGATAACTCCCTCGGGAGCCCCGCCTATGCCGACGCAAAGGTCAATACCGGTTTCCGGAATAGCGGTGTATATCGCAGATCCAACGTCACCGTCGCCGATTAGCCTTACTCTGGCTCCGGCTTTCCTTACACCCTCAATTAGTTCCTGGTGGCGGGGGCGGTCCAGTATCATCACGGTGCAGTCCGACACCCGCTTGTTGTTTGCCTTTGCAACAATCTCCAGCGTCTTCTCTATAGGGTCGTCTATATTTATTTTACCCGCCGCCCTTGGCCCCACCGCTATCTTTTGCATGTACATGTCGGGGGCGTGAAGCAGGTTTCCCCTGTCGGCGATGGCCACCACGGACAGGGCGTTTGGCAGGCCCTTGGCAAGTATGTTGGTCCCCTCCAGGGGATCAACAGCTACATCGACCTCAGGAGAAAAGGCGTTGCCGACCTTCTCTCCTATATAAAGCATCGGTGCCTCATCCATTTCGCCTTCACCGATCACCACAGTTCCGTTTATGGCCACGGTATCAAACATGGCCCGCATTGCATTGGTTGCCGCCCCATCCGCCTCGTTTTTCCGCCCGCGGCCCATCCACTGCGAGGCTGCCAGCGCCGCCACCTCGGTTACTCTGACCAGTTCCAGGGTAAGCTCCCGGTCCATAGATTCACTCTCCTGAAAAATATTTTATCTGAATCCGGATATTTATATTGTAGCACATTATAGACTTTGTATGGTCTATTTAAATGTTTTTTTCAAATGTGATACAACAATGCGACAATATTTTGACGTTTTTCGACATTCCGATTTTATAGCGGCTGGAGAGCATAAAAATTTAGAAGGAGTCTTGAATCTGATATCGGCTGGATCATAGATGAATTCAAGAAGGAAATGAATCTATCGGTCTGTTGGGAGCCAACTGCGGAGTTGGAGACTGGCAATACATTCTCAGGGCAACAGAGGTCTGTGATACTTACGGTATGGACACTTTGGCCTGCGGAGCTACGATTTCCATGGTGATGGAAGCATATCAACGCGGGAGGATCAGTTCGGATCAGGTAGATGGCTTAAAACCCTTTTTCGGGGATGGTGAAATACTTGTAGAACTGCTAATCCGTATGGGTGAGCGGAAAGTGTCGGTGACTTGCTTGCCGAGGGCGCAAAAATAGTAGCCGAGAAACTGGGAGTGCCTGATTTGGCTATTCATGTCAAAGGAATGCCTCTGGCTACATATGATCCAGAGGCTGCAAAGGAATGGCTCTTACATACGGCACTTCACCCAAGGGCGCTCACCACATGGTATCCCCCACCATGGGGCCGGAGATTGCCGGAGACCGCCTCTCGGTTGAGGGCAAGGGGACGCTGGTACGCGGGGTTCAGCTTAAGATGGCTGTAATCGATTCCATGGCCCTTTGTTCAAGTATGAACTTTGGCCTTCCCATGGAAAAACAGTTGCAATTATTTCAGGCAGTAACCGGCCTTGAATTTTCTGAAAAAGAGGCCTGTCTCATCGGTGAGGTAAAACCCCTTTTTTTCTTAAGTTACCGCTTTATTAAGTCAATCCCTGCCTGATTATAGCATCTTTGTCAGTTTCCAAGTCATTGTTCACCTGGTGGTGGAAAATCTCCACCAGGTCATCCGTGTTATATTCGTCTTCATTTATTTTCAGCTGGCTTACCACCGACTTTACGCCCCTGGCCCTGGATGCCGCCCTTATGGCCGCCTTTTCTTCATCAGGACCGTTGACGGACCCAACCAGGAAAACATTCCCTTTAACGCTTTTCGCCCCCACATGGCGCAGGTTTACTCCCGGGTCGGCGTTCAGTTCCTCGGTCACCTCTTCAACAACGTCTTCGTCTATTATTGAGCCGTCGGTGCTTATAGACACGCCGTTGTCAAGGCCTTTAAGCCCGTTTATTCCTGATAGAATCTGGTCCACCTGTTCCTTTTCAGAGAGGGTGTCAACAATGCCGGTTACCTGCGCCACCCCGTCGTTCACCCTGACCTTTAAACCGTAATTCCGGGTTCTGATATCCGAATCCAGCCTCTCCCGGGCCATCCTCTCCAGATTCCGGTCCAAAGACATCAAACACGCTCCTCTCCGTTTTTAACTGTTCACCATCTTGATTTTTGCTATGATTTTTACCCAAAACAATTTTTATATACCGGCCTGTTAAAAACAAAAGAGATTATTTTTTACAGTTTTGCATAATGCCTAAGCCAATATTTGGATATAAAGCCATTATGTATCTGACATAAATAAAATCTTACGTACAACAATATATCTGAACTCTCTACAAAAAGGGGGAATATGCTTGGTACGCGAAGGTCTGGTCCCAACCGTCCTCGGTACCGCGGTTACAGCCACCGGCCTGGCGCTGAAAGGATCAAACCCGGCCCTTGGCTGGGGAATAGCCGGATTCGGTCTTGCTCACATTCTTCTCGGCGCCATTGACCTGATGGAGCATACCCGTGATTACTAATTTTTGAGAGTTGAGAAGGGAGGGCTAACAGCCCTCCCGCTCTTTTTTCTGAACAAAAGGGGCTGCCGCCCCTTCGGACGGCATCACGCCCTCAACCCCGCACTGAAGCAAGGGGGCACACCCCATTGAAACCCCCGAGTATAGGAAATTATCCATAGAATTCCTTTCAGTATAATTTCCTATATCTTAAAAAACCGGTTTTATCCGCTGCCGGAATAATTTGTAATTTCTTCCATGACAGCCCGGGTTATATTACCAGGGGTTCCGGTCCCAACGGGCATGTCTGCAATGCGGGTGAGAGGCATCGCCAGCATTAAAGCGTTGGTTAAAAACGCCTCTTCCGCACCAGCCAGTTCATCAGGGTGCACCGCCCTCTCCTCAACCTCAATTCCTAGGCGGTTGCAGGCCCCTATCACCCGCCTCCTTGTTACACCCGGCAAAAGCCCGCATTTAACATCCGGGGTGATAACCCTGCCTCTGATCACTATAAAAATATTGCTGACCGACCCCTCGGCCAGTTCCCCGGAGTTATTCAAAAACAGTGCCTCGTCCCAGCCGGAAGCCCCGGCCTCACGCCGTGCAATTATGTTTTCAAAATAATTAAGGGTTTTATGCCTCACCAGGGGCGACCCCTCATTTCTCCTTATAGCGGAAAATCCAGCCGCAAATCCTTTTATATACTGCTCCTCCCCGTAAGGCAGGGGCCTGGCCTGAATGAACACCAGCGGCCCCGTTAAAGCCCCGCCGCCGGTAAGGGTCAGCCGCAGTCCACCCCGCTCCATCCCATTCATTTGGGCAGTCCGGCGAATCATATCTTCCATTTCCTGGTTCCCGAACGGAATTTTCAGGCCCAGTTCCCCGGCGGATTTGGACAGCCGGATCAGGTGCAGGTCCAGAACAAGGGGCCTGCCACCCTCAACCCTGATGGTTTCAAAAATGCCTGCACCGAACAATACCCCCTGGTCACTTACAGGAACGGCTGCATCTTCCGCCCGCACATATTCACCGTTGATGCAAACGATACTGCCTATGCCCATGGAAACCGACTCCCTTGTAATTGCTTATACTGAAGATTTACCTGGTCAGAATCCAGAATAAAAAAACTAAAACACGGAATGCAAGAGTGGGACCGCACCCCATCTGCAGATTTTCAAAAAGCTCATCCATACGTTGACTGACTGCTCTCGGGAATGCTATTCTGGATTCTGAATTCCACTGTAATTACTGATTCGAGGTGTTTTTTACTATATTTCTCCCAATCCCAACGCCCTGACCAGTGCCCTGGCCTTGTCCAGGGTCTCAGCATACTCAGCGGCAGGGTCGGAATCTATGGTTATACCACCGCCTACCTGAAGGTAAATCTGATCAGGGGTGAATACCAGCGTCCTGATAACTATGTTGAGGTCGGCGTCACCATTAAACCCCAGGTAGCCGATAGAACCACAGTAGATTCCGCGCCTTACCGGCTCTAGCTCCTCAATTATCTCCATGGCCCTTATCTTGGGGGCGCCGGTAATGGATCCTCCCGGAAAGGACGCCTTCAGCAAATCAAGAACGTTCCTGCCCTCCTCCAGCCTTCCCACCACGGTGGACACAAGATGAAACACCGTGGGATAATCCTCCAGCCTGTACAGTTCCGGAACATGAACTGTCCCCGGAACACAAACACGGCCCAGGTCGTTTCTTTCCAGGTCAACTATCATTACCAGCTCGGCCCGGTCCTTTTCGCTGTTCCACAGCTCCTCCCGCCGCAGACTGTCCTCCGCCTGATTCCTGCCCCTGGGCCTGGTACCCTTGATAGGCCGGGTTTCCACCATGCCCCCGGTCACCTTCATAAACCTTTCCGGCGAAGCGCTGACCACATGAAGATCACCGCAGTTTATAAAGGCCGCCATCGGGGCCGGGTTGATCTCCCTGAGCCTTTTGTAAATAACCCAGGGATCCACCTTTCTCGGCAGTCTGAAACGCTGTGACAGGTTCACCTGGAATATGTCCCCGGCGGCGATATACTCTCTTGCCCTTTCCACAACGGTGCAATAACTGTTACGGTCAAAATCCGAGACCATTTCAGTGACACCGGAATAAGCCGCTTCCGCCGGCGCATTTCCGCAAGATCCGGAGTCCCCTTTAAATTTGCCGGACCTTATTTTGCCTTCCATCCAGTCCAGACGTTCTGCAGCCCTCAGGGCCGCCCTACCGGGGTCTTCCTCCGGTTTCCCGGTGGAGGCAACGTAAACCGAACCGGTAACATGATCTATGGCGGCCACCACGTCGTAAAATCCCAGCCAGCAGTCGTATACACCAACGTCGTCCACCGCCGTCACGGGCAGATCTTCAAGCTGACGGCCCAGATCATAGGAAAAAAAACCAGCGGCGCCGCCGTAAAAGGGAAAGGGGCACTGCACTCCGTCCATTTTGTACCGGCTGATGATATCGCTTATAATGTCAAGGGGGTTTCCTTTTCTTGTCTCGATTTGCCCGACCAGGGGGCCATGCCTGTGATCAATTCTTACCTCATTTCCACGGGAGGTTACAATCATATAGGGGTCCGCCGACATGAGGGAGTATCTGGCCAGCCCTTCCATCAACATGCCGCTGTCCAGAAGTATACTTCCACTCATATGGGCAATGCCACTAAAAAGGACGACGGCATCGGGATCAACCTCTATTTTCCTAAGCTGAAACTGCTTCACTTTGAACCCCCCGGGCACCGAGAAAATTATTGAGCATATTCTTGCCGTGCGGGGTCAATATGGATTCAGGATGGAACTGAACGCCCTCGACATGGTAAAGGCGGTGCCTTAAACCCATAATCTCCCCCGCGGCGGTAAGGGCGGTAACTTCCAGGCAGTCCGGCAGCCCATGGGGGCTGACCACCAGCGAGTGGTACCTGCCCACCGTAAGATGCTGGGGAAGGCCGGAAAAGACGCCCCTGCCGTCATGACTTACCACGGAAGTCTTTCCGTGCATCGGCCTCTGTGCCCTCACAACACGGCCGCCGAAGGCCTGTCCGATGGCCTGATGCCCAAGGCACACCCCCAGTATCGGTATTTTCCCGGCAAAATATTTTATTAGGTCCAGCGATATTCCGGCCTCATCCGGGGTGCACGGCCCCGGCGAGATTATTATATGATCGGGGTTTAGCTTTTCCACCTGTTCCAGGTCAATCCTGTCGTTACGGTAAACCACTACCTCCCGGTCCATTTCCCTGAGATACTGAACCAGGTTGTACACAAAGGAATCGTAATTGTCCACCATTAAAACCACGCTTCTCACCTTCACTCTAAAAATAAAAAAGACCAGCATTAATACGCCGGTCCTCACCCCGAAATCTCCGAGTCGTCTCGTCTCAACATCTCTCACCTCTGCTGGCCCAGGCTCGTCTCTTAGGTTTTGCCAAAAGTATAACACTGTTTAATATACATCTCAACCCCCAAATTACTGGTTTCACAATCCGCCGGGACAAGAACAGCATTATACTGAATCCTAAAAAAAAATTGCACGGCGGGCTTTTTAATATAAAATTGTATATATGAAACACGGCCCGACATAATTGACTTTTCGGAGGTTAACAGATGGCTTACGGTTGGCACGGAAATCTTCTCAGGGTAAACCTTGAAAATGAAACTATACACCGTGAAAGCATTGAAAGCGGTGTTCTGGAGCGCTGGATCGGCGGCCGGGGGCTGGGAGTGGCCCTCCTGGCCCGGGAAGTCCCCCCCTCCATTGATTTTCCTGAAAAAGGAAACAAGCTTATCTTTTCGGCGGGACCCCTTACAGGCACAGGCGCCCCCGGTTCAGGCAGGTTTTCCCTGGTCTCCAGGTCACCCCTCACCGGGACGATATTTGACAGCAACGCCGGCGGCTACTGGGGCATAATGCTGAAAAAGTGCGGCTACGACGCGCTTATAATTGAAGGAGTGGGCAGCCGCCCCTTATACCTTGCGGTCATCGGAGACGAACCCCGATTAATTGAAGCCGGTGAAATATGGGGCATGGGCATACCCTCCACCTGTGCCGGCCTGAAGAAGATACACGGTGAGAACATCAGCGTGGCAGCCATAGGGCCGGCCGGTGAGAACGGTGCGCTGTTAGCCTCCGTAATCACAGACGACGGCAGATCCCTGGGCCGCGGCGGCCTGGGGGCGGTGATGGGAAAAAAGAACCTGAAAGCGGTGGTGCTGGGGGGGCACCTGGTCACTAACGTTGCCGACCCTGAAAAATACAAATACTATATATACGAGACAAACAAGTGGATAAAGGCCAACCCCATAACTTCACAGGGCCTTCCCGAATTCGGCACCCCGGTGCTGGTAAACCTGTTCAACGAGCTGGGCGCCCTTCCGGCCTTCAATTTTCAAAAGTCCCAATTCGAAGGGGCTTACAAAATAAGCGGGGAAACCATTGCCGAAACCGTTACCGTCAAAAAGGGCGGGTGCCGTGGCTGCCCTGTCCGCTGCACCCGGATAACCAGGGGGAAAAGCGGCCCCGGCCACGGCCCCGAGTATGAAACAGTCTGGTCCATGGGACCACAGTGCGGTATTGACGACCTGGAAACCATCATTGAGGCAAACCGCCTTTGCAACGCTCTGGGGATGGACACCATATCCACAGGGGTTACAATAGGCTGCGCCATGGAACTGGCCGAAAGGGGGCACCTGGACATCCCATTGAGGTTCGGCGACCGGGAAGGCCTACTGGAAATGATAAAGGATATGGCTTATCAAAAAGGCGCGGGCAGTCTGCTGTCCGGCGGTTCGTACCGCCTTGCCTCGGCATGCGGGCACCCGGAATACGCCATGCAGGTGAAGAAGCTTGAGATACCGGCCTACGACCCCAGGGGCCTGCAGGGTATGGGGCTGGCCTTCGCCACCTCCAACCGTGGGGCATGCCACCTGAGGGCTTACATGGTCGGCACCGAGGTGCTGGGAATTCCCAAAAGGGTAGACCGCTTTTCCACCGGGGGAAAAGCCGGGCTTGCCATATTCAACCAGAACGTCAACGCTGCCCTGGACAGCCTGGCCGTATGCCGCTTCATTTGCCTGGCCGTATCCGAGGAGTACCTTGCCAGAATTCTGGCGTCGGTGACAGGCAAAAACTACCAGCCCCAGGACCTGCACCTTACCGGCGAGCGAATCTGGAACCTGGAGCGCCTTTACAATTTGAAATCCGGGTTCTCCTCCCCGGACGACTACCTGCCCCCCAGACTTACCGGCGAGCCGGTTTGCGACGGGCCATCCAGGGGACACACCGTACGGCTTGACGAAATGCTAGGGGAGTACTATCGCTTCAGAGGCTGGGGACCCGACGGCGTTCCCACAATAAACAAAATAGCCCAGCTGGGCCTGGAGGATATACTATGCTGAAAATATTCCAACAGATCGGAAGAGACCTGTTCGAAGCCGGGCTTAACAGCTCCCACAGCGGCAACATCAGCGTCCGCTTCGGGGACAGGATAATTATAACCAGGCGTGGCTCAATGCTGGGACATATACAGGAAGGGGATCTGATAGAAACCGGGCTGGAAAAGAACGACAGCCACATAACCCTGGCCTCCACCGAAATAAGAGTGCACCGGTCCATATACAAAAAGACCCCGGCCCTGGCTATAGTACACGCTCATCCCCCCCACGCCATAGCCCTTTCCCTGCTGGAGGACCAGATAATACCGGTAGATTCGGAAGGGGCCTACCTTCTGCACAAAATCCCCGTTGTGCGGGCGGAGCACACCATAGGGTCAAGTGAGCTGGAGGAATTGCTTCCCGAGGCCTTAAAGGAATACAAGGTGGCCATGGTGAGGGGACACGGCAGTTTCGCCGTGGGGCAGCTTCCCGAGGAGGCATACCAGTGGACCTCCAGCCTGGAGCACAGCAGCAGGATAATTTTTCTCACCAGGTCGCTGGGCTACAACCCCTCGGCGGC
>JBMOPB010000024.1:28903-57765 GCA_049325055.1 Bacillota bacterium
TGAGGGGACACGGCAGTTTCGCCGTGGGGCAGCTTCCCGAGGAGGCATACCAGTGGACCTCCAGCCTGGAGCACAGCAGCAGGATAATTTTTCTCACCAGGTCGCTGGGCTACAACCCCTCGGCGGCAGGAACGCAAAAAAACGCAAAGTGGTAGTATTAGCCCCAGGAAGCCGGAATTGCGGTCGGAATCCAGAATCCAGAATTCAGAATAACCCTGAAAATAGCTTTGCCGGAACGTACGTGGGGGGAGGACCTTTCAGTCCGGAGCGTATCGCCGAGATCTCAGAGGTAAAGAAAGAAAGCTGATTTATTTCTCTGTGCTCTCTGTGTTTTCTGTGGTTTCATAATTTCTTGCGGTTATTGCTGATAGTTTTTTAGGATAGGGGGTTAAAAATGGTTTTCAAGATAGGCGACGCCAGGGTTGTGCTTTTGAGGGGCGATATAACACAGCAGGACGCCGAGGCCATTGTAAACGCCGCCAATTCGTCCCTGCTGGGGGGAGGCGGTGTTGACGGATCCATCCACAGGGCCGGCGGCCCTCAAATTCTGGAGGAGTGCAAGGAAATCAGGGCCCGGCAGGGAGGGTGCCCCACCGGAGAGGCCGTAATAACCGGAAGTGGAAACCTTAAGTCCCGCTACGTCATACACACTGTGGGACCCATCTGGTCGGGGGGAGGAAACGGGGAGGACGGACTTCTGTCCAACGCATACCGTAATTCCCTAAAACTGGCTGCAAGCAGGGGCATCCGCACGGTGGCCTTCCCTTCCATCAGCACCGGCGCGTACGGCTTCCCCACCGACAGGGCGTCCCGGGTGGCGGCCCGGACGGTTAAAACATTTTTAGAAGGGCAAAACACTGTCCAGGAAGTAAGGTTTGTTCTGTTCAGCGACCGCGACCTGAATATATACCGGGAAGCCTGGGAAGATCTGGCCGGGCAGGGAAAGCAAAACTGATAAACGGTCACTTGTTAATAATCAAAATTACAGGGGCTGGCCTCCCTGAAGGGGCCAGCTCCTGTAATTATAAGGCAATTAGATTTTGACAAATTTATCTCTTTTTCTGATATAATTTAATTTGGTAGTATTTTCATGGGGTAGCCTTTCGCCGAGGGGTTCGGCGTTTTGGTTACCCATTTTTAATGCAGGTCGTTGCAGTATTTCTGGACGATTTCCTTCCTCGGCGGGCTGGTGCTCAGTGATACGATTATGAAAAATATAAAGGAAACCGGAATCCAGTACATCTGGTGGGCAAAGGCCAGGTTGGTTCCGAACACCTTGTTCAGGAAGAACCAGTGAGGGCTTCCCAACGCCGATTTTGCGTAAATCCACGAGAACAGGGTAAGCGGGAGAAACACAATAACCGTGGCGTAAGTGGCCGCCCTGGTGGCCTTATCCCACCATAGCCCGAACACCAGTGGTGCCCCGATGGTGGCGATGACCACCACAAATGCCCAGCCGGAGAGGTCAAGCACCAGCGCCGGAGGGTTGAAGGCAAAGGCTGTGCAGACAATGGTCAGAATAATGGACCACATGCGCAGGGCTTTTACCGGATTGTCTATTGCCCACTTGTTGCCCATAATTTTACCCATCCAGTCACGGCCTATAATAACGTTCATAACCATAAGCCACCCGGCGGTGGTGGACATGGCAATTGACAGTCCGCCCGCCACCAGCAGCCCCATCAGCCACGGGTTACTGAGTGCTTCCACAGCGGCTATCATCGAGTAGTCAGTTACCGCAGCTCCCCCGACCCCATAAATGGCCTTGATCTTTGCCAGCAATGTCACGGCGTCCTTAACCCCGGGGGCGCTCATCAGCGGGTGAAGCGTTTCAAGCAGCACACGGCAGGCACTTCCGATAATAACCAGTCCCCAGTACATGAATGCCCCCAGGAGAGTTGCCCAGAAAACGGCCCTGCGGGCGGCCTTCAGGTCCATGGCGGTAAAGAAGCGCACCACCGTATAAGGCATCATGGCAAAACCATAGTGCCAGACAAAATAGAAGCTCACCATACCTGTCCACCCGGCCATAATGGGATGGGAGAAGGTGCCGGAGGACGAGTTTGGCGGGTACCAGAATTTAGGGTTGTTGGCGTTAATAGCCTCGCCAAGCCCGGCAAATCCACCGAAATGGGCCAGAATTACCCCAGCGGCGGCCACTGCTGCTATCGCCATAAGGAATCCCTGCAGGGCATTTGACCAGGTGGTGGCCACCATTCCGCCCAGGTATACATAGAACAGCACAACCACGGAACCAATTATAAGCGCCCAGTTGTAAGGCACTTTAAGAATAGCCATCATGAAAAGGGCGGTGCCTATAATGGAGAGAGTCACATACAGCAACCCCGAGATCAAAACCGGAAGGCTGATTAACGCCCTCATGCCCTTCTGGTCGTCATAGCGGTCGGCATAGTAATCGGTAAATGAAACCGGGGCATACTTACGGAGGGGTGCCGCCGTAAGCATCGAGGCTATGGGCATGCCTGCTATGATCCCGACCAGCGCCCACCAGAAGGGATAACCCATAATGAATATAAATGCCGGCAGTCCCAGGAAGCTGGCAGGACTCAGGTAGGTGGAGGCAAGGGCGGCGCCGTTTATTATGGGACCAACGTTACGGCCGCTGACCATGTAGTCGCTGGCGCTCAGCGCGGCTTTGCGGCTGTAAAAACCGATTCCGAATATGACAACGAAATAGGCCACCGCAAAGAATATTACAATGGGACTAACTTGAGACACCCTTTTCCCCTCCATTTCCCAGGTTCATTTGTTCTTTCTCTTCAATCTTTTCAGGAACGTAGCACCACAGCCACGCCAGGAAAACGTTAATTATGGCAAGCATAAAAATACCGCTGTACAGGAAGGGAGCAGCCATACCGCCCATTTTAACGGTAAACACAGATCCCGGCAAAGCGGTTTCCCAGACCCAGAATATTATTGCGAACCCGTACATAATGGCCAGACCTATCCAGAATACAGGATGCATACCTTTAAACAAACGCAATAACCTCCTCTCGAATCAACACTATCTTTCTCTGTATTTAACCAGGCAATTAACTGAAGGCAATCCCCCCTTTCACCCTTTTTTTCAGATGGCACCACCTCACTTTACAAGGGCCTTTCCCCTTCTTTCTATTAGAAGCCTGTAATGCAGCTCGGATAAAATAAACATGCTTGCCATCGGAATGGCAAGCCCTATCAGTGCGCCCCAAAAAATATCCCGGGACAAGTCCAGCCCGGCAAAATAAAGCAGAAAGTTAACACCTATTCCAAATAGAAAATATGGGATGTGGAGCTTGCTCTTGCGATAAGCCTTTTCCCAGCCTCTCCTGTCTTCCTCCGAGGAAAACTCCAATACTCGCCTTCTGTTTTTTTCAACTATCTCAAGAGTTATTTTTTCTCCGTTAAGTTTTCTATTGGAATTATTATTCATGCTGATCACTCCGGAAAGAACTAACCAATTTTGGTTAATTCCTATTATACACAAATATTTGTAATTTTAAATCATTTTTAAATTTTTGTTTAATTATTTGACTTAAAGTTTTTATATTTTGAAAGATCTTAATTTTTATAATATTTTCTACTTTCAGATTTAATCATTGTTTATTCTAAAATTTACTGCCAATAGTCACTACAATTAGTTTTTATATTTCGCTGCAAATATTTCAATTTCATATGGGCATTTATCACTACCTCCGGAGCCTGAAAGAAATAATGAACTCCTTCACCTTCTTTTTATCCCGTGAGAAGTTCATGCAAAATAGCTTGATATATTAATCAAACTTGCCCGGATAATGGCATTGACCTGGCTTTTTCAGCCGAAGATATACCGGCAAGCCACCCGGTGGAAAATGCTATCTGCATGTTGAAACCGCCCGTGTACGCGTCGACGTCAATAACTTCACCGGCAAAATACAGCCCTTCAACCAGCCTTGAGGCCATGGTCCGGGGATCGATTTCCCCGGTGCATACCCCGCCTACGGTGACCATTGCTTCGGACAGGGGCTTTACGCCGGATATATTAAAAGGCAGTTTTTTAAAAAGAAGGGCCGTCTGCCTCCAGATTTCCTTTCCCGCTTCGCCGGCCCTCCTTCCCAAATCCACAGGGATCATTCCGTCCACTACCGACACCAGCCGGTCCGGCAGTATTAGCTTCAGTATTCCTCCCACCGATTTTCTCGGGTGTTCCCTGGCAAGGGAAATAAGCCTTTCAGCCAGCGCCTCCTCTTTTTCATCGGGAAAAATGTCCAACACAAGCTGTAAATGGTTAACGCCACCGGAAAACTGCAGTGAAACGGCCCTGCTGATGTCCAGGGAGGCCGGGCCGGAGATTCCAAAGTGAGTGAAAACAATATCCCCGCGCACACTGGATATTGTTTTGCCGCTGCCGGTGAGGGTTACCAGCTTGTCTTCCAGGGACAGCCCCTGTATTGTCCTCACACGGCTGTCCGGGCTGCACAGCGGGGCCAGGCCCGGAAGCGCAGAAATGGTGCGGTGTCCTGCCTGACGGGCCAGCAGATAGCCGTCCCCCGACGATCCTGTTCGTGGATATGAGGCTCCCCCGGCGGCAACAATCACGGTCCTGCCGTAAAACTCCCTGCCGTCTTCCGCCCTTATCCCATGGCATTTGCCGTCTTCTAGCAGCAGCTCCGCGGCCCTTATCCTGTAAAATATTCTAACCCCGCCGGCCAGCAGGTATCTTTCCAGTGCGGCAACCACGTCTCCTGCCCGCCCTCCCGCCGGGAAAACACGGCCGTGTTCCTCTGTTACCAGCGGGACCCCCAGACTTTCAAAGAAACTAATGCAGTCATTGTTTGAAAAACGGGACAGCGCGCTGATAAGGAATTTTCCGTTTCCCGGCACATTTTTGATAAAATCATGCAGCGGGGCGGTATTGGTGAGGTTGCAGCGCCCGCCACCCGTAATCCTCATTTTAACCCCAAGGCGATCATTTTTTTCCAGCAAGGTTACCCCTGCCCCGGCCTGACGGGCGGAGGCGGCCGCCATCATACCGGACGGGCCGCCTCCAACAACCAGGACATTGGTCATCTTGTTGCATTTTGCGTCCATTTGCATCTTCCTTTTTTGCGCAAATCAAACCACCTGCAGTATAACGCACTTGAGGTAATAGGTCTCGGGTGAGGCTGCCAGCATGGGGTGATCCCTGGCCTGCCTGCGGACCTCCACAACCCGGGTCATCCTGCCGGCATCCAGTGCGGCGTCGTTTATAACCTCCATAAACAAACTTTCACTCATGTGGTACGAACAGGAGCAGGTGACCAGGAACCCTCCGGGCCGCAGCATCTTCAGCGCTCTGAGGTTTATTTCCTTGTAGCCCCTCACCGCTCCTTCCAGGGCCTTCTTTGACTTGGTAAAGGCGGGAGGGTCAAGAATTACAAGGTCGAATTTATCCCCTGCCTTCTCCATCGCCCTCAGCTCATCGAAGCTGTTGCCCTCCCTGAAGTTGCATATATTCCCCACTCCGTTCCTGGCAGCATTTCTTCGGGCCACCTCCAGGGCAGCGGCTGAAATATCTATACCAAGCACTTCCCTGGCCCCAAAACCTGCAGCGTACACTGAAAACGTGCCGGTGTGGCAGAAACAGTCCAGCACCCTGGCCCCTGCGGACAGCTCTTCCAGTGCCATCCTGTTTTCCCGCTGGTCCAGAAAATAGCCGGTTTTCTGCCCACCTGCCAGGTCCACCTCAAAGACACGGCCATTTTCATTTATTTCCACCATGGTGTCGAATTCCTGGCCGATGAAACCGGTCTTGAGAGGAAGTCCTTCCAGCTCCCTGACGCTGACGTCGTTCCGCTCGTAAATCCCCGCAGGTTCAATCAGCTCCCGCAACACGCCGGCTATAGTATCCCTGTGTATGTCAATTCCCAGGGCAAGAGTTTGCACCACCAGGTAGTCGCCGAATTTATCGACCACCAGTGCGGGTAGAAAGTCAGCCTCGGCAAACACCACCCGGCAGGCGTCGGAATTCTTGACCACCTTTTTCCTGTACTCCCAGGCGGATTTTATACGCCTGAGGAAAAATTGCCTGTCGATCACTTCATCCCTGTCCCTGGTCATAATCCGCACCAGTATCTGGGAGGCCGGGTTGATATAGCCTTTTCCCAGGAACTTTCCCCGGGAATCCACAACCTCCACAATTTCACCCGGGGTGAATTCTCCCTCTATTTTGTCCACTTCCGTCCGGTAAACCCAGGGGTGTCCTCCGGCCACCCTGGGATGCCGGCCCCTGGCCAGTTTTACAGTGGCCGTACACGCCACCTCCCTTATTAGAGGTGGGATGTGAGAGGTTGGAGGTGAGAATCTTGATGGAATTGGCTTAGTCAATTCCTTTTAATCTCACCTCTCACTTCTCACTTCTCATTTACAAGCCTTTCGGCGCGGGTCTGAACCTGTTCGTATACCTCGCCCTCGTCTATGGTGAGAACCTTTCTCCCCTCCATAACTATATTTCCGTCTATAATCACGGTGTTGATGTCGGATGACTGGGCGGCGTACACTATGTGTGCTATCCAGTCGTGTCTGGGGAAAAGGTGCGGCTTGCGGGTCTCCACCAATATGATGTCCGCATTGAAACCTTTTCTAATCAGGCCGATTTTACCGCCCATACCCAGCGCCTCGGCGCCGCCCCGGGTGGCCATTCTCAATGCCTGGAAGGAGGGCAGCGCCAGTGGGTTCATGGTGCTGACCTTTTGCAGAAGGGCTGCGCTGCGCATCTCCTCCAGCATGTCAAGGTTGTTGTTGCTGGCGGCCCCGTCTGTTCCCAGCCCCACCGTGACACCGGCCTCCAGCATGGAGGTGACCGGGGCTATACCGCTGGCCAGCTTCATGTTGCTTTCCGGGTTGTGGGCCACCCCCACCTTCTTCCGGGCCAGTATTCTTATATCCTCCTCATCCAGGTGAACGCAGTGGGCAGCCAGAACCGGCAGTTCAAAAAGCCCCACGCTGTCCATCAGGCGGATGGGGGTCATGCCGTACTTATTAGCCATATCTTCTATCTCGGTCTTTGTCTCCGCCAGGTGAATATGTATGCCGACGTTTAGATCCCCGGCCAGATCTATCACCTTTTTCATATAATCCGGCGGGCAGGTGTACGGGGCGTGCGGCCCCAGCCGCACCGTTATCCTGCCGTTTGCCTGCCCGTGCCATTTTTCCACGAAATAGCGGCTGTAATCTATTGCCGACTCGGCCTCAGGCCCGACGCCTATCATGCCCCTGGACAGGTCGGCCCTCATGCCGGCCTTCTCCACGGCCCTGGCAACCTGCCCCATGTGAAAATACATGTCCGCAAAAGTGGTGGTTCCCGAACGTATCATCTCCAGGCAGCACAGCATTGCGCCCCAATATATGTCCTCTCTCTCCAGCCTGGCTTCCAGCGGCCATATTTTCTCTTCCAGCCACTTCATCAGGGGCAGGTCGTCGGCATAGCTCCGTAAAAGGGTCATGGCTGCATGGGTGTGGCTGTTCACAAAGCCAGGCAGCGCCAGCATGCCGGATGCGTCCAGGGTCCTGCCGGGCACAAAATCTCCGGGCGTGGAGCCGGCCGGCCCCACGTGAAGGATATGCTGCCCCTGTATGGCCACCTCACCGCCGGCAATTATATCGTCATGGTTTTCCATGGTAATGACCGTGGCGCCTTTTATCAGTATATTGCTCACAAAAAGCCCCCCTTATCTCTTCTTGTAACCTTAACCGTGATTCCAGCTGTGGATGTATTCGTCCTGTTCCGGAGAAAGTGTGTCTATCTCTATGCCCAGAGACTCCAGCTTGAGCCTGGCCACCCGCCTGTCAAGATCCGGGGGCACGTCATATACCCGGTTTTCCAGCTTGGCTCCGCTTTCCAGTATGTACCGGGCGGACAGTGCCTGCAGGGCGAAGGACATGTCCATTATTTCCGCCGGGTGGCCGTCACCGGCCGCCAGGTTCACAAGCCTTCCCTCTCCCAGGAGGTAGATCTTTCTCCCGTCGGGAAGTGTAAACTCCTCTATATCCTTTCTGACCACCCTCCTCTTCACGGACGCTGCCGAAAGTTCGGGCTTGTTAATCTCGACATCGAAATGACCGGCGTTGGCCAGTATGGCTCCGTCTTTCATGCGGTGGAAGTGGCTGCCCCGGAGTATGTCCCTGCATCCCGTCACTGTGATGAACATGTCCCCAACCGCGGCGGCGTCGTCGCTGTGCATCACCTGGTATCCGTCCATGTAAGCCTCGATTGCCCTTACCGGGTCCACCTCGCATATAATAACCCTGGCCCCCAGGCCTTTTGCCTTCATGGCCACGCCCCGGCCGCACCACCCGTACCCCATCACAACAACGTTTTTGCCGGCCACTATCAGGTTTGTTGTACGCATTATGCCCGACCATACCGACTCCCCTGTTCCGTACCTGTTGTCAAAAAGATACTTGCAAAGTGCGTCGTTGACCGCCACCATGGGAAACAAAAGCTTACCGGCTTTCTCCAGCGCCCGCAGCCTGAGCACCCCGGTGGTGGTCTCCTCGGACCCGCCGATTATGTCGGGAGCCAGGTCCGTCCTTTCATTGTGCAGGGCGTTGACCAGGTCTCCGCCGTCATCGATGATGATCCTGGGCCTGGTCTCCAGCGTCTCCAGAATATGATTCCGGTACTCTTCCGGGGTGGCGTTGTACCAGGAGTAAACGTTTATCCCCTCAGCAGCCAGGGCCGCAGCCACATCGTCCTGGGTGGACAGGGGGTTTGATCCCGTTATGGCCACCTCGGCCCCCCCCACCATCAACACTTCGGCCAGATAAGCCGTTTTGGCCTCCAGGTGAATGCTCATTGCCAGCCGTATGCCCTTAAATGGTTTTTCCCTTTCAAATTCGCTCCTTATCACGTTAAGCACCGGCATGTGGGCCCTTACCCAGTCTATCTTCAGCCTCCCCCCCGGGGCGAGGCCGATGTCCTTAACTATGTATTCTTTCATTCTCTATTCTCCCGTTTAATATAGTTCTTTTATTGATATGTCGTATGGGGGCTTCAATACCCCTCTTTCCGTTATTATGGCGCTTACCAGACTTGCAGGCGTGACGTCGAAGGCGGGATTCCAGACTTTGACTCCTTCCGGGGCAACCCTTACCCCGCCGATGTGGGTCACCTCCTCCGGGCTTCTTTCCTCTATGGGTATCTCAGCGCCGGATTTCAGACTGATATCGATGGTGGAAAAGGGCGCTGCCACATAAAAAGGTATCCCGTGCTCCCTGGCCAGAACGGCCACCCCGTAAGTGCCGATTTTATTGGCAACATCCCCGTTGGCAGCTATCCTGTCGGAACCGACTATAACAAGGTCGGCCATTCCCCTGGCCATCAGGTAACCGGCCATGTTGTCGGTAATCAGTGTAACCGGTATTCCTTCCTGCACCATTTCCCAGGCGGTAAGCCTGGCCCCCTGGAGAATCGGCCTGGTCTCATCGGCGTAGACGGTTACTTTCTTTCCGGCCTCGTGGGCCGCCCTTATCACACCCAGGGCGGTACCGTAACCCGCCGTTGCCAGAGCACCGGCGTTGCAGTGGGTGAGTATCCTGGCCCCGTCCGGAATCAGTTCCTGTCCGAAGCGACCCATTTCCCTGTTGCCCTCGAAATCTTCCCGGTATATGAGTTCAGCTTCCCGGAGCATGACCCCTATAAGGCTTTCAGGTTCCATTGGCATTACCGATCTGGCCTTTGCCAGCATTCTTTCCAGCGCCCAATTCAGGTTCACCGCAGTGGGACGGGTGGCTGAAAGCTGCCCGGCGATTTCCTCGACCCCGTCCAAGAACTCCGACGGTCCCTTCCTTTCCAGCCTCATGGCCCCCAGAACCAGCCCGTACGCCGCAGCGGCCCCGATGGCGGGGGCACCCCTGACCGAAAGCCTTTTTATGGCTTCCGCCACCGTTATAAAATCCCGGCAGCATATGTATTCGCAGGTTCCGGGAAGTTTTGTCTGGTCCAGTATATAAAATTCTCCGTCCTGCCACCGCATGGTTTCCAAAACAAATCCCTCCCCATATCAGTCGTCTGTCGTCAGGCGTAAGATAAAAGTTTTACCTTAAGTCAAATCTCTTCAGTTCCGACATCCGACGTCTTACGACTGACGTCCGGATTTACCGGCCCTTCTTCCAGCGCACTGTGGCACTCGCAGTATTCGTAAATATCAAGGTCCGAAATGGCCTGCATGATAAGTTGTCTTAAGTTGACGGCATTTTGGGCCATCACGTCCACCACTTCCTGGTGTGTAAGCTTGTTTGGTGAAATGCCGGCCGCAAAATTTGTCACCATGGCAATGGTGGCATAACACATTTCCTTTTCCCTGGCCAGGACAACTTCCGGCACACTGGTCATACCCACCAGATCCCCCCCCAGTTGCCTGAACATCCTGATCTCGGCGGCTGTCTCAAACCTGGGGCCCTCGGTGCAAACGTAATTCCCGGAGCCGTGAAAATCCATTCCCAGGCTCCCGGCGGTGTTTATCAGAAGTTTTCTCAACCTGGGGCAGTACGGGTCGGTCACATCCAGGTGCACAACCCCTTCTTCCACAAAGGTTGAGGGCCTCCCCTTGGTAAAATCGAGGAACTGGTCAACAAAAACAAACTGTCCCGGCTTCATGTCCGGGTTGAGGGAACCCACGGCGGCGGTGGCAAATATGCTCCTTATCCCCAGCTCTTTAAGCGCGGCAATATTCCCGCGGTAATTGACAAGGTGCGGCGGTACTGAATGGTCGGCGCCATGCCTTGCCATAAATGCAATTTCCCTGTCCCGGTAGCTGCCTATTACCGCCCGGACTGTTCCGTAGGGGGTGGAAATACTTTCCTCCCTTATCCCTGTCAGAATCTGGGGGTCGTAAACCCCCGTACCTCCAATAATGGCTATTTTCACGGTCATTACGGATCCTCCTAACTTGGACGCATCTATTTTATATTGCTTAACAGCCCTACCTAATATTCGCCTTAATTACCAAGCTTTCCTTTACAGGGCCGACAAAAACGAATATTTTATGATAAATGCCACACTCCAGAATGTTTTCCCCATCCGGATACCAAAACAAAAGCCTGCACAGCGCAGGCATATAAAAAGATTATTTTCAATCATTAATGACACTCAAGCCTGGAAGTTTAAATATTTCTGATTTCCTTTTAACGGGCAGCAGGGGCTTTAAATAATTCCGCAATTGATCAAACTGTTCCGGTGTTACATGTTCTATACCCGGAGTAACCTGTAAAAACATACCGTTTTCTCCATCTCCAATTTTAATAACACGGTATACCGGGGCCTCCCTCATTATCCTGTCAATTCCCCCCAGCTTTTCTATATGCCCGGCGCTCAGCATATTGCCCCAGAAGCATCCGCAGACCTTATTCCTGTAATTCCAGGGTGCATCAAGGGCGTCCGGGTTTAATCCCCGGTGAAAGGGGTTTGGCGATCCCGTTCCCGCCTTTATAAAATCTATTGTTATGTGCCCCGACACTGCCCTGATGGCTTTAAATGTATCAATAGCTATTTTCAGCAGCTTTTCCTGAAAAAAATCCATTCTATCCCCAATTAAAAGCCTTTGAACGGACAGTTCCACTCCACCGGCACAGTGCCTGAACCCCCCCGGCCCCTTGAGAGCCACCACAGCCGATTGAGGTCCGCCAATGTCCGGCCCGGGCAAAAACATGCCATTGGTAAGCAAAAGCTCCTCCAATTCCCCTGCGGCCAACCGCCTCCCGACATCCAGCCAGTTTTTGCGGTTCATCACACCCCAGCCCGGCCTCCGGTAAAAGGGCTTGCTGTATATATAAAGTTGCAGTCCCAGCGGAAGAAGTAGCTCGCGGTATGATCTGAAAAAAAACTCTTTCAGGGTTACCCCGAAATGATATACGTTTTCCAGCGTGGATATTTCCAGATATACATTATGCCCGTTGTTTGATATTTCGGTCATAAACGATGAACCCTCCGGCGCTTGACTGTCTTATAAAACACTTACCATTATTTATTTGAAATTTTTATGCATTACTCCTTCCATCAGGTCTATAAAGTGATTTTTGGTGTCCAAAAAGCTCTGTACAGTGTCTGAAAGCCCGTTTTTGACGTCTTTGATTCCGGGTCATCCCACGTATAATAAAAAAGCCGGGACTGAGCTTTGCCCATACCCCCGGTTCCAAAAGTCAATAAAACTATTTAAAATGATTGAACCCCCTTGCAGGAGGGATAATCTCTCCTTCCGTGCCAACCAGTTTGACCCCGGCCTCACTTTCGGTTATTACTCCCACCGCCGTTACCGGTCCCAGCCCGGCCCCGGCGAATGCGTCTTTAACGTCTTCCTCCCTGCCTGGCGGAACGGTGAATAAAAGCTCGTAGTCCTCTCCCCCGTTCAGGGCCCAGTCGGTGACCTTTTTGCCGGCAAGATGGGCTGCCCTGGCAGCACTGCCGGAGTACGGCAGCCTGTCCAGGAATAGTTTCGCCCCTACCCCGCTGTTTTCACATATGTGTTTAATATCTCCCCCCAGGCCATCGCTTAAGTCCATCATGGCCGTCACGCAACCCATACCCGCCAGCAGCCGGGACTGTTCCAGCCTTGGAACCGGCATGAGGTGTGCCTCCAGCAGCGCTTCTCTGTCTTCCCCTGAAATCTTTTCACAAAGTTTTTCATCCACAAGAATCTCCAGCCCGGCGGCCGAATCTCCCAGGTATCCGGTAACCATTATAATATCTCCCGGCCTCGCCCCGCTCCTTGTCAGCACACTGCCAGGATCTGCCTCCCCCAGAATGGTTACGTCAATAGTCATTGTTTGAGACTTTACGGTGTCCCCGCCCACCAGGTTAACCGACCACCGCGAAAGTAAAGATTTCATTCCTGAAAACATATCTTCCACTTCTATCACCGTTACCGATGGAGGTAGCGCCATGGATACCAGCACATGCCGGGGTATTCCCCCCATGGCGGCGATATCGCTGAGGTTCACGGCCACTGCCTTATGGCCCAGCTTGAACGGGGAGATTTTTTCCCGCATAAAATGAACCCCGTCCACCATCATGTCGCAGGAAACCAGTAAAAGCTTTCCCCGGCTCACCGCAAGAACGGCCGCATCATCACCAATACCCTTTATTACGCTTTGCTGATTGAAGACCGTCCCCCCGGCCAGCCTTTTGATAAGCCCGAACTCACCTATTTCCGATATTTTCAAAATAAATCTCCCCCGGATATTAAAAGCGCCCTGGAGGGCGCATCGGAATCCAGAATTCAGAATCCGGCCCCCCCATTCTGGCTCCTGGATTCTGTATTCCGACCTAAATAATCATCAGGATAAGCTATTTTTATGCAAAAAGAGCTTCCACAAATTCACCGGAATCAAAGGGGCGCAGGTCATCTATGCCCTCGCCTATGCCTATAAATTTAACGGGTATCCGGAGGGCCTGCTTGATACCTATAACAACACCGCCCTTTGCCGTCCCGTCAAGCTTTGTCAGCACAATGCCGGTGACACCGGTGGCCTCTCCGAATATCTTCGCCTGGTTGATGGCGTTCTGGCCGGTGGTTGCGTCCAGCACCAGGAGAACCTCGTGGGGAGCGCCGGGACTCTCCCTGGACAGCACCCGGCCCACCTTTTTCAACTCCTCCATCAGGTTGCTTTTGGTATGCAGCCTGCCGGCGGTGTCCACCACAAGCACATCGGCATTCCTGGCCCTGGCGGCCTGCAGCGCGTCAAACACCACCGCCGCCGGGTCGGCGCCCTCCTTGTGTTTGACCACATCTGCACCTACCCGGTTTCCCCATATTTGAAGCTGGTCAATGGCCGCAGCCCTGAAGGTGTCTCCGGCGGCCAGAATAATCTTTTTCCCTTCCTGTTTCAGATTATGCGCCAGCTTGCCAATGGTGGTGGTCTTCCCTACCCCGTTCACCCCTACAACCAGTATTACCGTGGGTTCTCCTTCACCGGACAGGGGAGAGTGGTCCTGGTCCATTATTTCTTTTATCAGTTCCTTCAGTATGGGCTTTAACTCGGAAGCGTCACTGACCCGGCGCTCCTTCACCACCCTGCGCAAATCCTCCACAAGATTCAATGCCGTATCGGTTCCCACGTCCCCCTGAATGAGGGCTTCCTCCAATTCCTCGTATAAATCTTCATCAATGTGTTTTCTGCTGGTAATGATGTTGTCTATCTTTTCAACGAAATTCTGACGCGTCCTGGTAAGGGATTCCTTTAGCTTGCTGAAAATACCCATATTATTTCCCCCGTTGTTCCCGAAAGTCTAACTATAAATCCACAGAGGACAGGAATTGGGGATTGGACCCTAATCCCTAATCCCTAACCCCTCCAGCGCATTCCTGGCAGCCTGCTGCTCAGCCTCTTTTTTGGAATGTCCCGTACCGGTGCCCATCCGCCTTCCCATACAAATAACCCCCGCGGTAAAAAACTTGTCATGGGCCGGGCCCTCCTCTTTAAGTATGACGTAATTTACAGGCCCCCCGGATTTCTTTTGTAATATTTCCTGCAATTCGGTCTTGTAATCCCTGTCCACGCGCCCTTCCAGAACATCGGCTATTATTTCCTCCAGATGTTCCAGTGCGAACCTCCTTGCAGCCTCCAGCCCGCTGTCCAGATAAATTGCGCCGAGAATAGACTCAAAGGCATCGGCCAGTATGGAGGGACGATCCCTCCCGCCGGACCTTTCCTCTCCTTTTCCCATGTAAAGACAGGACCCGATATTAAGGCTCCTTGCCACTCTTGCCAGCGAAGGCTCACAGACAATAGACGCCCTCAGCTTGGTCAGCTCCCCTTCCGAATGGGCCGGAAACCTGCCGAAAAGATACTCGCTGATCAGAAGTTCCAGCACAGCATCCCCCAGGAACTCCAGTCGCTGGTTGTTTCTGTGCTTGTCCTTTTTTTCAAAGGAAAAAGAACTGTGCGTAAGGGCTGTATGCAGCAATTCGACACTTTTCCACCGGATTCCTATTTTTTCTCCCAGGGCTGCTATGGCATCCTGTTGAATCATTACGGCACACCCCGATTTTTATTCGCTATATTTCTTAAAAATCAGGGTCGCATTGTGACCCCCGAAACCAAATGAATTGGACAGCGCAACATTAACCAGGGCCTCCCTGGCCTGATTGGGAACATAATCAAGGTCACACTCCGGGTCCGGGTTTTCCAAATTTATAGTGGGAGGTATTACGCCCCTGTCGATTGCCATCAGGCAGGCCACCGCCTCCAGGCCCCCGGCCGCCCCCAGCAGGTGCCCGGTCATTGATTTGGTTGAACTTACCGCCATTTTATAAGCGTGATCACCGAATACCTGTTTTATAGCCATGGTTTCAAGCTTGTCGCCAAGTGGAGTGGAGGTTCCGTGGGCATTTATATAATCCACGGCCTCCGGCTTCAGCGCCGCATCCTCAAGGGACAGCCTCATGGACACAGCCGCCCCTCTCCCCTCAGGGTCGGGGGCCGATACGTGGTATGCGTCACAGCTGGTGCCATAGCCCACCACCTCGCCGTATATTCTGGCCGCCCTTTTCCTGGCATGCTCTAACCTTTCCAGCACCAGAAGCGCCGCTCCCTCCCCTATCACAAACCCGTCTCTTTCCGCGTCGAAGGGCCTGCTGGCCTTCTCCGGATCGTCATTTCTGGTGGACATGGCCTTCATGGCGCAAAATCCGGCCATGGCCATGGGCGTTATGGGCGCCTCTGTCCCGCCGCATATCATTACGTCCGCCTGGCCCCTCTGCAGCAGCCGGAAAGAATCACCTATGGCGTTGTTGCTTGATGCGCAGGCGCTGGTGGTGATCAGGTTGCATCCCCTGAGCCCGTATGTAATGGCAATCTGGGCCGCCCCCATATTGGCGATCATCATGGGGATGAAAAAGGGGCTGATTCTGCCGGCCCCCCGGTTTAACAGCACCTTGTGCTGTTCTTCCAGGGTTTCCAGGCCCCCTATGCCGGAGCCGAGAATTACCCCCACCCGGTCCCTGTCAACGGTATCCAGGTCAAGGGCGGCATCCTCCAAAACCATTTTGGCCGCGGCCGCGGCAAACTGGGTAAAGCGGTCCATGCGCCTGGCTTCTTTTTTTTCTACATATTTTTCAGCCACAAAATCCTTTACCTCGGCGGCTATCCTTGTGCTGTACCCTTCGGCGTCAAACCTGGTGACCGGCCCAACCCCCGACCTGCCCGCAACCAGGCTCGACCAGAAAGTCTCCAGGCCGGTTCCTACGGGAGAAATCACACTCATACCCGTAACAACTACTCTGGGAAACAAAACAACACCTCCAACACCGCGTAAAAATGTGTATTTTAAAAAAGTCCCGCAGTTGTGCGGGACTATTGGACTTTTCTACTTGTGCTCCTGGATATATTTAACTGCCTCACCGACAGTACGTATCTTCTCCGCATCTTCATCCGGGATGACGATATCAAATTCTTCCTCCAGGGCCATCACCAGTTCAACGATGTCAAGAGAATCGGCACCCAGATCCTCGATAAAGGATGATTCCATCGTTACATCGGCTTCATCCACACCAAGCTGTTCCGCGATAATCTGCTTGACCTTTTCAAAAATAGCCACGTCCTATCACCCCCTTTACGGAATATTTATACTGTTTACATCACCATTCCGCCGTCAACTGTAATTACCTGTCCTGTTATATATGACGCACCCTCCCCGGTCAGGAAAACCACCAGCGCCGCCACTTCGTCGGGTGATCCCAGCCTGCCCAGGGGTATTCCGGCCAGCATTTTGTTTCTTGCCTCCTGGGGCAGAACTTCGGTCATTTCCGTTTCTATGAAGCCGGGGGCCACGGCGTTAACGGTTATATTCCTGGAGCCGTATTCCTTGGCCGCCGACTTGGTCAGCCCAATCAGCCCGGCCTTGCTGGCGGCATAATTGGCCTGGCCGGCATTTCCCATAACCCCCACCACGGATGTTATGTTTATTATCCTGCCCCACCTGGCTTTAAGCATTGGCCTTATGGAGGATTTTATACAGTTAAAGGCTCCCTTCAGGTTTACCGACAGCACGGCGTCCCAGTCCTCTTCCTTGATCCTGGGAATAAGATTGTCCTTTGTAATACCGGCATTATTAATAAGAATGTCCAGCCGGCCAAAGGCCTCCATGGCAGCATCCACCATGCCGGCCGCCTGGGCCGGATCTGAAACGTCAGCCCGGTACGTCAGCGACCTCCTCCCCATGGCCCTGATCTCATCGGCCACTGCATTGGCCAGATCCTCCCTGCCGGTGTAATTTACCAGCACGTCGGCTCCTTCCCGGGCCAGGGCCCTGGCTATGCTCCGCCCGATGCCCCGGGACGACCCGGTTACGATAGCCGCCCTGCCATTAAGATACATTTTAGCCAACCTCCCCAAAACTAGCAAGGACTTTTTCCAGTGACACACCGTCTTCCACATTAAGGATGTCAACGTCCTTGTTTATCTTCCTTACAAGGCCGGAAAGCACCTTGCCCGGGCCCACTTCAACCAACGGGCTGAAGCCGTCCCGGATTATCATCTGTACGCACTCTTCCCAGCGAACCGGACTGTAAACCTGTTTTACCAGCAGTTCCTTTATACTGTCACCTGTCCTGTGATAGTCCGCAGTAACGTTGGACAGCACGGGTATTTCCGGGTCTCTAACCTTTACCCCGGCCAGGCTTTCCGCCAGTTTCTCCCCGGCGGGCTTCATCAGTGAGGAGTGAAAGGGGGCGCTTACGGAAAGGGGCAGGCATTTTCTGGCTCCTTTCTGCTTTAACAGTTCGACCGCCCTGTCCAGGGACCTGGTGTCTCCCGCTATTACCACCTGCCCGGGACAGTTAAGGTTTACAGCCTGAACCACCCCGCCATCACCTGACACCGAAGCACAGACTTCGGAAACAATGTCCGATTCCATTCCAAGCACTGCCACCATGCCGCCCTCACCCAGCGGCACCGCCTCCTGCATAAACTGTCCCCGCAGCCTCACCAGCCTTACCGCGTCTTCAAACTCCAGGGAACCTGCGGCCACCAGTGCTGAGTATTCACCAAGGCTGTGGCCGGCGGCCACGCCGGGTTTTATCCCCTTTTCCCGCAATACGGCCAGACAAGCCACGCTTACCGTCAGTATGGCCGGCTGGGCATTGACGGTTTTCTTCAGTTCCTCCTCGGGGCCGCTGAAACACAAGGCGGCAATATCAGTCCCCAGTGCCCTGCCGGCCCTGTGGAACACATCCCTGGCCGCTCCGTACTTCTCGTACATGTCCCGTCCCATGCCCACCTGCTGTGAACCCTGTCCAGGGAAAATAAAGGCTTTTTTTTCCATTACATGACACCTGCCAGTCTGCCCAGCCTGCCCATTACCTCATAAGCCCCGGACATAATTTCCTCCAGTATCTCCGCCGCAGGCTGTATCTTGTTGACCATGGCCGAAACCTGGCCGGCCATGACCGATCCCATTTCCACGTCGCCGTCCACCATGGCGGCCCTGAGGGAGCCCACCCCGATTTTGGCTATCTCCTCGGGTGAAACCCTTTTTTCTTCCATCTCAATGAACTTTCTTGCCAGCTTGTTCTCCAGCACTCTTACAGGGTGGCCGGTACTTCTCCCGGTCACCACGGTGTCCCGGTCCTTGGCTTTTATAACCATGGACTTGACCTTTTCGTGTATAGTGCACTCGCTGGCGCACATGAACCTGGTCCCCATCTGGACCCCCACCGCCCCAAGGGCCAGGGCGGCGGCAACTCCCCTGCCGTCAAATATACCCCCGGCGGCAATCACCGGAACATTGACGGCATCCACTATCTGCGGCACAAGGGCCATGGTGGTCAGTTCACCTACATGCCCGCCGCTCTCCGTCCCCTCGGCAATCAAGGCATCCACACCTGACCGGACCAGCCTTTTGGCAAGTGCCACCGAGGCCACCACAGGGATAACCCGTATACCCAGCTCCTGCAAAGAGGGAACGTATTTGCCGGGGTTTCCGGCCCCGGTGGTGACCACGGCCACCCTCTCCTCACGGATTATTTCCATTACGTCATCAACATACGGTGACAGAAGCATCACGTTAACGCCAAATGGCTTATCCGTCAATTGTTTTGCCTTTCTGACCTGTTCCCTGACCCAGTCCGGCGGAGCCTGCCCCGAACCTATTACACCCAGTCCGCCGCCCTCACTGACGGCAGCAGCCAGTTCGGCAGTTGAGACCCAGGCCATCCCGCCCTGGAGCACAGGGTATTTTATCTTCAGCAAATCACACAGCACAGTATGAAAAATGGCAATATCCCTCCCCTTATGATAGAGGTGAGAGGTTGGAGGTGAGATTCTCGCTGGAATTGGCCTTGTGGCCAATTCCTTCTTAATTCTCACTTCTCACTTCTCACTTCTCACTTCTCAGTTCTCCGGTAGTCATACCACCTCATCAGCGCCACTGCCCAGGTGAGGCCGGCCCCGAAACCTGTCATCAGGATATTGTCGCCGTCTTTTATTCTCCCCTGGTTCACCGCCTCCTCCAGAGCCATCGGTATTGAGGCTGTCGATGTATTACCGTAACGGTCAACATTTACAAGCACTTTCTCCATGGGAAGCTCAAGCCTCTTGGCAGCCGCTTCGATAATCCTGATGTTGGCCTGGTGGGGTATTAGAAAATCGAGATCGCCAAGGGAAAGCCCCGCCTCCTTCAGCGCTTCCATGGACCCGTCCCCGCAGGTCCTGACAGCGAACTTGAAAACCTCGCGGCCGTTCATGCGTACAAAGTGAAGCCTGCCGCCGACTGTTTCACCGGTGGCCGGCAATCTGGACCCGCCCGCCGGCAGGTACAGGTGCTGACCGCCTGATCCGTCCGACCCCAGCATTGTATGTAATATACCGTAATCTCCAGGGACGCGCCCGATCACCGCCGCCCCGGCGCCGTCGCCGAAAAGCACGCAGGTGTTCCTGTCTTCCCAGTCCACAATCCTCGAAAGGGTTTCCGCACCGATAACAAGTACGTGCCTGTACATTCCAGAAATCACGAACTGGGATCCAACCGACAATGAATATATAAAACCGGTGCAGCCGGCCAGAAGGTCGAAGGCACCCGCCCTGTGCGCCCCCAGACGGTCCTGAACAATGCAGGCCGTGGCAGGAAACAAACTGTCCGGGGTGTTTGTGGCCACGATAATCAAATCTATATCTTCTGGTCCTATATGCGCGTCAGCCAGGGCTTTTCTTGCCGCTTCCAGCGCCAGGTCGGATGTGGCCTCTTCCGGGGCCGCTATTCTCCTTTCCCGGATACCCGTCCTTGTTACTATCCACTGGTCTGAAGTGTCCACCGTTTTTTCAAGTTCACTGTTTGTCAGTACCTTTTCCGGAACGTAAGAACCCAGCCCTATAACCCCCGCCCGTATCCCGGACTCAGGCATTACCACATCCCACCTTCATTACCTGATTGTTTTCTATATTCTCTCTGATGGCGTCCACAAGCCCTGCAGAAACCGCATTGGCAGCCACCTTTATGGCATTTCTGACAGCGAAGGCAGTGGAGCTTCCGTGACACACAATGACCACTCCGTTGACCCCCAAAAGTGGCGCCCCGCCGTACTCGGCATAATCCACCCTTCTCCTTATTTCCTTAAGGGCGGGCAGCGCGAGGGCGGTACCCATCTTTGACAGCCAGTTGCGGGTCAGTTCCTCCTTCATCATTTTTAAAAGCGACATGGCCAGTCCTTCTCCGGCCTTGAGAACAACGTTGCCGACAAACCCGTCGCACACCACGACATCCGCAAGGCCGTTGAAAATGTCCCTGCCCTCTACATTCCCTACAAAATTGATACCGGCGTCTTTCAACAGGGGAAACGCCCCAAGAGTGAGTTCATTTCCCTTTGATTCCTCTTCTCCCACGCTTAAGAGGCCTACCCTGGGGTTTTTTACCCCGAAAATCTTTTCAGCGTAAAGGTATCCCATTATTCCGAACTGCAGCAGGTGTTTGGGCTTGCAGTCCACATTGGCGCCCACATCCAGCAATACTGTCCGGCCCTTTTCCCCCGGGAGCACACTGGCTATGGCCGGGCGGTCAATTCCCTTGATCCTCCCGATCCCCAAGAGGCTTGCGGCCATCACGGCCCCTGTACTTCCGGCGGAAACAAAGGCGCTGGCCTTGCCTTCCTTTACCAGCTGAACAGACCGGACAATGGAAGAATCCTTCTTTTTCCGGACAGCGGTGGCAGGCTGCTCCCCCATGGCTATTGTCTCGGTGGTATGTACGATTTCAATGGAATTCCGGCTGCTGTTTCCCAACTCCTTGACTATACTGTCGCTGTCCCCCACCAGGATAATTTCTATCCCGTCCCGGGCAGCCTCCAGGGCACCCAAAACTATTTCACGGGGAGCATAGTCACCCCCCATAGCGTCAACGGCAATTTTCAACGCCGCCAAACCTCCTCCGAGATGGCAAATACCAAAAACCTTCCGACAAATACCGGCTCATCCCTTACTGTGGATGTAACCCTTACCATGTATTTATTTCCACTTCTCCTGCTTATATATGCCCTGGCCACAACTTTCTCTCCACTATACACCGGCCGTTTGAAACTGATTTTACATGTTCCTGTCAGGGCCACCTCGGCGTCCACAAGGGCCACCGCCAGCGAGTTAGCCTGTGCAAACAGGTAGTGGCCTCTGGCAACCCTGGTTTTCTTAAGCGTCAATCTGTCCGTAATGGTAAGCACCGAAATACCAGAACGTCCAACCTCAATTTCCACCGGTTCACCAATCAGCTCATCCACACCGATGGAGCGGACCTGACCGTATACACCGCTGGCCACATTTTTAACACGGGATCTCATTTCCGGGATGTTCATTTTGGATCTGTCCAGGCGAACGGTCTGTATGCTGACATTTAAAATCTCGGCCAGTTCCCCGTCGGTAAGAAAAGGGTTTCCGTTTAGATACTTTTCCATCAGCTGCCGCCTGACAATCTGGCTGAAACTTCTCCTGGCCATATTATATCCCCCGGAAAGACAATTTTTAGTACCAGGTACTAAAAATCATTATATACTGTCTGGAAAAACAAAGCAACCTATATATGGTAGATATATATATAGAATACTTCGGTACTCTAAAAGTATAACCCTTTTTGCCATAAAATCCCATATAATATTGAGACAGAAAAACAACGCCTGCAGAACTTTTGTCTGCAGGCGTTGTACTAATTGCTACTTCGATTTGATTGCTATCACTTCTCTGTTTTTGTAATATCCACAGGCTGGACATATCCTGTGGGAAACAATCAGTTCATGACATTGAGGACATTTAACCAGATTGGGGGCTTCCAGGTTCACATTAGCCGCCCTGCGCTGTCTGCCTCTCTGTTTAGAAGCTCTTCTCTTCGGTACTCCCATCTATCGACACCCCCTTCAATCCGGTCTATTGTTCACTTTTACTCTTCGTCTTTTTTAACCTCGATCAACTTCTTCAGGGCTTCAAGCCTTATGTCAATATCATCTTTTGCACAGTCACAGGCGGACATGTTAAGATTGACACCGCAGTTCTGACAGAGCCCCCGGCAGTCCTCCCGGCACACCGGCCTCATGGGTATAGAAGCTAGCAGCGACTTTATCACTTCCGGGGTTATATCAATCCTGTCCCCCCTGAAGGGTATCCACTCCTCACCTTCTTCAGGCCTGATATCCGGCATGGATTCATTGTAATAAACCTCGCTTATTTCAGCTTCCACCGGCATATCAAAGTACTCCAGGCAACGGCCGCAGGCAATCCTGATATTTCCCCGGAGGTTTCCGGTCATAATCAGCGGTCCGTCGTTGTTGAAAAGTGTAATATCCAACTCCAGGGAACCGTTGAAATAAATAGCCTCAACCTCAGTCTGAATGGGATCTAAATCAGCCTTTTTCTCAAAGCGTACTTTTCCGCCGGGACTGTTTTTAACCCCCGAAACATTCAGTTCAATCATTGACAACGCTCCACACCACAAAAAAGATTATATAAAAGCCGGTCTCACCTTGTCAAGGAGTATCAACTTTTATTCACCTTTATTTCCCATATCAATTCTAAATATGCGCTCTTATCAGTATAAATCATTTGAAAAAAGTTTTCCAGCAAAATACGAAGGGAGTTTTTTAGTGAAACGCAGGACATTATTAAGCATGAGAGCCGGACATGCCGGCCGACTTTTGTGGACCGCCTGCGCCCTGATCTTTGCCGCAAGTATGATCTGTCAGCCCAAGGAGGTTTTCGAGGGTGCCACCATGGGGCTTAAAACATGGTGGAACATAGTATTCCCATCCCTGCTTCCTTTTTTCATAGTTTCAGATTTACTAATGAGCTTCGGGCTGGTAAATTTTATAGGCGTTCTGGCGGAGCCGCTGATGAGGCCGCTTTTCAACGTTCCCGGCAGCGGGTCCTTTGTACTGTGCGTGGGATATACCAGCGGATACCCAATCGGGGCGATGGTTACGGCCCGGCTGCGGTCCCAGAGGCTGTGCACCAGGGTGGAGGCCGAAAGGCTGATGTCCTTTACCAACAATTCAAGCCCACTTTTTATGCTTGTTGCAGTCTCGGTGGGAATGTTCGGCAGGCCCGACCTCGGATTATTCATAGCAGGATCCCATTATATGGCCAACCTCACGCTTGGTTTTTTACTGAGGTTTTACGGCCGGAACGACCGGGAAATACTGCCCTTAAGGGGAAATCCCTACGGAAGCATATTCACCAGGGCGGTGAGGGAACTGACCTCGGCCTGGCAGAAGGAAACCCGCCCCCTTGGGAAAATTATCGGGGACGCTGTCCGCAACGCTATAAACAGCCTGCTTGTGATAGGCGGTTTTATTATCCTTTTCGCCGTAATAATAAAGCTTATTACCAGGGCCGGGCTTATAAACGGGATGGCCGGACTTCTGGGAGTCGTGCTTTATCCGCTGGGGTTCTCCCCCGAAATAATGCCGGCTCTGGCCAGCGGTTTTTTTGAAATGACCATAGGTTCAAAGATGGCTGCTGAGTCTTCGGCCCCAATCATTCAGCAGCTGGTGGCGGTTGAAATAATCCTTGCCTGGAGCGGACTTTCGGTCCAGGCCCAGGTGGCCAGTATGATAAGCGAAACCGATATAAGGATGCTGCCATTTATTCTATCCAGGATTGCCCACGCAGCCCTGGCGGCTTTTTACACCGTATTCCTGTTCGGTCCCGCCATACCGGCAGCCGGAAATTTACTGAGGCCGGTCATGGCCCCCCTGGAAAAAATGAACGATGCCCCGGCATTCCTCTTCAGTTTCAAATTTTCAATATTACTGCTTGTTGCAACGATTTCAGCAATAATTATGCTGTCGACACTATTTCTTTTGGCGAAGAAAATCAAAACCTGCCTCTAAGAAATGTCAGGTAACGGTACAAGTCCCATTAAACATTCAGCGGGAGAAATATATTGAAGGTGGTTCCCCTTCCCACCTCACTTTCCACCTCTATCCTTCCGTTATGATCCCTGATAATGCTGTACGACACACTCAGCCCGAGGCCGATTCCTTCCGGCTTAGTGGTAAAAAAAGGAGTCCCCAGCTTGGTCAGGCCTTCGGGACTTATGCCCGTACCGGTGTCTGAAACCCTTATAACCAGGTAATCACCGTCAAGCCGGGTCTCAATCCCCAGAACGCCGCCATAAGGCATGGCCTGAACCGCATTATTGCAAAAATTCAGCATAACCTGCCCTATCTGAACCGGGTCGATAAGAACCTCACGGCCGGCAGCCTCCAGGTTTTTGGTAAGTGTTACACTATTTTGAAGGGCGTATGGCCCTACAGTATTGCATATTTTTTCCAGAGTCTCGGCCAGATTCACCCTTATCTTGTCGGTTTTTTTCGGGCTGGCCAGCTGCAGAAGGTCTATTATAAGCCTGTTCATACTGCGGCAATTATCAATGATTTCCTGCTGGTAGTGGCAAATAGTCTCCTTTAATCTATCGTTTCCTTCAATCTTTTCCGCCTTGCCCTTGGTCACTTCGGCAAACCCCGATATTACAGTAAGCGGATTTTTTATTTCGTGGGCTATTCCTGATGTCAGCTGTCCAATTAATGCCAGCCTCTCATTTTCTATGATTCTCTCATGCTTTTCCATCAACGAAGTGATGTCGGTACCCACCATAATAAGCCCCATCACCCCGCCGCTGCTGCCCCGGAGTGGATTGCATCCCAAAAGCAGGGACCTCGTTTTCCCTGATCCGGTGGTTATGCCGGCGTTAACCTTGTCAAAGCACAAAATCTCACTGGTATTGCTGAGGTGAGATTCCTTTCCTTCAAATTTTAAAAATGACAGCATCTTTTCAAAAGGCTGCCCTATCACCTCGTCCTCCGGCATTTCCCACACTTCAAGGGCCGCCCTGCTGCACGCTATGATTTTAAGGTCGCTGTCAGTGATGAGAACCACCGACAAAGTACTGTCAAGCACAGCCTGGAGAGTAACCCTGGTCCTGTCCAGTTCCTGTTCGGTACTGAGGAAATCGCAATTAATGGAAGCCATTTTTAAAACAACCCTTTTGCGTTATGAAATCATACAGCGTATTCACCACGAAAAATAATTTGCCGGCGGAAAAATCTGTATTCCAGCCTCTGTTACAGGCTGAAAGCACCCCTGGTCTTAAGGCTTTCAAATTCTTCCCTGTCAATTCCTATTTCGCCGAACACCTCTTCGTTGTGTTCACCCAGTCCGGGGCCCCTGGCCGCCATGGGTTCATCAATTCCCGGGCCCTTAATGGGACAGTTGATCTGGTACATTTTAACACCGTTATCCTCCCCGGAAATCAGCACGTTTCTGTGCCTGGCCTGGGGATGATCAAGGGATTCCTTCAAAGTCAGCACGGGTGCGACGCAAAGTCCCGCCGGGCCCAATATTTCCATCCACTCGCCGGAAGTCCGGGTCAGAAACAGTTCCCTCAATTCGCTTATTGCCCTGTGGGCCTCCTCGCCCAGTGCAAACTGCTTGTCTGTAAGGTGCTCCTTGCCGATTGTCCTGCAAATCCCCGCCCAAAAATGGGGCTCCACCGCGCCAATGCTTATATGCCTCCCGTCAGCCGTGCCGTACAGGTTGTAACAGGGAGCCCCCCCGTTAAGGATTCCCTCACCGCCTCCGTATACAAAACCGGAAAGATGATTGGCCGCGTTGAAGTGCTGCCATGCAAAACAGCTTTCGTACATTGAAATATCCAGGTACTGCCCTTTTTTCCCGGCCTCCCTCTGCCACAGCGCCGACACAATGGCCAGCGCGGCGTGGCTGCCGGAAGCAGTATCCGCGATAAGCACCGGAGGAAGCGCAGGGGGGCCTCCCTTTAGCCCGGACATATGCTGAATACCTGTCATGCTGATGATGTTTAAATCATGGGCCGGAACATCCCTCATGGGCCCGTCCTGCCCAAATCCGCTGATGGAACAGTATATTACCCGCTCATTTACCTTTTTTAACTCTTCGTAATCAATTCCAAGCCTTTTTACTACCCCGGGGCGAAAACTCTCCAGCACCACGTCGGACCGGACGGCAAGCTTCAGAAATGCCTCCCGCCCCGCCTGGTTTTTAAGATTTATTTTTACGCTTCTTTTTCCCCTGTTTAACTGGTCAAAAAAAGACCCGCCCAGTACCCTTGCGTTATCCCCCAGCCTGGGCTCCTCCACCTTTATCACATCCGCCCCCAGATCGGACAATAACATCGTGCAGTACGGTCCCGGCAGGTTAGTGGAAAGGTCCAGTATTTTAACCCCTTTCAACATCAGACCCATTGACGATCCTCCCCCCGATTGAACAATATAGTATCAGGCCGGTTCAAAATATATGTATATAATATTAGATTTTAACTGTAACATGAAAAATCCTGCCTAGAATTATATTCGACACACAGACTCAAATTCTTCAGCCACAATATCAACACTGAGATAAAAAAATGATTGTTTTACTCTTTTACCCGTTTACAAATTGATTTGCGCTTTTTCTTCTCAACAGCATAATGAACTCGTCGATCACAGGGCTGTCAGCAATCTGCCGGCCGCCTACAAGGTACAGGTATCTTTTCATGTCCACGGAATGCGTAACCCTTTTAATTTTACCCAGCTCCAGTGCATCCCTGGCGGCCCAAACCGATACCACGCTTACGCCCAGCCCGGCCTGAACGGCAGTAATTATGGCCCTGGTGCTTCCCAGCTCCATGGCCAGATTAATCCTGGCCGAGTCAATGCCCGCTTCGGCAACCTTCTGCTCAAAGGAGCGCCTGGTCCCGGACCCGGGCTCTCTAAGTATGAACGGCTCCGCAATCATTTCCTCGATATCAATATGATCCCTGCCTGTCCACGGATGCTCCGGGGGCACTATAAGAACGAGGTCATCCTCAATCCACTGTTCGCACCACAACCAGTTGCCGGACGCAGCCGATCCGGTTATACCCAGATCTATTTCCCTGTCTTTTACCCACCTGAACACCTGGCCGCTTCCCGCCACCTGGAGGCTGATGCTTACACCGGGGTACATCTTGCGGAACTCCCCGATTAAGAGGGGTACCAGATATTCGCCGGGAGTGGTGCTGGACCCCACAACCAGGTGGCCGCTTTTCAAACCTTTTATATCATCAATGCCAGACTTGATTTTTTGATACCTGACAACCATCTTTTTAGCCTCGGGATAGAGCAATTTCCCGGCCTGAGTAAGGCTCAGTCTCTTATCCCCCCTCTGGAAAAGTGTTACCTGCAGGTCCTCCTCCAGAGATTTGATCTGAAAGCTTACAGCCGGCTGACTCATATACAGTTTTCGGGCGGCGGCGGTAAAACTCTGCAATTCGGCCACCAGGATAAAGGTTTCAAGGTGTTTAAGGTTCATCTTTCAACCCGCCTCCTCCAGTCGGGAGATTAAAACCACAAAAAACAACATTTATATACACTTATATACAATTGTTACTTTTTCAACATTGTACCAAATTATTTTACAAAAGACAAGAAATCAAACATAGTATAATAAACAAGGCACTTAACCAATGATTACAATATTAAACAACAAAATCAAACACGCATTCATTATAGTAGATTGTATATAACTTTAAAGATTTGGGATCTATTGGACAAGCTGTTATGCTTATACAAGTTTACTCTTCCTTAAACAATATCTTGAATAGCAGTTCATTGATATAACCTGCTTGTCACAATATTTCCCTAGCATTTTTTACTTATTCTGTTTATACCTTCTATGGCATATTTTTTATAAAAAAAGACACTATAAGATATAACAACCAAAAGGAGGTGAAATCTGTTGGCAAAGGCAACAGGCATTGTAAGAAGGATAGACGATCTTGGCAGGGTGGTTATTCCCAAAGAACTTCGCAGAACCTTGAAAATCCGGAACGGGGACCCGCTGGAAATATATGTTGACAGAGCTGGTCAGATAATGTTGAAAAAATACTCCCCGATAAACGAATTGGGGCAGTTTGCGCAGGAATACGCCGAATCTTTAAACGAGGCCCTCGGTCATATGGCCATAATTACCGATAAAGACAGTGTTGTTGCTGTGGCGGGCAAAAATGTAAAAGACTTGTTGAATCAAAGCATCAGCGCCGCTGTGGAGGAAGTCATGGAGAATAAAAAGGCGGAGGTCTTTTCTGCCCCTGTGGCAATAACAGAAGATCAGAAATCTGTTTTTGAATCGGTGGTAATCGCACCCATAATTTCCGAAGGCGCCTCAATTGGAGCTGTTATCATAGCCTCCAGGGAAAAAATGCCGATGAGCAACCTGGAAGCAAAACTGGCAGAGACCGCAGCCGGATTCCTTGCCAGACAGATGGAACAGTAAAACATATCCGCAATGCCTAACGCAGATAAAACTACAAAAGTAGATCCGATAAAAAAGATCTCCCAAAAACAAAATCCCCTGCTTAGGGGATTTATTTTGGATGA
>JBMOPB010000024.1:57865-86307 GCA_049325055.1 Bacillota bacterium
GCAATATAGTTTTGGAGCCCATAGCGCTTCATCTTTCTATAAATTGTGATTCTTGCTATTCCAAGGATCTGGGCAGCCTGGGTAATATTCCCGTTACTAGCTATTAGAGCATTCTCTATAGCCTCTTTTTCAAGAGCCTTTTTCGAGTTATTGCTGATAGAGTTCACCGGTATCAAGTTTACTTTGTTTCGCAGCGAATTCATTATTCCAGGGTAGTTAATTATATCAGTTTCAGTAATAACTGAAGAATTCTTACTTTTCGCCAGCACAAAACTCCTCTCCAGCACATTTTCCAATTCACGTACATTTCCTGGCCAATGATATTGTTTCATTACTGCCAATGCTGATTTGTCAATGGCGATGTCTACTCCCAATCGCCCGGCTAAATGATGGACAATGTGTTTGACTAGCGGCTCAATATCTTCGTAACGCTCTCGCAAAGGCGGTATCACTATGTTGATTACATTGATCCGGTAAAAAAGATCTTCGCGGAAATCACCGCTTCTTACCATTTGCCATAGGTCAGCATTACTGGCTGTAATTACGCGAACACTTACAGAAATCTCCGCCTTCCCACCCACCCGGGTTATGGTTTTATTCTGTAACGTCCTTAAAAGTTTTGCTTGCATATCGAGGGGTAGAGAATTAATCTCATCAAAAAATATAGTTCCACCCTCAGCTAACTCAATTTTACCAGGCTGCCCCCCTTTTCTGGCTCCGGTAAATGCCCCTTCTTCATAACCAAACAATTCGCTTTCCAAAAGACCTTTTGGAATAGCCGAGCAATTAATACCAACAAACGGACCATCACGGAATGGGCTGGCATTATGAATAGCTTGAGCAAAAAGTTCCTTTCCTGTTCCACTTTCTCCCTGTATTAAAACATTGCTGGGCATCTTTGCCGTTTCCTGTGCCAAATGAACTGCCTGGCGGAATTCCATGCTGTCGCCAATCAAGTTTTCAAAAGTAAAATGGGCCTTCCATCCTACAAGATTTTTGACAAATCCAGTCGCACGCTGCATACCTTTAAAGGTCCCTATCGCACTGTGAATGCCTGTCTTAGCAGAAATAATCGGCCGAACCGTACCAATTACTCGAACTTTTTTGCCCCATGTGTTAAGGATAATTTCTTGGTCCACAATGGGTTCCCTGGTAGCCAATACCTCGTCAAAGGGATTCTGCGGTCCCCAAAGTGTTTCAGCAGTGTATCCGATAAGGTTTTTTTCTTTTACTCCGAGCAGCCGTTTAGCTGCCTGGTTGGCTGTCAGTAATTCTCCATTGGCGTTAACAACTATTAAGGCATCTGAAATAGACTCTATAATTTCTTTGTTGTATCGATTCGTTATTTCCAATTCATTACTTATTTGCTTCTGAGCAAGGATATATTCTATACTCTTTCCTGAAGCAATCACCATACCTAGAGTGTGTTTATGAATAAGACTATAATTTCCCGTAGCATTTATTATAGCAATAATTTTTCCGTTCTCTCCCTTAATAGGTACCGCTGCACATGTCCAATTATGTAATTCAACATTATAATGCTCGGGCCCCAATAGTTGTACGGGTTTTTCTAACAATAAGGCTAAATTCATCGCAGTTGTGCCAGCATTGATTTCACTGCGATTAGCACCCGGTGTTAAACCACGTTTACAGGCATTTAACAAAACATCCTTATCTCCGAATGATGCCAGTAAAAATATTTCAGGGTCAAATAGATCAACCCTAAACCCGGACCCCTCGACGCTTTCGGTCAGTGCTCGCAGGAATGGAGTTGCTACCTTAATAATTTCACTATTCTCCTCCAATCGCTGCCTTAATCCGTTGGTAGTGAGTGAAACAATTGGAATATTGTATGGATTTAAGCCGCGGTTACGGCACCGTATCCACGAACTCAAGACTTCTGCTGAAATGATATTATCTGATTGAACCTTCCCCGTATTAACAAAGTTTTCCCACTCTCGTTTGATATCAACAATTTTTTTCTGAAGCCTTTTCAATTCGGACAACGCTGCTTCAGCCCAGGTTGGCTCTTTCAAACACATTCCCCCTTTAACTAGATAGTAGGTTCGCGCACCTCCCGTAACAGTTCCATCAACTGATTGGGAGTGGCTATACATAATGGATCGTAGAAAAAGCTCAAGAAAAATTAAGGGATTGTCTCCTTTTTAATTTTTTGGTATGAGTGTTGCCTGCCAAAATAACACGCATTGGAGCCGGAATCACTTGCATTTTCTACCAGTTACACAATGCGCATCATAATGTTACAATAGACACACTCTCTTATTCCCTTAAAACCAGTGAAAAACATCTTTTCATTAAAGAGTACCAGAGATGCATTTAAAAATCCAGTCGCAATGATATAGAAAAATAGCACAAAAGATGCGGTTGTGACACAAAAAGATACATGTGTTACATTTTCAGCGGAGCCATATATACTTAATATGGTAATGCTGGATTTTTTATATATAAATGAAAGCGATAAATGCTGATATTTAAGTATTTTTGTTCATGCGGGGATAATTTTAAAGAATGGCATGGATGTTGCAAGGTGTTCCGCTGAAGTGATTACTGAAATTATTAGAGCAATACTCCAATGCGTCGGTAAATTAGGGCTATGTCTTCCTGCCATTATTTTTTATTACACAATTGTTGGGGCTAGTTGACAAAAGGGAAGAATCAAGAATTGCGGGTGAAAAATTAGTTGGCTAATGGATATACCGGCAAAATACTCTATATAAATCTTTCTACTCAAAATATTCTGATCGAAGAATTAGGAGACATTTTTTATCGCACCTATATGGGTGGCCCGGGTATCGGTCTCTATTATCTCCTTAAAAATATGGCTGTTGGAGTAGATCCGTTAGGACCGGATAATTTATTAATTTTTGCCCCAGGCTTGTTAACCGGGTCGTTATTTCCCTGTATGCCGCGCTATACGGTATGTGCCAAATTACCAATAACCGGAACCTTTGGAAAATCGGTAGCTGGTGGTTGGTGGGGCACTGAACTGAAAGCAGCAGGATTTGATGCAATAGTTTTACGCGGTAGGGCCGATAAACCAGTTTACTTATGGATACACGATGGCGAGGTAGAAATCAAAGACGCGAGGAGTCTATGGAGTCTTGAAACAGGATTAGTGGCTGAGGCTATTAAATCTGAATTAGGAATAAAGCAGGTACGGATTGCTCAGTTCGGTCCCGCTGTCGAAAAATCGGTTCCATATACCTGTATTGCAAACAAACTATCCTCTTTCAGTGACCGAAATGGGATAGGAGCAGTCATGGGTTCGAAAAATCTAAAGGCTATAGCGGCATATGGCACAGGAAAGGTTGAAGTAGCGGATTCCGAAAGATTGAAAAATTATAAAGATGCAGGGACTCTTCCCTCCTGCAACTGGAATCATGCACAGCACGATCCGCTTTTCGTTCCGGACAATACCATAGGTCTTTCTACTGCAGCACCTCTCGGAATATTGCAAGGAAGTATGGCTGCAGACTTTTTGTGGGAAAAGGTGCGATTAATTCTCTACACTAATTTTCTTGATTTTGCTTGCGAAGCCTTGGGGGTTTGTGTGTTTGGACATGTAGCCCGCGGTATTCCTGTAAAAAAACTTATAGAAATAACAGAAACGGTGACTGGTTGGGAAACAAGTTTCTGGGAATTGATGAAGGTTGGTGAACGCTTAAATTCAATGGCACAGTTTTTTAATTGTAACGAGGGATTCGGCTCCCAGCATGATATGCTCCCGTCGCGATTCTACGAACCCTTACTGAGTGGATCAAACAGAGGGGAATTAGGTATTTCTGATAATACTTTTCGGGAAGCTGCAAACTTATATTCTGAAATGGCAGGGTGGGATACTCAGGGAATCCCTAAAAAGGGCAAACTCCTTGAACTAGGCTTGAATTGGTTGATTTCTGAATGATTGCACCTAAATTCAATTGTCTTGGCATACCTCTACATCCTATGATTTTGACTTATTACCAAGCAAGACAAGAGCCGTCCCCAATGTCACCTGTTATAATAAACTTTCATAAGGTGCAAGGTATTACCACACTCTCACATTTTCTGATAGATTTGGCCTTTGCTCAGGAGCGCAAAGGCCATTCTGACAAGCTTGCGGGCCGTAAGTACTAAAACACGTTTGTAGTTGTAATACCTGGCTTCGGTAAACCTTCTGCGCAGAAACTGACGTACTCGGGCTCCCGTCAAGGGCTGAGTCGGTTGTTTCGACGAGACGGCATCGCAAGTAGTAATTACCTGACTGGGTAAGGGAGGTGTCCTGAGCGTTGAATTTACTATACTGATTTTTTTGATGCCAGATTAAACCCACATTTGGCAATGGCGTTGTGAATGTTGCACACTGACGGCGAATTCTGCACCATAACCAGTCAATCTTCTTCAGCTTGTTTTCATCAAACTGTAAACAGATTAAAAGGTTTAATAAAAAAGTAAATATAAACAAGGGGGAAATTCACATGAAAAACAAATCATTTCATATTTTGGCAGTTCTACTGGCGTTATTTATAGCCGCCTCATTGTTACTAACCGGCTGCAGTGGTGGAGACAAGAGTAAAGACACGGCAAAGAGTGATGTCATCAAAATTCGTTTGGCGCACGGCATGGCGCCCGGCACCAACGTTGATCTGGGTTATGAAAAGTTCAAGGAACTGGTGGAACAAAAATCAAACGGCAGGATAAAGATCGAAGTATTTGGCAATACCATACTGGGCAATGACCGCGTCGTCATGGAGTCTGCACAAAAGGGCACCCTTGAGATAGCGTCGGCTTCATCGTCAAACATGGCCAACTTCTCACCGAAATGGATGGTGTGGGATCTGCCTTACATAACCACCCAAGCCAATCAGCAAAAGCTATATAAGGCTCTGGACGAAGGTGAACTGGGCAATTACTTCCGAAAAAATGCTGAAGAACTGGGCTTTAAACTCCTGATGTTCAGCGATTACGGATACAGGAATTTTGCCACTAATAAAAAGCCTATAAATAAGCCGTCCGATCTGGCAGGTCTCAAGTTGAGAACAACCGACTCTCCCGTGGAGGTAGCAGTTGCCAAGGCACTGGGAGCTAACCCCACCCCTATGGGATGGAGTGAAGTTTATATGGGTCTTCAGCAGGGCACCATCGACGGCGAAGGCAACACTTTTGAAATGCTATACAACGCCAAGCACCATGAAGCTTTAAAATATGCTGCCACCACCAGGCATAACTACAGCATGCACCTGCTGGTTATGAACCTCAACTATTTCAACAAACTGCCAAAGGATGTTCAGGACATACTGCTTGCCAGTGCCAAAGAAGCCCTTGACTACGAACGCAAGATTTCATTCGAGCAAGAAGAAAAGGCCAAGCAGAAGTTTAAGGATCACGGCATCCAGGTCACCGAGATTTCGCCGGAACAACTGAAAGAATGGCAAAATGCAACAAAGCCTGTTTACGATCAATTTAAGGATAAGATTGGCCAGGATCTCATCGATATGGTTGTTAACGCACAGAAATAAAAGGTTGTTTAGTTGAAAATTGGCTTGGAGGGGGGAAGCCTTCGATTCATCTCCGGGCTCCCTCCCTTAGCAATAGATAGCTGTAATAGTCAACCACGAGGGGGTAAATAATGGTTGAGAGAGTAAAGTCAAAAAAATCACGAACCTTCATGGATTACGTAATGCTAATTGACAAAAACTTTGAAATACCCTTTTTAATTGCGGGCCTGCTGGCTATAATACTGCTCATCACTTTTCAAACCATAAACAGGTATGTTCTAACCTGGAAAGATATTGGCAATGTTACCGTCTGGAGCGAGGAGCTTTCACGGTTTATTTTCATATGGATATCCTACCTGGCTTTTTCCGTCAGTATCAAGACCAGACAAAATATACGGGTGGACATTTTATACAACATGATCCCTCCTAGAATTCAAAAAGCCAGCTGGGTAGTTGTGGACATCCTCTTTATTATATTAACAATAACAATATCAACCAAGGGGTGGGATCTAGTTGCAATGCAGATGACAAAACCACAGACCACCCCCGCGCTGCAAATTCCATATTTTTTACCCTATTTCATTTTGCCTTTCGGTTTTGCCTTAATGTCTTTTAGGATCGTACAGGATTTGATTAAAACCGTACGCTCAATTCCCATTTTGGATACAGTCCTTGCAGTTACAGCATGTGCTGTGATGGCCGCCCCCATATTGGTAGGAATCAATATGCCTGCCCTGGTTTGGCTGTTTGGTTATCTGTCAGTCTTTCTTGTGGTGGGTCTGCCCGTCGCAGCCTCGCTGGGCCTCTCAGGTCTTATTACCATAGCGGGCACAAAGACACTGCCCATAGATTATGTTGCCCAGATAGCCTACACATCAATTGACAGCTTCCCCATCATGGCCATCCCTTTTTTCGTAGCCGCCGGGGTATTTATGGGTATGGGGGGGCTTTCCAAGAGGCTTTTATCTTTAGCCGATGAAATATTAGGATCCTTAACGGGAGGCATGGCTTTAGTAACAGTATTCACATGCATGTTTTTTGCCGCCATCAGTGGTTCCGGCCCGGCTACGGTGGCAGCCGTCGGAAGTCTCACTATCCCTGCAATGATTGAGCGAGGGTACAATAAAGCCTTTGCTGCGGCAGTGGTGGCCTCTGCCGGGTCCATCGGGGTAATGATCCCTCCCAGCAACCCATTCGTGGTATACGGGATTTCAGCACAGCAGTCTATTGGCAAACTTTTTATGGCTGGAATTGTTCCTGGTATACTTGTCGGTCTGTGCCTCATGGCCATCAGTTACTACTATTCATGGAAAAATGGGTGGAAAGGAACGGATAAAAAGCGCACATTGCTTGGAATTATAAAAGCCTTTTGGGATGCTAAGTGGGCTTTAATGGTTCCTGTCATTATCCTGGGCGGTATTTACGGCGGCTTTATGACCCCTACAGAATCAGCTGCCGTATCGGCCTTTTACGGATTGCTGGTGGGTATTTTCGTATACAAGGAACTGAACCTGAAAAATTTACCAGGAGCCTTTATTGAATCTGCAAAAACATCCGCCACAGTCATTGTTCTTATGGCCATGGCCACAATTTTTGGCTATATCATGACCTTAGAACAGGTACCGGTTAAAATCGCCAAAGTCATCTTTGCCCTTACGGAAAACAAGTGGGTAATTTTAATCATAATTAACATATTCCTGCTCTGGGTGGGAACTTTCATGGACACTCTGGCGGCCATCGTTATCCTGACCCCCATACTCTTACCTGTCGCCACCAAGGTTGGGGTGGACCCGTTACACTTCGGTGTTATCATGGTGGTTAACCTTGCTATAGGCTTCTTGACTCCCCCTGTTGGAATCAACCTGTTTGTTGCCAGTGGCATTTCTAAGCTGGGCATTGAGCCAATCGCTAAAGCAGTACTGCCATTTATACTGGGTATGATCGTTATATTGGGAATTATTGTGGCAATTCCGCACATATCTTTGTACCTCACTCAAATGGTTAAATAAAAAGGTCTTAATAGCACCCATGACCGGAAATCCGGCCGCCTGCGACGCATGAAAACAGTCATGCCAAACAGCTAAAGTAATTGGCACTCTTTTATTACACCTTGCTAAAGTTGTCGGATTCATCCTGGTGCCATGATCCCGAAGAGTAGCAGGACACGGGAGCTTTAAGACACCTCGAACAGTTGCCGCTAGCACAAAAGGTAGATTCATTCAAGGTGAACGGGTCATACCTCATACCCATAATTGCATGTGCCATTACCGCAACTTTTTAAAATTTTGAAATCAATATTGTGACAATTACGTAATGTAAAATTGCAGGGTATTTGTGTGCGTACCTGTTAATAAAAGTGCCACTGGGAGGAAAAATCAATGAGGGTAATTAAGATGATTGATCTGGCCGAAGCCGAAAGGGTTATTGATGTGATTATCAGGACTGCTGCTACTGACGGCGGTAAACCGGTAGTGGTGGCCGTTACCGACGATCGCGGTGATCTGGTTTCTTTCAAACGAATGGACGGCGCCCCGTTGCGCAGTATTCGTATAGCTATTAACAAAGCCTATACCGCTGCCCGCACCGGTCAGCATACCGTAGAGCTGGCGGAAATGTTGCTGAGGGCATCCAGGGATGTTCAGGTATATACCGACGACCGGTTCACCCTCTTTCCCGGTGGCGTGGTACTTAAAGCGGCCGACGCGGCAGTGATTGGCGCAGTCGGAGTGAGCGGCAGGCTGCCCGATGATGACCATAAACTGTCCTTGCTTGGCTCCGCTGCTTTTACAAATACGTAGAAGTAAAGATAATTTGTTTTATGATTCTGATGCAAAAACCTGTAATATCCATCTTCTACGGTTGCAATGATTTCGCATGTCAATAAATTAATCTTTTTGAATGTTTTGTGCCAAAAGTCTCGTGGTCCACAATTCGTAGCTACAACCTAAGTTTTTGGGTTTTAGTCAAATTATGCCTTATTGCAATGATATACAGGAATCGCATTACTAGGAAGGTGTGACGGAAATGAAGGTGCTCAGTGTGGCCAGCAACCGTTGTGTGGGATGCCGGCTGTGTGAACAGTGGTGCAGCTACAGCCACCACGGCACGGTCAGCCCGGCCGGGGCCCGGATAAGGATTCTACGCGATCTGGACGGGGAAAGGGATGTTCCTCTGGTCTGCCGCCAGTGCGCTGTTCCCCTGTGTACCAGGGCTTGCCCAGCGGGCGCTTTGACCCGGGACGAAAAGACCGGAGCTGTCAGGGTTGATTATAATGCCTGCGCCGGCTGCGGCGTCTGCGTTGAAGCCTGCCCCCACGGGGCGGTGGGAGTGGACCGGAAGGGGTACCCAATTATTTGCGACCTGTGCGGCGGGTGCCCGCAGTGTGCGGTTCACTGCCCGGAGGGCGCCATCCGGTACCTGCGCAGGGAACTGGTGGACCGGGATATTAAACATTCAGCCGTCCGGCGGATGGGAGGTGACCGCTGATGCTGGCGGGAGGCTTTACGGGAAAAATAATCAGGGTAAACCTGACCGGAAGCAAAATAGTGATTGAAGATACCCCGGCCGAAGCAGTCAAGGGCTTTTTGGGCGGCCGGGGCCTGGGAGCGTATTTTCTGTACAGGGAAGTGCCGGCGGATGCCGATCCCCTGGGGCCGGAGAACAAGCTTGTATTTGCCAACGGTCCCCTGGCCGGGACCATGGCTCCCGGCAGCAACAAGGTCAACGTAACATTCAAGTCCCCCCTCACCGGGACGTATTCCTATTCCCTGTGCGGAGGGCACTGGGGGCCGGAGTTAAAGTTCGCCGGTTATGACGGGTTGATCGTTGAAGGTAAATCCGACCAACCGGTTTACTTGCTGATTGACGACAATGAAGTGAAGATCCTCCCTGCGGGTCACCTCTGGGGCCTTCTGATCCCGGATACCGACTCCCTCCTCAGAGAGGAACTGGGCGATCCCTTTGTTAAGGTGGCCTGCATAGGGCCGGCCGGAGAAAAGCTGAACCGTATGGCCTGTATTACCTCGGACCGGTTCCGGGAGTTCGGCCGGGGCGGCGCCGGAGCCGTGATGGGGTCAAAGAACCTGAAGGCGGTGGTGGTTCGCGGGACGGGAGAAGTGAAGGCGGCCCGGCCTCAGGAACTGTCAACACTGGCAGAAGAGGTGGCAAGGGAACTGCGCCGGCACAGCACCGCCAAAGCCCGCCGCAAGTACGGGACTGCTGAGATGGTGCAGGGCATCAATTACCTGGGGTTCTGGTCTACCCGAAACTTTTCCTCCGGTCATTTTGAAGAGGGCGAGAAAGTCTCAGGCCCGGCCATGAAGCAGGATCTAGTAAAGGGGGACGCCTCGTGCTACGCCTGCCCGGTGGTCTGTGGAAAACGTACCGCAATGCACTCAGGCAGGTATGGCCGGGTGGCACTGGAAGGACCCGAGTTTGAAACCATCGGCCTTTTGGGGGCCAACTGCGGAGTAAGCCAGTGGGAATACATAATGAAGGCCACAGAGGTCTGCGATGCCTACGGAATGGACACAATGGCTTGCGGAGCCACCGTTTCAATGGTTATGGAGGCCTTTGAGCAAGGCAGGGTGACATCCGCCCGGCTTGACGGACTGGAGCCCCATTTCGGTGACGGGGAGGCCCTGGTAGAGTTGTTGGTCCGCATGGGTGAACGGAGGGGTATCGGTGACCTGCTGGCCGAGGGTGTCAAGGCGGCCGCAGAAAGCCTGGGGGTTCCCGACCTTGCCTTTCATGTCAAGGGGCTGCCTCTATCCACTTATGATCCCCGGGGCTGTAAAGGAATGGCCCTAACCTACGGCACCTCGCCCAAGGGGGCACACCACATGGTTTCTCCCACTATGGGGCATGAAATTGCCGGTGACCGGTTCGCCGTTGAGGGGAAGGGAACGCTGGTACGCACCGTCCAGCAGTACATGGCTATTGTGGATTCTCTGGGATTTTGCTCCAGCATGCGCTTCGTCCTCTCACTGGATAAGCAGTTGCAGATCTTCCGGGCGGCTACGGGATTGGATTATACTGAGGAGGAAGCCATGAGGACAGGGGAGAGGATACTTAACCTGGAGAGAATGTATAACGTTCGCCTGGGTCTTGACAGGAGGCATGATGTACTGCCGCGTCGCTTCCTGGAAGAACCCATGCCGGAGGGCCTGTCCAAGGGACAAATGGTGGAAATGGACGCCCTGCTTGATGACTACTATGCCGTTATGAAATGGGACAGAAACGGAATTCCCACAGAAGAGAAAATCCGGGAACTGGGGCTGGAGGCCCTGGTAAATTAACTCCGGTTATAAGATTATTGGCATTTTCGTGGGTGAATTAAATTCTCTTACATATTTCTTGACCTTATATTTAAGGTTTTTGAAGTTAGGGAAACATTGGAGAGTCATATAACTTTTTGGCGGCAGAAAAGGGAACTGGGAGAATATTTTCCGCAGCGGCACATTCTCCCAGTTCTATGGCATCCAACAATTTAACTCAAGCCTTGGCCCGGGTCTTATTTTAAGGCAAAACATTTGAACATGATCGTGCTGTATGGCTTAATGTACGCTTAGTCAGGAAAAATGTTTCCATTTTATGGCTTGGCGTATATTTTTTTTGACGCGTTCCTACTGATCCACCCTCTTTTTTACCGCAGCAGCGAAAGATACTCAGGGTCAACCAGGTTCTCTACTATTTCACCGTTCAGAGGAGGGCCGTAAGCCAGGCGGCAAAGGTCCGCCAGTTCCGAGATCAGCGGGCTCCTCGGGTTAGTCCCCGTTACCTGGTCATCAAAGGACTCCTCCGCAATGTAGTCCACCATGCCGGCAAATTTTTCACGGTTGATACCCAGTCCGGCCAGGTTTGAAGGCATGTCCAGATCCTCCGCCAGCTTCCTCAGCTCAATTATCAGGGATTTTACCCCCTCTTTGACGCCGGAGGCCGGAAGTCCCAGGCATGAAGCCACCTGGCTGTACCTTTCGGGCGCCCGGAAATACTCATACTGGGGAAAAGAAGTGAATTTACCGGGAGTGCTGGCATTGTACGCCACCACATAGGGCAAAAGCACAGCGTTGGCCCTCCCGTGGGATATACCGAATTCAGCCCCCAGCTTATGGGCCAGGCTGTGGTTTATTCCCAGGAAAGCGTTTGTAAAGGCCATACCTGATATACAGGAGGCATTGTGCATTTTCTCCCGGGCCTCCCTGTCCTCCGGGCTGCGGTAAGACCTGGGAAGGTATTTGAACACCATTTCCAGCGCCTTGATTGCCAGCGCATCTGTATAATCCGAGGCCATTACCGAAACATAGGCCTCCAGCGCGTGGGTAAGGGTGTCCATACCGGTGTCCGCCGTAACCTTTGGAGGCATGGACCTGGCCATATCTGGATCGATAATGGCCACATCCGGGGTAAGCTCGTAGTCGGCCAGGGGGTACTTGATGTGTTTGCCCTTGTCGCTGATAACGGCAAAGGCCGTCACTTCCGACCCTGTCCCGCTGGTGGTGGGAATGGCCACAAAAACTGTTTTCCTGCCCAGTTTGGGGAACTTGTAGGTCCTTTTTCTTATATCCAAAAACCTCAGTTTAAGAAATTCAAATTCAACCTCAGGGTGTTCGTAAAAAAGCCACATCGTTTTGGCCGCGTCTATGGGCGACCCCCCTCCCAGGGCGATAATGGCATCCGGTTTGAAATTCTTCATAACCTCGCAACCCTTCCTGACGGTTTCCAGAGAGGGGTCCGGCTCCACATCGCTGAAGATTTCCACAGATACCGGGTTGTTGCGCTTTTTTAAATGGTAGAGGGCTTTGTCCACCAGGCCAATCTTAATAATAACCGGGTCGGTGACTATAAAAACCCTCTGAATTCCGGGCAGCTTACTGAGATAGCTTATTGAACCCCGCCCAAAATATATCCTCTCGGGCACCCTGAACCACTGTATCTTGTCCCGCCTCCTGGCCACTCTCTTTATGTTTAAAAGATTGTCCACGCTTACGTTTGAAGTTGTGCTGTTGCTGCCCATGGACCCGCAGCCGAGGGTGAAAGAGGGTACGTTGATATTGTAAAGGTCGCCTATGGCTCCGTGGGTGGCGGGTGAGTTTACAATAATGCGGCCGGTCCTTATTCGCCTTGAAAACTGCTCAATAACAGATTCATCCTCCGAGTGAATTACCGCCGTGTGGCCCAGCCCGCCAAACTGCACCACATTTTCGCAAAGCTCTATACCTTCCCCGGTGGTATCAACAATATAAAGTGACAGGATGGGGCTCAGCTTTTCTATGGAAAGGGGGTGTTCCGGACCTACACCGGACAGCTGCGCCACCAGTATTTTAGTTTTGGATGGGACCGAAAATCCGGCCATTCCGGCAATGACCGGGGCGGGCTGGCCTGCCACGTCCGGGTTCAGTGAACAGCCACCTTCCTTTACTATCAGCCCCTCCAGCCTGGCCGTCTCCTCCGGACTTAAGAAATGGCAGCCGAACTCCCTCATTATTTCGAACACACTGTCTGAAATCTGCCGGTCAACGATCAGTGACTGTTCAGAGGCGCAAATCAGGCCGTTGTCAAAAGTTTTGCTCATCACAAGGTCGGTGACCGCCCTTCTCAGATTGGCGGTTTTTTCAATGTAACAGGGAACGTTGCCCGGCCCCACGCCAAGGGCGGGCTTCCCGGTGCTGTAGGCCGCCCTTACCAGGCCCGCGCCGCCCGTTGCAACAATCAGTGAGACGCCGTCGTGTCTCATCAGGTATCCGGTAGCCTCGATGGAAGGCCTTTTAATCCAGGAAATACATCCCTTGGGCGCTCCCGCCGAAAGGGCCGCCTCCAGCATGGTGCGGGCGGCCTCGGAACTGCAGCCCACAGCGCCCGGGTGGAAGCTGAAAATAACGGGATTCCTTGTTTTTAAACAAATAAGTGATTTAAACATGGTGGTGGATGTGGGGTTTGTCACCGGCACCACTGCGGCCACCACCCCTATGGGCTCGGCCACCTCCAGGTAATCCTCCTCCTCCACCTCCCTTATAATCCCCACTGTTTTTTTATACTTGATGCTGTGATAAACGGACTCTGTGGCAAATATGTTTTTAGTGATTTTATCTTCGTACACTCCGCGGCGTGTTTCCTCCACCGCCATTTTTGCCAGCAGCATGTGCTTTTCCAGGCCCGCCAGAGCCATTGCGTGGACAATTCTGTCCACCTTTTCCTGGTCAAGGGCAAGGAATTCTTCAGCAGCTTTTAATGCCTGCGACACAAGTTCGTCAATTTCATGAAAAGATTTCTCTCCGGACAAATACTACACCCCCAAATACTTGGCATAATTCAATTATTCCGCTTTAGCGTCCGGGTTATGCCAACCGCCGAATACCTCAGCAAATATGGAACAAACTATCTTTAACCTCAGTGGGCCGAAATGCGGGTCAGAACCCAGAATCCAGACCTACATCCCCGGTGCAAAGCGCATACCACAAGCAATGAAAATCTGTGGCCGGGGGTGCGGTTTTCAGTCCGGGCTCCAAATCCTCCGGTTGAACCGGCTCTATGCTTGTCGCTTACGGCCTGAAAGGTCCTCCCCCCTCTTGTGCTCCGGCTAAGAATTTTTTATTTCGGATTCTGGCTCCCGGATTCTGTATTATGACCTGGAAGCTTTTCAGGATAAAAGGAGGCTTATCTATGAGTACAATGTGCCCGGCCTGCAGTGGACTGATCAAGAAAGGGCCGGTGTGCCCCTGCGGTGAAAAAACCGTGGATTCCGGCCCTGTAAGCGATTACTGGGGCCCTTACAGCCCTTACTTCAACATACGGTTTGAATCCGGACATTGCGTCCATCTCTTTACCTGCCCGGCCTGCGGCCATGACCAAAGGGTGTCAATAAGTCTAAATGAAATGTAAAAACCGGTTTCCCTTAAATTATTAGTTCAGGATCGCCGATATTTTTGTTAGAATAACGTATATGTCTATTTAAAACGATGGTTTATTGATGTAAAGAGATATATTCATTAACCGGGCCCGGTAAATTTCATCAAATGAGCCTGCGGGCCGAAGACCTCAAGTAGGCGTCCATAATTCCAAACACCCAGATAAATAGGCCGAAAGCCAGGGTAAACGGAGTTATGCCCCCGAGGAAAAAAGCCAGCATAGCCAGAAAGACAAGAACTGCCCCCTTCATGTAATCGCCGTTGTATACCTGCCCAGCCCCAGGAAGCAATGCTGAGAGAAATACTGAAACCCACCTTTTTTTCATGCAATATCACCTTTGTTTATTATGCCCGGATTACTGCCAAACCTTTTATCAGGGGATGAAAAATTGAGTTTTTGGAAAATAGTGGTTATATCAATGCTTGTGGCAATACTGCTGGCAACCGCGCACATGGAGATTAAAAACCGCTTTCACCAGGTAAACGACCCAAAACATTACGATACAATAGGAAACTGACCTCCTACAGGGCCGTCCACTCTTCAGACGGCCCCAATTTTCCTTCAGGCAAAACCATCGCGGCCATTCTGGAATGGTATGACCTTCTTCCGGCTAAAAAAGAGGATCATTGGCTGGCCCAGGGTTTAGGAGTGTTTGCTGATACTGTCGGAAAACGGCGGCGGGCTGGTTTTTTTGCATAAATTATTAAAGGAATTATCTCCTTTATGTTGAATGACCTAAATAAAGACGCCGGCAGCCTGGCCGTGAATTGCGGAAGGCTGCCCTTGTTTGTGGAAATAAAAGGGAGAGGACAAAGCCGTGAAAAGAATCGGGGTCGATATAGACGGGGTCATCGCGGACTCCCAGCCCGTTATAATAAACAAGCTAAACCAGCACTTCGGCAGTAACTACACCTTAAAGGACTTTGTCAACTTTGACCCGGTAAAAATGTTCGGTATGGACCGCAGGGATCTGGACCTTTTCATCATGCAGAAAGAACAGGAGATTATTGAAGAGGCCGTTCCGGTTCCGGGCGCCGTGGATACCCTGAAAGACCTGAGCGCCGGCAATAAAATAATTATAGTTTCCGCACGCACACCGGTTTACCTCGATTACACACTGGCCTGGCTGGACAGGTACAACATCCCCCGCGACAAACTGATTCTTCTGGGGCAGCATGACAAGCGCCAGTCCTGCCTGGACCTGTGCGTAGACATCTTTATAGAGGACAACAAAAAAAACGCCGAACAGATAAGCTCCTGCGGTATCCCCGTACTGTTGATGGATGCCACCTACAACCAGGGAAAACTGCCGGACAACATAACCAGGGTGTATAACTGGAATGAAATACGGGAGTACATTTTAAGCCGCCTGTAACAGCCGCCCTGTCCGGCGGTTCTTTTAAAGCAACGGAGGGCCCTGAATTGAAAGGTTATGATGTTATTGATACCAGATCGTATATAGCCTACGGTATTGTTTGTATCGTATGGGGGTCGACATACCTGGCCATTAGAATAGGTGTCAGCGACCTCCCCCCCGCCCTTTTCGCCGGTGTGCGGTTTGTTCTGGCCGGAAGCTTGATGCTGGCCTATGTGATCTTGAAAAAAATGGTTCTCCCCCGGACCGCCAGGGAATTGAGAGTCACGGCAACCGTCGGAGCTTTACTGCTTTTCGGGGCCAACGGCCTGGTGGTCTGGTCGGAACAATATATACCGTCCGGGCTCACCGCACTGATCATTTCCACCATCCCTATTTTCGTGGCCATCATAGACCTTTTGACACCCGGAGGCTCCCGCATGAGCTGGAAGGGCTGGGCCGGCATACTTCTGGGGTTCTCAGGGGTTGCCCTCCTGGTTTCACCGGAAGCAGGCATTGAGGGCGTAGACCCACGTGGTGTTGTTGGAGTGCTGATGGCTGCTTTTTTATGGGCCTCGGGTTCGGTATATTCCTCCAGAAACCCTGTTTCAGGGTCGATGATGGCTGTTTCCGCCCTGCAGACACTGGCCGGGGGAATAGCGCTGTGCCTGACCGGTATAATTTTGGGCGAGCTGCCTAAATTCCATCTTACAGCCAATGGGGCCGGGGCGCTGATCTACCTCATATTCGCCGGTTCCATACTGGGTTACAGCAGTTTTGTGTACATAATAAAAACCATGCCCCCGTCAAAGGCTTCCACCTATTCCTACGTCAACCCCGTTGTGGCTGTGGTACTGGGGGCGCTGATACTGCATGAAAACATCACATTAACGGAAGTATTGGCCACCGCCGTAATACTGGGTGGAGTTATAATGGTGCAGACCTCCAGGTTTAAACCCTCGCCTTCAGACGAAAAAAAGGGGCAAAGCAAACCGTAAAGGCCGTGCCTTCCCCCGCAGAAGAGAAGCAATAACAAATCTTGAAGTTAGTGTATTGGAAGTTGAAAGCTGGATTAAGATGGAATTGGTCTCCAAGGCCAATTCCTACAAGATTCCAATTTCTATCCTCTAACGTCCAACCTCTGATAGGGGAAGCGGACCGTTTTGATTTCTTTCATGTCCTCCATCCTGCTCAGTTTTACCGACCGGTCGGACACGGTGTAAAAAATTTCGTTGATGTAAGCAGCCCTCACTACCCATTCCGGACCATTATTTGGATCGCTCCCCGCCGGTGTGTGTGCTATTTTCCCCTTAAGGGTTATCCCGCCTTCAGGAGATATGTTAAACACATACATCCCCTGCCACTGCCTGTAATACGGCATTTTCTCGCGGCCGCGATATATATTCTCGGGGCAGGAAACAGGCAGCGCCATAATGTTTCTGGTTTTACTGAAAAGAAAGGCCTTATGGTTCCTGGAAACCTCGGTATCGGAATGAACCTGATCAATTATATACTTCGATTTTTCCACAGGCCTGGTGGGGTCGCTTACGTCAAACAGGGCAATCTTCACACCCTGCTGCCTTACGGGCACCGGGGGCATGATTTCGGGCACAGGCCTGCGAAGTAACGGATCGGCGGGAAGCGGAACCGGATCGGACACCGGCGCCACATCTTTTCCTATACCGATTATATGGTTTTCATCATAAGGGTGAAGGTAATCGGAAAAACCGGGAATCTTCAATTCGCCCAGCACCTTTGGATTTCGGGGGTCCGCGGTGTCGATGACAAACAGGGGATCAATCCTTCTGAAAGTAACCAGATAGACCCTGCCCCCCATAAACCTGGCCGAAAATATTCTCTCCCTCGGGGCCAGTCCTTCAAGTTTGCCCACCACGGTGAGGTTTTCATCCATAATGTATATATTGTTGCGGGTAGCCGGCCTGTCGGTAAACAGGAAGCTTTCGGACGTGGTGGCCACCCTGAAGTAGCCCCCTTCCTCGTCCATGGAAAACTGGTTCAGAAGGTTTCCGTTAACCTCTCCCTGGCATTTGTACTCCACGCTGTTTCCCATGATGGTGAACTTGAAAATGGCGGTTTTATTTCTTTCCCTGGCCAAATCCCTGTTAAACTTATCCCTTATAAGCCTTATTTTTTCTTCCAGCGCCACCGCCCCGGCGTAGTCCAATGCGGCGATGTACCACTCCAGCACCTGTTCAGCCTGCTGTATTTTAATGTCGGGCCTTTCGGATGACTCCACGATGGTCCTGATCCGCCCTGCCGCGTCCCCATCCATAAGGCTGGCCAGACCCTCCAAAAATCTGTTGGTGAACAACGCCACATCCGGGGCCTTGGGACCGGTTAAGAACAGGTTTTCCCGGGAGCAGTAGACATTTTGGGACACACCGGTCAGATATGTCCTGTACCAGGCCTTTTGTCCTTCGTCTTCCATGTTTACCGCAACAATCATGGTATAGGTGTATGAGTGATCCGGAAAATCAAAATAATATATTTCTTCCGGGGGTGTCACATTTTGAATACCGTTCTCAGTAAAAACCGGAAGGTTAACCGTTTCCCCGCTGCCGCTCAGGTCCTCCTTAAAGTACACCGGGTAATTTATCACAAGATACACATTACCGCCTATCATCCTGGAGCTTACGTAGCCCCCTTCCCAGGACAGCGTTTTTACCTGAAGGGGTTTCGCCCTGTCGGCAATGTCATAAACCTCGGCCACCATACCCGGCGCGCCGGCCCTGTTGCTTATCACCATGATCCTGTCCTTGTTTAAAAACATCCCGACAACATATCCCATGCAGTCGATAGAGGACAGAAGCCTGGCCCTTTCCGCCGGGTAAGCCTCCAGAATGTGAACCTGGTTCCGGGAGGCCACATACAGGTGTTTTCCGTCATTCTTTATAATGTCGGCCTCATCTACCCCTTCAATCTGCACATTTGTGGAGGAATACCCGTCATTCACCGCCGCCTGGCCCATGGACCCGGCCTCCGCTTTCATCTCCGCCGCGGCGCCGGAAGGGGCGGCCCCCAACCGCTTCTGCGCTGTCGGAAGGGCGCCTCCGAAACCCCGGCCGCCATATGACAAACCGGCCAGTTGGCTGTTAGATCTCACGTATTCGGCCAGTTGCTGGCCGCCGGTGAATTTTTTCGGCTGCTGGGCAAGCGACGTGCGGGGGTAGAAGTACTGACCCGCAAATATCAGGGCCGCGATAACCAACACAATAAAAGCCGCCTTTAGCCTCATTAAATATAACCCCTTTCCACAAAAGGTCCAGCCTTTTATTCCTATTGACGAATTAAACACCCCCCTGGTTCTATCACAATTAAAAAATAATGGAATGTTTTGTGAAACTTTCGCCTAGCCCGGCGGACGGCGGCAGCACTTGTGAAACTATAGACTACTTCTTTTTGCATTTCAACATAAATAGATTTATTTTCTGGCCTGCCGTACTTAATATTAAGTTATGATAATTCAACGGAAAAAGGAGATGTTCCGTATGGTAAATAGATTTAAAAACTGGTTTGAGAGATTTTTTGAAGAACCGTTCTTCCAGGCCGAGGTCGCCAAGGCGGAAATAATGCTGGAGAAAAAGAACGGAAGCAATTTCATGGTAGAGCTGGCGGGCTCCCTCAGCTACAACTATGAAACCATTAAATACTGGTCGAAATAAACACCAAGAATTCCAGGTTTAAGAACAACGCCGGGAAACGCTTTACGTATCCCGGCGTTTCTTGTTTTTCAGGCAAGAATCGGGGATCTGTGACACTGGTCCCATTTCACCTCCACCACCCCCCCAAATAAAATGCTGTGCCGTATATAAGATATAAAAGGAGGTTGGTAAAAATGGTTAAAAGAATCCTTTCTGTTCTTATGGCGGCCAGCATGTTGCTCTTTTTAATGATTCCGGCCTCATTGGCCAGGCCCCCCCAGAAGAATTGGGGACAAAGCGGTTCAATATACCAGGAGCAGAGCCAGCCGGCACTGCAGGAAAATGCCGAAGACAATGTTTCCGTTACTGAGATCGTGTATAACGAAGACGGGGATGAAGAAGAGGAGGAAGATAACGCCACAGATGACGTATACGGAAAAAACAAGGGGAAACACAAAGGTATAGCCAATGCCCTTCAGAACGTGAAAAACCCAAGGGCCAGGGCTGTTCTGCAGGCAATACTGGACGGCAGGAGTGTTTCAGAGGCGGTATACCAGTATAAAATGATTATAGCCGAGAATACCGATCCGGACGAAATCCAGACGGTGACAAATGAGGCATACGCCGGTTTATCCCAGGACGACTCGGTGGACAGCCGGGAAAAGGCCCTCACATTCAGGTACATGGCCCAGATCCAAATAAAGGCCGGAAAAGTTAATGAAGCGCTAAAATTTATGGAATACTCGGCCCGTAACAACCCCGGAGACGATGAAACCTTCAGGGAACTTGACCGCATACACGCGGGCAAACAAAATCTGTCAGTAAAGGTCTACGTCAACGGCAAAAACACCGATTTCGACGTGCTGCCCAAAATAGTGGAAGGAAGAACCCTTGTGCCGGTACGCTTCATAGCGGAAGGCCTCAACGCCGACGTTTACTATGACGGTGACACAGAAACAGTTACTGTCCAGGGAGCGCAGATGTCAATCAAAATGAAGATAAACAGCAAGATTGCCCTGGTCAACGGTCAGGAGGTGCAGCTGGACGTTCCGGCAACCATAGAAAGCGGAAGAACCATAGTGCCCCTGAGGTTTATAAGCGAGAACTTCAAATGCAAGGTTAATTTTTACGGTGAAAGCAACCTTGTAACCGTGAATAACCAGTAATTTTCTTAACCCGCCAAAAAGCAGCCTCATGGATAGACTTCGCGGTCTTTTACCGCAAAAGGTCTATCCCTCTTTTTGTCTATTGCTGTTGTCACTACATTAGCGGTTGTGAGTTTGATAATAAAACCAAAAGCGCCCTTGTTATAAATAGCACATACCAAGGACGCCTTGACTCTTTCTACGAGATTAATTTTAAAATTTCATCTGACACTTTTTACACAACCGGTCCGAATACATTGCAGAAAAGTATTCCCATCAGCACGGATATTGTAGAATAGCCGATTACATCAACGGCCAGGGTGCCTGTGAACTCCAGCCTGCTCTCATCCATTCCGACTTTGTGCTTGTGGTGACTATCTATAAATCCTTTCACCGTCCGCACCTCCCGGTTTTCCCTGTTGTTATATATTATACAACCGGGCATATATAATGACAACTTAAATGACTGACTTTTAAAAAAATTACTGTTAAAATAACATTGGCCAGCCTTATACCACCTCTACCCCTCCCCTGCTCCCCCGTTATGAATAAGGCAGTTTTAATACCTAAAAATTTCTGATATAATTAACCCGCTGCATTTTTAATTATTAGAAAACCAAAGGTCCCCGAATGCAGCGTTTTTCAAGGCTTTTCCTCATGGCGGGGCAGAATTTCAAGCCTCTGTAAAACCGTTTTTCCAATATTTAAAATAAACAGCCCTCCAAAAGGTATTCTATAAAACGTAAAGTCGGCAAAAAACAATGTATTTTCTGTAATTTTAATCACTTTTTCTCACTGGCATCAAATTTGCGTGTAGCAATTTATGTTTTTTGCCGGTAAAAAACATAAAAACCCCTCTATCTACGTGTTGGCCACGGCATCCGGCCCGGGATCCGAAGAACTCACACACGGAATAGAGGAAAGGAAAGGAGACAAAAATGCTGGTACAAAAAATCTTAACAAGAAACCCGAAGGCGGAACTCTATTATGATCTGGTTGAGCTGTTGACCGGAGTGACGCTGGTGGGTTTCCTGTGGACGCACATGCTTTTTGTGTCCACCATCCTCCTGGGCACAAAAACATTCAACCACCTTTCCCAGTCTCTGGACGATTACTATCTGTCCTACGTCGGCATACCCTTTATAATCCTGGTCTTTATCATGCATATCCTTGCCGCGGGCCGCAGGCTGCCAACCCGTATCCAGGAACAGAGAATAATCTGGCGTCATGCCAAGATGCTTCAGGGCACCGACACATGGGTCTGGGTGTTCCAGGTAATAACCGGGGCCGCCATCTTCGCCCTGGGAAGCATCCACATGTGGGTGGTCATTTCCGGATGGCCCATCACCGCCATGACAAGCGCCGAGCGCATGCAGGCCTTCTGGTGGTTCTACCTTGTACTGCTTCTGCTGGGTGAATACCACGCCGGCTTCGGTATTTACCGCCAGTTCGTGAAGTGGGGCTGGTTTCCGAGAAAGCCTCTGGGCTACGTAACCAAGGCCATCACTGTAATAATACTGACACTGGGCCTGGCCGCCCTGTGGGTATTTCTTAAACTGGGAGGTGCCTGATGAGTAACTATACCACCATCACCACAGACGTACTTGTTGTCGGGGCCGGGCTTGCGGGGGAAAGGGCCGCCATTGAAGCCGCCACCCAGGGCCTGGACGTTATTATATTAAGTCTTGTGCCGCCCCGGCGCTCTCACAGCACCGCTGCCCAGGGAGGCTGCCAGGCATCCCTGGGGAACTGCGCCATGGGTGAGGGGGATAGCCCCGATATTCACTTCGCAGATACCGTAAAAGGATCCGACTGGGGCTGCGAGCAGGATGTGGCCCGCTTATTCGTGGAAACGGTGCCCAAGGCGATACGCCAAATGGCCATGTGGGGCGTTCCCTGGAACCGTGTTGTGGCAGGAAAAAAGGTTCTCCCGGACGGGAGGGAGATAGAGGATAAAAAAGAAAAGGAAGGGCTTATTACCGCCCGGGACTTCGGCGGGACAGCCAAGTGGCGGACATGCTACACCTCCGACGGGGCCGGCCACACAATGCAGTACACCATTGACAGCGTGGTAATAAAGCTGGGAATCACCGTTCATGACCGCACCGAGGCAATTTCCATTATTCATGACGGGGTTACCTGCCTGGGAGTGGTGGCCAGGTGCCTCAGGACCGGTGAACTCAGAATTTACCTGGCCAAATCCACAATTATAGCCACCGGGGGCTACGGAAGGCTTTACGGCGCGTCAACCAACGCCATCATCAACGAGGGCAACGGCATGTCAATAGCGCTGGACACCGGGCTGGTCCCCCTGGGCAACATGGAGGCCGTCCAGTTCCACCCCACCGGGATGGTGCCGGTGTGGATACTGATTACCGAAGGGGCCAGGGGTGACGGCGGTTACCTGCTGGACAAAAACCTCCACCGCTTCATGCCCGACTATGAACCAAAGAAGAAAGAACTGGCTTCCCGGGACGTGGTGTCCCGCCGTATGATACAGCATATCCGCAAGGGCCTGGGAGTGGACAGCCCCTACGGGCCCCACCTGTGGCTGGATATAAGACACCTGGGGGCCAAGCACATCAACACCAACCTCCGGGAAATCGCCAATATATGCAGGAACTTCAACGGCATTGACCCGGTCAAGGACCTGATCCCGGTCCGCCCCACCCAGCACTACAGCATGGGCGGAGTAAGAACCAATATCGACGGATACGCCTACGGCCTCAAAGGGCTGTTTGCGGTGGGCGAGGCGGCCTGCTGGGACCTGCACGGCTTCAACAGGCTGGGAGGCAACTCTCTGGCGGAAACCATCGTAAGCGGCTGGGTGGTGGGCAACAAGGTGGCCGAGTACACCAAGGGCACCGAGCTGAATTATAACTACAGCCTGGTGCAGGGATTTGTGAAGAAGCAGCAGGAGCGCATAAACAGCCTGATCTCCGGCAAGCAGGGCAGGGAGAACGTCTATGCCATAAGAAAGGAAATGGAGCAGACTCTTTTAAATTACGTGGGAATATTCCGTAACGGCCCGGACCTGCAGAAGGCTGTGAGCCAGCTGCAGGAACTTTATAAGAGAGCGCAGAAGATTGGGCTTTCGTCCGACGGAAAAGGGGCCAATCCCGAGCTGAGCGCTGCCCTGCGCATGCCCGGGATGATACGCCTTGCACTGTGCATTTCCTACGGCGCCCTGACGAGGACTGAAAGCCGCGGCAGCCACGCCAGGGAGGACTACCCGAAACGGGATGACGTCAACTGGCTGAAGCGTACCCTGGCTTACTGGAAAGAGGGCGCAGATCTGCCCGAGTTAAATTACGAGCCTGTTAAAATAACCGAACTGCCTCCGGGTGACCGCGGTTACGGTGAAGCATCCGCATCCTCGGCAGACGGAAAAAAACAAAACTGACAAGGAGGGCAAAATGAGTACACAGCGCAAGTTCAGCATTTTCAGGTACAACCCAAACACGCCGGAAGTCAAGCCCTTCATGCAGGAATACACACTGGACGAATCCCAGAGCATCACTCTGTTTACGGCGCTGAACAGAATACGAGAGGAGCAGGACCCCTCCCTTATGTTCGACTTCGTCTGCCGGGCTGCCATCTGCGGCTCCTGCGCCATGGTTATCAACGGGAGGCCCAGGCTGGCCTGCAAGACGCTGACCACCGACTTTCCGGGAACAATAACCATTATGCCTCTACCGGTATTCAAGCTGATCGGCGACCTTTCGGTGGACACCGGAACATGGTTCAGACACCTTTCAGTCAAAACCAGGGCATGGGTCCATACCGACAAAAAGTTCGACCCCAATGCCATCGAGGAGCGGATGGACAATGAAACCGCCCTCCAGATATACGAGGCCGAAAGGTGTATAGAGTGCGGCTGCTGCATAGCCGGCTGTGTTACCGCAAATATTCGGGAGGATTTCCTGGGCGCCGCCGGCATCAACCGGGTGGCCCGTTTCATGGTGGACCCCAGGGATGAAAGATCCAACAAAGAGTATTTCGAGGTAATGGGATCCGATGAGGGCGCCTTTGGCTGCATGGGCCTGATGGCCTGTGACGACAACTGCCCCATGCAGTTGCCGCTGCAGATGCAGCTGGCCTTTGTGCGCAGGAAGATGCTTTCTTTCGGGCTGTCAATAAAGTAAACTTAAAACATTAATATCCTAGAATTCTGAGGCGGCGGAGTTTATACCCGCCGCGCCCCCACCCTCCGGGTGGTTTTTTTTGATAATTATTCCGCCCTGCCATTATTTTGAAAGGCTGCATATTATGCATTTCCACGGCAAATAATATGGTATTATGGAATGTAATAAACTAAACGGTTTTCAAATAGCGTCGGCGTTCATCGGTGTGACCATCGGCGCGGGGTTCGCATCCGGCCAGGAGGTTCTGCAGTTTTTTTCTTTCTTCGGCCCGGCCAGTTTTGCGGCCATAACGCTGACCTCTTTTTTATTTGCCTTTTTTGCGATGCTTATCTTAAGGTACGGGGCCCGGCTGAACGCCACCTCCCACCGGGAGGTGGTCTACCGGACAGGGGGCAAGGTCACCGGCCTTGTGGTCGACGTTACCATTACCTTTTTTCTTTTTGGTTCCTTTACCGCTATGCTGGCCGGAACCGGGGCCTCTTTAAGCCAGCAGTTCGGCCTCCCTCCCTTTTACGGGTCTTTATTGATGGCTATGGTATCGCTGGCTACGGTTTTGACAGGCCTCTGCGGCATCGTCTCGGCACTGAGCTTTTTGGTGCCTGTGATGATTGGCGGAATAATTGTCTTGGCCGGCGCAGTGCTAGTCGCCTTCCCCGGGGGTCTGGCCGACTTGAGGTATTATGCACAGCCATGGGCAGCTGTAATACCGTCCTGGCCACTTTCGGCCCTTACCTATGTGTCCTACAACCTTGTGGTGGCTGTGGCCATTCTGTCTCCCATGGGCAGGCTGGCAGGATCGGAATCGGATATTGAAAAAGGATCGGTGGCCGGCGGGATTGGCCTGGGCCTGGGGATAACAGCCATCAACATGGTGCTCCTGGCGGTTCCCGAATCCTTCGGATACTCCATTCCCATGAGTTACGTGGTCAATCTTTTCTCCCCGCTTGCCGGGACCGGGTATACCTTGATTCTTCTGGCCGCCATCTTCTCCACAGCCGTGGGAGGCCTTTACGGCTTTACCGCCCGCCTGACCCCGCCCGATGAACCCCGCTTCAAATTGCTGGCGGCTGCAGTGGCCCTGGGGGGTGTCATAGCCAGCAACATAGGCTTTACCAACCTCGTAAGGTTTCTTTACACCGGGGTGGGTATTGCCGGCTTCCTCCTGCTGGGGGGGCTGACGTACGAATACCTGCGGACCAAGCTGCGTCCCGGACCGTTCCCGTCAACCTGAGCATAAATCTTTGGCCGCTGTATAGTCCCACAGTGAAACTTTATAACTGATTGTGTAATATTACTCCTTTCCAAATAATAGCATATTTAAGACATTGCTATTGAAAGGAGAGGAAGCCCCTTGCCCGGAAAAAGGAACAGTGAAAAAGAGGAAGACAGACTCCAGGAGTCTAAATTTAAACAGCTTCTGAAAAAGGAACTGGTCAGATGGTACTGCAACGCAATGCATTCAGGCAAACTGAAGCCAAACAAGTCCGGCAGTTCCCCCTGTCCGGCCAGAAAAGCATGATGATAGTAAATTGGACCGGTATTTTTCCGGCCCTTTTTTCTTTTGTCAGTCAGTATTGGTAACAATAACAGGTATTCGTGACATTTTGTCGAATAACTGTTTGCAATATCAATACTTTACTCTTTAAGGGGGGTGTGGTAATGATTTTTATCGGTTGTGGAGAATGTGGCGGGAAATACCAAATATTAGAGGGAAAATTCGATAAACCCAAATGCCCCAGCTGCGGTACCGAGCTGCCCGAAAAAATACGGTCATCAATAAAATCACTGGTTGAAGAGACTCGCAACCGGCCCAACTGGAAAGTGTATGTGGAAATGGGAAGTATATTTAACGTGGAACTGACATTGAAATCCAGAACACAATAATATTGACAACAGTAACCGGGAGTGAAAAAAATGTGGGTTATTCAGCCGGGCGCAGATGCATTCACCTTTGGACTGGAATGCGTGGTGCCCAACGATATAAGCTCATCCGCAGACTCGAAAAAAGAGTATTATGACGCGGTGTTGAAAAAGCTGCAGGAAAAGGGCTACAAAACGTTTGAAAAAAAAGTGGCCATTATCGCCAGGGTCCAGCGCAGCAGCATAAAGGAACTGGAGCCCGACAACATCTCCAAAACGCTGCTGGATGCGCTGCACAACTGGAGAAAGGTCAACCAGTACGACGTGCAGGTGGGGCCCAGGAGGTTGATAGAAAACGATTCCTCGGCTTATGTGGCCTCCTTCACCGTGGAAATAAAAAAAGGCCCCAACAGGGTTGATTATTTCCTTTGGGAAGTGGGCCCCATCGGCTGGTAGCAGATTTACTGAAAAGCCATGTACAAAACCACCGAGGCGGCCACCAGCATGCTGTAAAACAGGTTGGCCATGCCAACAGCGGCGGGGGACTTACCCGTAAGACCGCCAACCACCAGGCTGGTTCCCGACATGGGTGAGACCGTGGCCCCCAGGGCCCAGCCCATTATCAGCACCAGGGCCATGTTGACCGGGCTGATGCCGATTGACGCCTGGTCCAGGGAAGATGCCAGGGCGGAAACCGGAACCATGGGATGAATGCCAAAAACTCCAGCTATTAATATAACTGCCAGTATGGTCGCGGACAGTGACGCCATCCCGGTGGAAAAGTGCATTATATAATCAATCAGTTTATCCGACCACCCCGAAACCGAAAAAGCCGCTGAAAAAAAACCCGCTGCCACAAAAAGCACCACTTCCCCGTCATACCTGCCTGCCCTGTTTCTGAAATAATCTCCGTAACCTTCTTTTACGGTGTTTACACGGCCCAGCAGGGCCAGCCAGACAGCGGGAAAAACAATTGCCACCACGGGAACAATATCGATAACCTTCAACATTGTCCTGGTTTCAATAAAAATCACTATTGACAGGAAAATGACTCCCGTCACCAGGAGCTGCCCCAGCTTTATACGGTCAACAGGGTAATCATCCCGGGAGCAGCCGGCTTCGGCTTCGGCACATTCAAGCCCTTTTTCCTTTTGAAAAAGCTCCATGATAATGCCAATCAGCAGGGAAACCACTGCAAACAAAATACCCAGGTATACGTAGTTTTGCCATGGCACCGCCAGGTATCCAAGCACAACGGCGGTGGCAATCATATTGGGGGACCACATAAGAGCGGCCCCGAATCCCCTGGAAATGCTCCGGGCCAATATGGACGGAAAGGATGTGATTTTGCCCCGGGCTGTAATCTCGTAAGTAAGGGGAACAGCCCCTATATTCATAAACACACCCAAAATATGGCTGAAAAGGGCCGGAACAATGTACATCCGGAGACTCTTCCCCATGTATTTTACGGCCAGGGTGTCCAGCACCACCACATAGCCCCCGGTTTTTAGCGGAAGGCCCAGGAGGGGGACGGTGATCAGTAGCGCCAGTAGATTTACATTCCTGCCTATGGCTTCGGTGCAAAAACTCCAGCCGGAACCGGAAATATATATAAAGTAGAATCCCGTCACAAACAGCCCCAGGCACACTGCCGCGGCCCCCCGCCCTGTAAACGGCAGGCTTGTCACCACTGCCGCAAATACGATGTAATTCAGTATTTCCCTCAATAATGGCGCCGGGAAAAAAACATGCAATATGAAACCTGAAACCATCAACAAGATAAGCATTTTTTTAAATTGGAAAAAATAATCCGTTAACTTATTACTGTAATGCGTTTTTCGTCAAACCCTTTCTTCCCGGCCATACCCGGT